>JANPJB010000021.1:0-51726 GCA_031425295.1 Flavobacterium sp. | reverse complement strand
TCGATACACACCCAAGAATGGGAAGTCAATTTTATGCAATGTTCCCCAAATGGCGATTTGCGTTACACTGAATTATGCAACATGTTGCAACTTACCGCTGCGGCACATTCGGAATCGGGCGGATTCAGTTTTGTGGATATGCAGCAGTTTAACCAGGCGTGGGTACTGAGCAGGATGCGGCTCGAAATTACGAAACTACCCAAATGGAAAGACAAGATTACGATTAAAACTTGGATCAATTCGCTCGAGAATTCGCGTTCGGTCCGAGCGCTTGAAGTTTCAATTGCTGGTGAAAAGTATATTGGCGCGGAGACATTCTGGGCGGTTTTCAACACAAAATCGCGTCGTCCGGAAGGCATGGCATTACCTCATGATCACTGTGAAAAATATCCGGACGTTCGCGCCACTTTGCTGCCTTTTTCTAAAATTGAGATTGATGGAACGCAAGAATTGGTTTTCGAACGCAAAGTTGTGTTGTCGGATCTTGATATTGTGAACCATGTCAATAATGTGAAATACCTCGAATGGTGTATGGATTTGGTGGATGAAGATATTATGAAAAACAAAATTTTGAATTTCGATATGAACTTTTTAAAGGAATTGTCTTTGAAAGACGAAGTGCAAATACACCAATCGGAAGTTGATGATAAAATGACATTCAGCATTACCAAGGAAGATAAAACTGTTTTTGCTATGGAATTTGCGATTCAAAAGGAGTAACAGGAACACCAGCGTGAAATCGTTGATGCAATCATGGAAATTAATAACAATATAGCGCGTTGGCATGTCGACTCCCGAAAGTCTCAACGCGATTATGGAAGGCTTTCAGAGCGTCAACAGTGCGATGTAGAATAAGTATGTCCCATTTATCTGCACTCGAACAGCGGACGACGCAGCTGAAGAACAGTCTGCCATTTACCAATAATTGCAATGAAAATCGATAGCCCTAGCCCGGATAGCAGCAAGTATCCTCGCAGAGATACTGCGTATAGCCGGAAAAGCTTCGCATAAAAAAAGCCCTGATTTCTCAGAGCTTTGTTTTTTAACTGGCGAGTTTGTTTTTGACTACCAAACGGAAACCTTCGCCGTGGATGTTGAGTATTTCTACGTCATCATCGAGTTTGAGGTATTTTCTGAGTTTGGCAATGTAGACATCCATACTTCTTGAGGTGAAGTAATTATCATCTCTCCAGATTTTAGTTAGTGCTAATTCTCGTGGCATCAAATCGTTTTCGTATACGGCAAGCATTTTTAGCAATTCGTTTTCTTTTGGCGACAATTTGATTGGTTCTTCATCTTTAAAAGTCAAGAATCTCAGTTTTGAGTTTAAGTGGAATCCTCCGATTTGGAATTCAAATTTCACATGATCTGTTTTGACATCGTTGGCTTTTCTTTGGATGATCGCTTTGATTTTCATCAACAACACCTCTGAATCGAAAGGTTTGTTGAGGTAGTCGTCTGCTCCTACTTTGTAACCTTTGAGCACATCTTCTTTCATCGATTTGGCGGTTAAGAAGATAATCGGCACATCTTTGTTTTTCTCGCGAATTTCCTTCGCAAGAGTATAGCCGTCTTTGTAAGGCATCATCACGTCGAGTATGCAAAGATCGTAGGTATCCTTTTTGAATTTCTCAAAACCTTCCATCCCGTTCTTGGCGAGCGTGACCTCAAAGTCATTGAGCATGAGGTAATCCTTTAGTATGGCGCCAAAATTTTGGTCGTCTTCCACCAAGAGGATTTTTTTGTTTTCTGTTTCCATAGCAATATAGTTTAGTTGATTAGTGGTAATTTAATTATAAATGTGCTTCCTTTTCCTTTTTCACTTTCTACAAATATCTGGCCGTTGTGGTCTTCAACAATTCTTTTGACGTAGGCTAAACCTAGTCCGTGACCCTTAACATTATGTAAATCGCCCGTATGTTCGCGATAGAATTTCTCGAAAATTTTCTTCTGAGCCACTTTACTCATCCCGAGACCTTGGTCTTTGATCTTTATGATAATGAAATCTTTTACGTTTTCCGTATAGATGTCAATTCGCGGTTCCTCAGGTGAATACTTGATCGCATTATCCAATACATTTACGATAACATTCGTAAAATGGACGTCATTGAGTAATACTGTGGTTCTATTGGCTTGTAAATGGGTATCAATCGTACCTTGTCGGTCTTCAATAATTAGATTCACATGTTCTATGGCTTCTTCGATAATTTCGTGGATGCTATAGGATTCTTTATTGATTTCCAATTCCTTTTTTTCGAGTTTGGAAATCCTCAGTACGTTTTCTACTTGTGCATGCATGCGCTTATTTTCATCGCGGATCATCTGCAAATAGCGTTGTATTTTCTCTTTATCATCAATGACTTTCGGATTCTTTATTGCATCTAAAGCCAAATTGATTGTGGCAATCGGTGTTTTGAATTCGTGCGTCATATTGTTGATGAAATCGGTTTTGATCTCAGAGATTTGACGTTGGCGTATCAATTGATTTAACGCGCTTGTATAGGCAATCACGATCACCAGCGTAAATATGATAGACAATAAAGTGATTCCAAGCAGTTCCGAAAATAAAAACTTTTCTTTGTGCGGAAAACTTACGAGCAGTTGGTATTTATTATTGCCTTCATTATCGGTGAATACGGGAATGGAATAGGTTTTATCCTTTTCATACTTGAAACTCTCGGACTGAATCTTGGTCGCGAGCCCGTTACTGTAAATACTAAATTCGAAAGGCGTCCTGACACCATATTCATCGAGTTCAATTTTTAACAATTTGAATAATCTTTCTTTTGAAACACGCTCTTGCAAGGGTTTTGCTGCGGCGATGTCTTTGAAGAAAATTTCGAACTGCGCATTGTCGAGAATAGCAAGTTTTCCAGCTTTTTTAATTTTGATATCAGGCGTGATTTTTTGCTGCATGCCGGATTTGTCAACGTTACCGTTATTAAAAACCTCGGTAACTCTTTTTGAAGAAAAATTTTTAAGCTTTATACTGTCGGATTTCTTATCAAAGAACGAAGATGAAATATTGTAATCTTCTGAAATAATATTGTTGGAATAGATTATGGTTTCGTTAGTCCGAGAATCTCTTTGGTAATAACCAAATTCAAGAAAATCGCTTTTCTGAGGTTCTTTTCCGATACTGTCTTTTAGTTGCTTGTATTTATCAATAAAACTAAAAGCCTCTTCGGTTTGCAATTTTTCAGCTACATTGCCGATGACTTGCTTAACGTGAAATCTAAACTGTTCTTCATTATTCTTAAAAGAAGTGTTAAACCAATAAACCTGAACGAGAATGATGCCGATTAACGACAAACTCATCAACAATACAAGCAATCGGAAAAACAATTTATTCATCACAGCAAAATTAACATTTTAACATTTAAACGATAAATATATTAACCAAAGATTAACATCAAAAGTGAATATTATGGATTTGTCAGTTTTTTTAGAATTTCATCGACTTGTAGTTTGGCTTCGGGAAGTTGATTATTTTCAATAATATAGTCACTTTTAGCCGCTCGCATTTCGTCTGTCCACTGGTTTTTAATTCTGTTTAGAACTTCTTCTTTGGTCGATTCGTCTCTTAAAATGACCCTTTGAATTCTAGTTTCCAAAGGTGCAACCACTGTGATTATTTTGTCACAACCCAAATAGCTACCACTTTCAAAAAGTATTGCAGCTTCTTTAATGACGATAGGATAATTTTGATGTAGTTGTAACCATTGTTCAAAATGCTTGTTCACTGCCGGATGAATAATCGCATTTAAGGCGTTCAGTTTTTCGGGATTTTGAAACACTATTGACGCTAATTTTTGTTTAGAGACCTTATTGTTTTCAAAAATGACAGCACCAAATTCAGCTTTGATTTCCTTTTGAATTTTGGGCGTATCTAGAATTTTCTTTGCTTCGTCATCGGCTATGTAAACGGGAACGCCAAGCGATTTGAAATAGAGCGCTATGGTTGTCTTACCACTACCGATTCCGCCGGTCAAGCCAATAATTTTTGTCATTTTTTAAAAAATAATTCCGGAAATGCCCGCTCCGGTTTTTGTTTTAAAACGTTGATCTTGATAAAAGATTGCATAAAACCCACTCCGTATCCGATGAATTGCTTCCACGTAGCGATGATCGCCAGAAGACCGATTTTCACGCTTTTATTTTGAAATGCAGCCGCTAGGAATAGTGCTGAGAAATAAATGCAATATAATTTGAGTAAAAAGTATACTGAAAATAAAAACAATACCATCGCTGCATACAATCCGATCACAAAAAAAGCAGGAAAGAAATAGGACACTTTACCATATTTTGGATACCAGCTGTTGAGAATCGGTCTTGCCTTTCCAAACTTATTGACTTGGTATGAAAATTTTTCCCAATCGATACGCCGCTTATGATATACGTAGGCTTGCGGTAACAATTTGGTTTCAAATCCTAAATCCCATAAGCGAATCGACAAATCAGGATCTTCACCAGGATGAATATTTCCGAAACCGCCGGAAGCTTCAAAAGCTTTTTTAGAAATTCCCATGTTGAAACTTCGGGGCTGAAATTTATTAATCTTTTCAGAACCACCGCGAATGCCGCCGGTAGTTAGGAATGAAGTCATCGAGAAATTGATTGCCTTTTGCACATCCGAAAATGAATCTAGCGCCCGGTCAGGACCTCCGAAACAGTCTACATATTGTGTTTGCAAACCTGCATAAACTTCTTTCAAATAATTTTCGGGAACGATACAGTCAGAATCAAAAAGTATAAAATAATCACCCCTGGCTTTTAGCATGCCAAAATTCCGCGAATCGCCTGGTCCAGTATTTTCTTTAAAATAATAAGAAATGTACAGTTTTTCTTGATACCTATTTATTAGATGATCGGATTTGATTGTAGAACCATCCTCAACAATGACAACTTCAAATTCTTGGTTGAAATCTAATCTAGATAGACTGTCCAACAATTCATCCGTTTCTTCAGGACGGTTGTATACAGGAATAATGATCGAAAAAAACATGGCGATAATTTTAACAAATATAAACTTTCTAAAAAACAAAAACCACCGTTTCGGGTGGCTTTTGCGAATTTACTTGAATATCATTTGATTATTCTTTCCTGATTTTAAAGGTGTTTTGAAGGTCATTAGAAAATACCTTTACGAGGTATGTTCCAGAAGATAAGCCATTGACATCTATTTTACTCTGTATTGCATTTGGCTTTTGTATAAACATCTCCTGCCCTAGCATATTGTAAACAATCACTTTTGAGATCAAATCGGAATAGAAAATGTTTAGATAATCTGATACCGGATTCGGATAATATTTAAAATTCGATTGGTCGAAAGTAGTACTGCTCAAAGTCGGACTCCATGCTGAAACCTGAAAAGTACCTTGTACGTTATTTCCGTATTCCCAAACCCTTGCATAAATGGTTTCTCCGGGCGTACGTCCTGATAAATTTAATCTAGAAAAAGAACCAACACCTTCATCGTCACTGCAGCCAACAGCCACCAAGTTATCGCAGCTGCCGATAAAGGCGGTCATTCCCGAGTCGATAAAAGGGGAACCCGGATTAGATTGAACTTCAATCGTGATATTTCCGTCATTGGGAACAATGGTGCTAAACCAAACATCACCACCGAAATTAAATGAGGCGCAACTAGGATTTGGCGGCCCGATACTTTTTGATGCTGCGATATTGCTCGCAACAATCGCATTCTCGCTAAAAGTTGTGCCCGCCGTTAAGGAAATCGCATTCGCACATTCATCATTAGCAATGGGCGGCGGTAGCGTTGTGAATGCGAAAGGTCCGGTCCAGCCGCTAACTTGAGTGCCTTCGCAAACCGATCTTACATAAAATTCATAATTGGTCAGCGCTGTTAAATTACTGATCGTCAACGGACTCACGCTATTGGGATGTGATGGAGTTCCAGCGGGCAAACCAGCTCCAGCCAATCCGAAATGAACATCCGAGCCTATAGGATTACACGAAGAAACCCATGTTAGCTCAGCACTCGTCGGATTGATTAAACTCGTTCCTAGCGCTGTTGGTGCGATACATACGACGCCATCTTCAATGGTAATGTCATAATCTTCCGTTTCGCCATAACCGAAATTAGCACAAGGATCGATCGCGGACGAAATTGTATTCCATACATCCCTAATTCTCATGCGGTGCAAACCAGGCGAAGCATTACAGTCTAATTCAATTGGAAAGGTTCCGATGCCATTACCAGGAATCTCCGCGCTAATTCCGACTCTTTCATTCGTACTGAATGTACCGTCATCATTATAGTCAATCCAAACCGCTACATTTTGCTGAGCGAAGGTACCTACCGTTATATTGATCTCATAGGTCTGTCCGATTTGAAGTATGGCGGTATAATTTGGCTGTCCGGTGAAATAAGTGTAGGCAGGATTTACGGGATCCGTTCCGGAATTATTGGCTAACGTTGTTCCGGTAATCACCACATTTGAAATCAAATCGCCATCCGTTTTTCCATTGGTGTATGTTGGCGTACAATAACATTCGCTTATACCACTCATCAATACTTCGACCGGATTACTAATTACGCTGACACCACCACAGGTCACAATGCATTGATAGGTCGTCGCCGTCGATTGCATCGTCGTAAAGATTGAATTTGTTGCGCCTGCAATATCAATAAATGTGAGTCCGTCAGAAGAAGATTGCCATTGATACGTCACACCAAATCCGGTCGTTTGATTTTCAACGTTAAGATTGAAAGTCACATTACTGCAAATACTGGCAAAATTGGAAATAGTACTGCCCGGTGTTGGTGTTCCCGAACAAGGATCACCAGGTAGAAAGGTAAATTTTTGGCCTACTAAAAATTCAGTGCTGCTGATGGTATTATTCGCTGTGATTGATGAGGTAGTTGAAATCGATGTAGTCGGTGATACGCTTAAAAATGTACTCATATCATTCAACCCTATTGATGCCGTCATTGTCCCTGCGGAAGTCAATGTGGGTCCGTAAACCATTTCAATTTTGCCTGTAGTTTCGTGCAACCTCATCTTAAAAGATCCGGATGCTATGGCGCTTTGTGCACCACCATTGCCTAAATTGATGTTGTCCCAGCCTATTTCTAAAGTTCTATCAGGCGAAACGCCTGTAATTACATATTGTATCGATCCAGTATTTCTATTATTGTCATCCCAAAAGGCTGCGATTAGTGGTTTCTGAATTGAAGTAGGTGACAAAGCGTTTGTAAATCCTTGTCCATTGATCAGATCTCCCAATCGTATGAACCCGTTAGTGCTAATGCTGAATGTGGTATAATTGGCACCCCCAAAATTAAAATCAAAACCAATTGGGATGTTATTTTCTGAACCATCATCGCCGACTGCTGTCGAAACTATTCCCGTGACCGGCGTGTAAGTTTCTAGTGATTGGGTAAAAGTATAATCCGCGACTGATTGCGCCGTGCTGCAAAATCCGTTTAAAATAAAAAGAAAAAATAGAAGTGTAGTTTTTTTCATTGTTGCATTATTGAATTTTTTTCTAAAGTAATAAAAATAATGTTACGAAAGGATTTAGCATAAAAAAAGCCACCCGAAGGTGGCTTTCAATTTTAATTCTAAATAAACTATTCTTTGATAACTTTAATCGTTTTCATTTGATTATCAGCCATAATTTTCACAAGATAAGTCCCTTTGGCTAAGTTCGACATATCAACTTGAGATTGATTTGCGTTTGTCGATTTAGTGATCACTTCTTGTCCGAGTAAATTATAAACTGCAACACTAGTAATGGTTTTGTCATATGAAAAATGCAGAATATCTTTTACTGGATTTGGATATGATCTGAAGCTTGCAGCGTCAAAAGTATCATTACTCAATAAAGAAGCATCATATGCTGATAATTGGAATTCTCCGTCGGAAGAAGTGCCCCATTTCCATACACCGATATAAAGAGTTTCACCAGGCGTTAAACCTGTTAACAAAGTTTTTGAGAAATTACCATTTCCATCATCATCATTGCAACCCACTTCTACCAAAGCACCACAAGTACCCGTATAAACACTGATTACTGAGTCTGTCATAAGTGTACCAGGCGAAGCATCTGTCTCAATTGTTAAACTACCGGAAGCAGGTACAACTACACTATACCAAACGTCGTTAGCACGGTTCGTTTGACAAATAAATGCTGGTAATCCAGCTGTTGAAGTAGAACTCACATTACTACCAATAACGGGTGAAGATGTAAATTCTCCACCTGCGGTGATTTCAATAGCGCCTGTACAATCATCGTTTGCTGGCGGCGGCGGCGGCGTTCCAATACAAATATCGAATGTTGTATTTTGCAATGCTGCAGTCGTTCCAGTGAACACTCTTACATAGTACGTTTCACCTGCTGTTAAACCTGTAGCTATGCTAGCCGTTGTTCCGCAAGATCCAGGAACCAAAGTCAAACCGGCACAAGTACCTGACCATACAGAGTGATTTAAGTCGATACTTGAACCTACAATATTATTCAAATTAATTGCCTGTAAAACATCGTTGGCAACAAAAGAATACCAAACATCATCATCTTCCGAACCAACGCATGCTGTTGTGTCAACTGCTGAAGCGGTAGCACCACTGATGGTCCCTGAAGTTACCACTGCACAAGATGAATCTGGATTTACAGTTAAAGATTCTGCACCATCACACTCATCATTTGCCGGTGGTGTTGCTGGTGCTTCACATGTTATAGACAAATCAAAAACCGTTGCAGGATTACCATTAATCCAAGATCCGATGTGAATGTAGTATGTAGTTCCCGTTTGAGAAACAAAAGAAGTTGTTACGACAGTTTCTCCTGTACCAGCTGATGCGATACAAGTTCCTGCTGCAAATCCTGAACAAGTACCGTCTGAACTTGCGTAGACCTCCACCTGAGGAGCGTCAACAGATGCATTTGCAGTTAAAGTAATAACTTGGTCATCTCCTTCGAAAGAATACCAAATATCATTTCCGATAGTTCCAACACAAGAAGTAGGAGTTCCTCCTGTTGCGCTTTCAGTGGATTGAGCTGTTAAGATATCGCCACAATTAAGTACAATTGCATTGGCACAATCATCATTGGCTGGCGGTGGCGGTGGAGTTCCAATACATACGTCAAATGTTGAAGTTTGACCAAACGTTCCTGTCCAAGTATACACTCTTAAATAATAAGTATCCCCAGGTGTTAATCCTGTTGCTACACTTGCATTGGCATCCGAACAAGAATTTGGCACTAAAGCCAAACTTGAACAATCCGCGCCCGTCCATAGTGAATGGAATAGATCAGTGGTAGATCCTGCAACATTATTTAGGCTTATGGATTGGATTGTCCCGTTGGCGACAAAAGAAAACCAAACATCGTCGTCTTCTGTTCCGCCACAAGCTGCAGCATCAACACTAGAAGCAGTTGCAGATGCAACAGTTGCGGAAACAAATTCTGTACAGCTTGAATCTGGGTTTACAGTTAAAGCTATGGCACCATCACACTCATCATTGGCTGGCGGTGGTGGAGGCGTTCCGATACATACGTCAAAGGTTGAAGTTTGTGCAGGCGTTCCTGTCCAAGTATATACTCTTAAATAATACGTTTCTCCGACCGTTAATCCTGAAGGCAAACTGGAATTTGCATCTGAACATGAATTCGGAACAACCGTTAAGGCATCGCACGTACCTGTCCATAATGAATGGAACAAATCTGTAGTGGAACCCGCAACATTATTCAAACTGATTATTTGTGCTGCATTGGTTGCCACGAATGAAAACCATACATCGTCATCTTCTGTTCCCCCACAAGCTGCAGCATCTACTGCAGAAGCTGTTGCTGCTGTAATGGTTGACGAAACAAAATCTGTACAACTCGCATCAGGATTTACTGTTAAAGCTACGGCGCCGTCGCATTCGTCATTGGCGGGCGGGCAAGCCAAAACAACTTGAGCATCACTCACAACATTGCAAATTGGAGTTTGATCGTTAGTAGCAGTTAATACTACAGAAGTTCCGAACGCATAAGGTCCGAATGTCAGCATATTGGCAGACGAAGCTGATTGAGAAGCACTACCTTGATCATCTGTTACTGTAATAGAAAAAGCACTACCTAGATCAGTAATGTCAACTGTAACTTCAAAAGAGGCAGAAAGACAGTCAAACGTTTTTGCGAATGATACAACAGGCTGTGTACAAGGCGGAATGCCACAAACAAATGATCTGGTTCTGAGATCTTGGCTTTCACCACAGAGATCGTCGGTGTGGGTATAAAACCGGACAACTCCTGAAACATCGGCAACCCATGTAACTGGAGTGGTTCCGAAAACTGCAGCCGACGCACCATCATCACTACTGATTGTGATGTAATCGGTCGACAATGAACTTCTAAAAGTGTACGTTTCACCTGCAATCACCTCTACGTTGGAATACTCGCTAGCATACCCCAAAGTTGTAATTGACGTCGCCGTAATCCCATCACAAGATGAGGCAACGGAAGTTCCTGCAGGATAGAGTCCAAATGTTGAACTCAAACACTGCGCATCGGCAAATGCTGAAAACATTAAGGCAATAGCCAACAGTAATTTAAATGTAATTTTTTTCATATAAAATGTTGTGAAGTTAATATTTTCTAAATGTAAGAAAAATATTTTCTATAAATAAAAAAACCACCCGAAGGTGGTTTAAAAATTATAAACAATTAAAAAATTATTCTTTAATAACTTTGATTGTTTTTACTTGGTTGTCTGCAGTAACTTTCAATAGGTAAGTTCCTTGCGCTAAATTCGACATATCAACTTGCGATTGATTTGCATTTGATGATTTAGTTAAGACTTCTTGTCCTAGCAAATTGTAAACCGCTACACTTGTAATGTTTTTATTGTATGAAAAATACAAAATGTCTTTTACAGGGTTAGGATATGATTTGAAGTTTGAATTATCAAAAGTATCGTTGCTCAGTAAAGAAGCATCATAAGCTGACAATTGGAACGCACCATCGGAAGAAGTGCCATATTTCCATACGCCGATATAAATAGTTTCACCAGGTGTTAAACCTGTGAGAACTTCTTTTGAGAAATTACCATCAGTACTGCTATCATCGTCACAACCCACCTCAACTAATGAACCACAAGTACCGGTGTAAATACCAATGACTGAATCCGTCATTGTAGTTCCTGGTGCCGAATTTGTTTCGATTGTTAGAGTTCCGGAAGCTGGTACAACTACGCTATACCATACGTCATTTGAACGGTTTGTCTGGCAACTAAAAGTAGGCAATCCAACGGTTGAAGTGGAACTGACGTTTGAACCAATAACTGGTGACGCAGCGAAATCTCCTCCAGGAATAATTTCAATAGCACCCGTACAATCGTCATTAGCCGGAGGCGGCGGTGGTGTTCCAACACAAATACTAAATGTTGTAGTTTGACCTGTAGCCGCAGTCGTGGAATATACTCTGATATAATACGTTTGCCCAGCTATCAATCCTGTTGGAACGCTGTTATCCGCATCGGAGCAAGACCCTGGAACTAGTGTTAAAGTTCCACAATCACCTGTCCATAAAGAGTGATATAAATCTGTTGTCGTTCCTGCAACATTAAATAGACTAATATTTTGCAGCGCATCATTAGCTACAAATGAAAACCATACATCGTCATCTTCTGTTCCGCCACAAGCTGCAGCATCTGTTGCAGAAGCTGTTGCTGATGCAATTGTACCTGTTTCGAAAGAAGCACAACTTGCATCTGGGTTTACAGATAATGCCACTGCAGCATCACATTCGTCGTTAGCTGGCGGTGGCGGTGGCGTTCCGATACATACATCAAAAGATGAAGTTTGTCCCGCTGTTGCAGTCCAAGAATATACTCTTAAATAATAAGTCTCCCCAACAGTCAATCCTGATGGAGCGCTGTTATTTGGATCTGAACACGTATTAGGTACTAATGTCAAACTTGCGCAATCAGCACCTGTCCATAATGAATGGTATAAATCAGTCGTAGATCCTGTAATGTTAGTCAAACTAACTAAATGAGAGGTGTTGGTAGCAACAAAAGAAAACCAAACATCATCATCTTCTGTACCGCCACAAGCAGTAGCATCAGTTAATGAAGCCGTAGCTGAAGCAATTGTTCCTGAGGTTACATCTGTGCAAGTTGCATCAGGGTTGATTGTTAAAGCCACTGCATTGGCACATTCGTCATTTGCTGGTGGTGGTGGTGGCGTTCCAATACATACATCAAATGTAGATGTTTGTCCCGGTGTTGCTGTCCAAGAATATACTCTCAAATAGTAAGTGTCACCAACGGTTAATCCTGAAACTGTACTCGTATTAGGATCAGAACAAGAATTTGCTACAACAGCTAAACTAGAGCAATCAGCACCTGTCCATAAGGAATGGAATAAATCGGTCGTAGATCCAGCAACGTTAAGCAAACTAACTGTATGTGTAGCATTTGTAGCTACAAAAGAGAACCAAACATCGTCATCTTCAGTTCCGCCACAAGAAGTAGTGTCGGTATTTGAAGCAGATGCCGCAAGAATAGTTCCCGGTGTTACATCGGTACAATTGAAATCAGGGTTTACTGTTAATGCAACTGCATTGGCACACTCGTCATTTGCTGGGGGACAGCCTGACAACAATTGTGTTGGACTCACCAAAGCACAGGCACTTTGATCATTTGTGATCGTCAATATTACAGAAGTTCCAAAAGCATAAGGTCCGAAAGTAACAACGCCTGTTGAACTCACGGTTTGGCTCGCGCTAGCTTGATTATCTGAAACTGTAACTGAACTTGCATTGGCTAAACTTGTGATATCGGCATTGATCGTAAAATTATTATCGATACAATTAGCGATGCTCTCAAAGGTTGCAACCGGCAGACAGATTGAAGGATCTGATAAGGTTAGTGTAAATTCACCTTGCTCAGCAGCATTACTCCATACTTGTACGAAGTAGGTTTCACCCGCAACTAAATTCGTTAGCGATTGCGTTGTCGTACCAGTAAGATTAGCACGACAAGCTAAACTTGTCAATGCGTCACAGGTACCGGAATAAATCGCGAAGTTTGCAGAAAGCATCGTTCCATTAGTTACCGTACAATCTACAGTAGCAGATGGGGCAACAAATGAAAACCAAACATCCTGAATAGTTCCAAACAGGTCACAAGTAGGAACTCCTGCACTTGCATCTCCAAATGAATTATCTGATGTGATTACAGAAGCATCAACAGGAAGATCTAATGCCGTCAAACAAGTCTGATTGTCCACTGCTGGCGGAGTTACCGCTGCACAAGTAACTTCCATCGTATAAGCACCCGTACTTCCAACATTGTAACCTTCGACCGCTATATAATATGTCGTAGAACCGTCAGATACAAAACTTAATCTTGAGCGCGTCGTTAAGGTTGCGCCGCAAGTACTATCATCGTCATTTCCTGCAATCAGCGTTAAACTTCCTGAAGTCCCAGTGTAAACTAAAACAGAAGAATCATACGTCGAATTACATAAATTCAATGTAATGGTTTCCTCAGCACCTGTACCGGTGTAAGTGTACCAAACATTCGGGGCATCCATATCGGCTCCAAAACCATCAGGAGCTGTATCCTCGTCAAGCGTAGCTCCTACCGTGGTACCTGAATACGTAAGTCCACAAGAGACAGCTTCAGCGTTTGCAAAATCATTATTGGCTTGTGCATTGATTGCCGATGACGACAGTAACAACGCAATACCCAGTAATAAATTAAATGTAATTTTTTTCATTGTTGTTCTTTTAGTTAATAATAGTTCCAAAAATACTAAAAAAATATATATTTATAACAAAAAAAGCCACCGATTGGTGGCTTTTAATACATAATTCAAATTATTGTTTAATAATCTTTTTGGTATTTACTAAATTCTCTGAAGTCATCTTCACCATGTAGGCACCTTTAGCTAGGTGGGACAAATCAACTTGTGAAATGTTGGCATCTGATTTTTGTGAAAAAACTTGTTGCCCTAACAGATTATAAACTTCGACACCAGTAATATTTTTGCTATAGGCAATGTTCAAAACATCTATCACAGGATTTGGATAGGTGTTGAAATCTGACTTGTCAAAACTTCCGACTGCTAAAGATGGATTTGATAATCTTAAACTAAATGTTCCCTGCTCAGCTGCGTTGCTCCAAACCTGAATATGGTAAACTTCCCCGGCAATCAAGCCCGTTAGATTTTCTGTTGCTCCGGTTGTTAAATTTGCATTGCATGTATTGGCTACATCAATTAATCCTGAACAATCTCCAGAATATACAGTAAAGTTAGATGAAGTCATCGTGCCATTTGAAACCGTAACATCTACCGTACCTTCCACTGGTGCAACAAATGAGAACCAAACGTCTTGAATAGATCCGAAAAGATCACAAGATGGCTGCGCTGCACTAACATCTCCAAAGGAATTATCAGACCCGTAATCGCTATTGTCAACTTCTAGCGGTTGCGAAGTTCCACAAGTTTGATTTAACGAAGCAGGTGGCGTGACGGCAGCACAAGTAACGTCCATCGAAAAAGCTCCAACACTTCCCACATTATAACCTTCGACAGCTACATAATAAGTGGTCAAACCGTCTGATGTAAAACTCACTCTTGAACGTGTGGTTAATAAAGCCCCGCAAGTGTTATCATCATCATTTCCTGCAATCAAGGTTAAGTTCCCCGAAGTACCTGTGTAAACCAAAACCGAAGAATCATACGTTGAATTACATAAATTCAAGGTAACCGTTTCCGCTGCACCAGCACCTGTATAGGTATACCAAACATTGGGCGCATCCATATCAGCTCCGAAACCATCAGGCGCGTCATTCTCATCTAATGTTGCCGCTGAAGTATTGTCAGCGTAATTGTTTCCGCATGAAATTGCAATAGCGTTTGCTAAATTGTCATTAGCAGGCGGACAAGCCGCTTGAACAAATGCTGCACTAGTCGTTGTACAAACTGCTGAATCATCATTCACTGCAGTCAATGTCACCGATAATCCGTTATTGTAAGGACCAAAGGTCAACAATCCAGTTCCAGTTGCAACTTGCGGTGTACTGCCAACTTGATTATCGGTAACCGTGATGGAAGATGCAGATCCTAATGCCGTAATGTCAGCCGTAACATTAAAGGTAGCATCGGGACAATTACTGACTTTTGCAAAAGCAATTGTCGGTAAAGTACAGAGTGCGATACCGCATTTGAGACGTCGTTGTCTGAACGTTTGACTTTCTCCACATAGATCATCGGTGTGCGTATAAAACCGTACTACCCCGTCAAGGTCGGCAACCCAAGTTAATGGAGTCAATCCGCTAATAGCAGCAGTAGCTCCGTCATCTGAGCTAATGGTGATAAAATCCGTTGCTATGGAACTTTCGAAAACATACGTTTCACCGTTCACGACATTAACGTTAGAAAATTCACCAGCATAACCAAGCGTGGTGATGGAGTTGACGGTAATACCGTTGCAAGTGGTTGGTGTGTACGTTTGTTCCGGATACAATCCTGATGTAGCTTGCAAACACTGCGCTGTGCCTACCAAGGAAGATAGGAAGGCAAAGACGAAAAATAAACTTAAAGTAATTTTTTTCATTATATAGTATTTAAAAGTTAGTAATGCATAAAATTAAACAAAATAATGCAACGAAAAGCCAATCGTATATTTTAAATCAAACAATACGCAAAACCTTATGAGCGATACTCAAAA
This sequence comes from Flavobacterium sp., assembly GCA_031425295.1. Classification (GTDB taxonomy): domain Bacteria; phylum Bacteroidota; class Bacteroidia; order Flavobacteriales; family Flavobacteriaceae; genus Flavobacterium. The sequence goes on along the minus strand of JANPJB010000021.1, from coordinate 36,033 downwards.
AACCCAAATTCACTGCTGATCGTTAGTCTTTTGGAGCGGCTCTCTTCTACCCGACCAACAATTTGGGCACGCACACCGAACGACTCAGAAATGGCAATGATTTCGTCTGCGAGGGATTCCGGAAGATACAGCTCCATGCGATGACCACAATTGAAAACCTGATACATTTCTTTCCAATCGGTTTTCGATTGCTGCTGAATCAATTTAAATAATGGCGGAACCGGAAACAGCTTGTCTTTAATTATATGTAGGTTTTCAATGAAATGCAAAATTTTAGTCTGCGCACCACCACTGCAATGCACGATGCCATGGATATCTTTCGACGAATACTGTTGCAAGATTTTTTTAATGATCGGTGCATATGTTCGTGTCGGCGAAAGCACTAATTGTCCCGCGTTTATAGGTGCATTTTCGACCGCATCCGTCAGCTGGAGCTGTCCTGAATAAACCAAATCGTCTGGCACCAAATCATCGAAACTTTCTGGGTACTTTTGAGCAAGATTATGTGCAAAAACATCATGACGCGCCGAGGTCAACCCATTGCTACCCATGCCACCATTGTAAGATTTTTCATAATGTGCCTGTCCGAAAGAAGCCATTCCGACGATCACGTCACCTGCTTTTATATTGGCATTGTCAATAACATCTTTCCTTTTCATGCGTGCGGTTACCGTAGAATCTACAATGATCGTGCGTACCAAGTCGCCTACATCAGCCGTTTCGCCACCAGTAGAATGAATGGTTACGTCATGCAACTTTAACTCTTTAATCAAATCCTCCGTTCCATTGATGATTGCAGCAATCACTTCACCGGGAATGCGGTTTTTATTCCTTCCGATTGTTGATGAAAGCAGGATATTATCCGTTGCGCCTACACATAATAAATCATCAATATTCATGATGAGGGCGTCTTGCGCAATGCCTTTCCAAACTGAAAGATCACCGGTTTCCTTCCAATACATGTAAGCCAAAGACGATTTTGTTCCGGCGCCGTCCGCATGCATAACCAGACAATAATCATCATCGTTGGTCAAATAATCGGGTACAATCTTGCAGAAAGCTTTTGGAAATAATCCTTTGTCGATGTTTTGAATAGCTTGGTGAACATCTTCTTTGGAAGCAGAAACGCCACGTTGCGCGTAACGTTTGGAAGTATCTGAACTCATTGGTAGTGTGTTGTTGTTGCGCAAAGATAAGACTTTGATTTACGATTTTTAAATTTTAGAATTTAGATTTCATATTTTAGAATGGGAATTTTAAATTTTGAATTTTGAATTTCACTAATCAATTCTCCACCACCAATATTTCTACACGACGGTTTTCATCTTGCTCTGCTTCTGTTTTTTCGGGAATGGGGTGAACCGGATCGCTGGTACCATAACCTTTATAAGTCATGCGCTTGCGGTTGATTTTTTGCGTCACGAGATAGTTGTAAATTGCTCTAGCGCGCATTACCGACAAATCATTGATATCGAATACTTTTTGACAGCAGATGTGTCCTTGAATTTCTATTTTTAGATTTGGATTATCTTGCATTGCACATAGTAATTCTATCAAAACCGGTCTTGATTTTGGTAAAATCCGTGGTGTCATATTATAAAAGTAGATGTTTTTCAAACGGATGCGATCACCTGTTTTTGCTTGTTTGAACTTTTCGGCGAGCGGCAGATTCTCTTCATTTCCCGCAGCTAGTGTTGGGGTTTCTTCTTTCTTCAATTCATATACAATCAAAACTTTTCTGTTTTCGGACTGCACTTTCGATTGGTCGAAATCTTCGCCAAAACCTTTGATTTCGTAGCCGTCTTTGACTTTAATTTCCTTACGCTTCAAGTAATTGAAAACCGTTTTAACGCGTTTCAATGAAAGCGAATCGTTGTAGTTATTGGTGCCTTTCCAATCGCAGAAACCGTAAATCTTAGTGACTTCAATTTTAGGATTGTTCGCGATCCAGGTTTGTAGTTGCTGCGTCGCGATATCGTTGAGGTTGTGTTTGTTGAAATCAAAAAAGAGCGTCAGTTTCTCTTGGGCATGTAGTCCGGTTGCATTCAATAGGAATAATAAAATAAAGAATATAATTTTTCTCATTGCTATCGAATTGATGGATTTAATTTGATACAATCATGATTTCGACACGACGATTCGCGGCACGTTGCGGTTCGTCTTTTTCTGGAATCGGATAAATCGGCACTGTGCTTCCAAAACCTTTGTAGGTTAGTCTTTTTTCATTAATACCATTGGTGACCAAAAAATTGTTGATCGCTTTGGCGCGCTGCGTCGATAAATCGAGTCGGTCGTTCGCCATGCAGCACAAATGTCCTTGTATTTCGATGACCAGTTTTGGATTCTTTTGCAGTACCACAAGCAATTCATACATTTTGCCTCTTGATTCGGGCACTACAATAAAGGTATTAATTTTAAAGTTAAGATTTTCTATTTTGAGTTTTTCTCCAACAGCAGCTTCACCGATCTTTTTCATGAAATTAACGTCGAGCTTATATTCCGACTTCGTTCCGTCGGGATTCTCTAACACTACTTTTTCGGGATAACTGATGATTTCTTTGAGTTCGGTTACTGGCTCTGTCTTTTTGATGCCGAGGATTTCATTTTCTCTCGCAATGTCTTTTGCTTCGATATAGAATAAAGTCACTTTTCGGTTTTCGGCTTTGACCTTAGATAAGCTGTGCAGTTCCCCAAAACTTCTGGTTTTGAAATCATCGCGGATTTTGATTTTGTCTTTGATTAAATTGAATATGAAATTGATTCTGTTTTTCGCCAAAGTGTCATTAAATCCATTGCTACCATCTTCATCGGTAAATCCGTGGATGCCGACGATTTTCACAGCCGGATTCGCAGCCATAAATTGGTTGAGACTTTTGGTTTCCTTTGAAGTTGTTTCGAATTTGTTGCTGTCGAAATAAACCGAAAACTGCTCCTGCGCGGAAACGAAAGTAGTTCCAAAAATAAAAAAGAGTAGAAAGACCGATTTCATTGGGTGTTTATTTGGATAACGAAAGTTAGTGAAAAAAGTTGTAGGTTGTGTTCTTGGTAACGTGATGCCCTAGCCCCGATAGCAACGGCATCCTTTTGTTCTGGGGTTCAGAACAAAAGATATAGTGGATAGCGGGAACAGCTTCTGCATATCGGACGACCAATAATAGAAAAAGCCCGCTTCACATGAAACAGGCTTTCCTTTATATATATATTCGAATTATTTGGTGAACAACAATTCGCGGTATTTGGTTAATGTCCAGATTTCGTCATCGACCAAAAGTTCTAATTTGTCACAATGCTCGCGGATGACCTCAAAATAAGGTTTTACTTTTTCGCAATACATGTCCGCCATTTTTGCGCCGTCGGTCAATGCGTTGGCTTTTCTTCTGGCTTCGGTCATTGCTTCGACTTTGGTGTTGATGCCTTCAATATGCGACGAAATTTCTTTGATCAGCACGATTTGCTCTTTCGCAGTTTTCTCAAAGTCTTTTCCGAAGATTTCTTTGAGTCCACGCACATTTTCAATCAATGTATTCTGATAACGAATTGCTGTTGGGATCACATGGTTCTGAGCGATATCACCCAACACACGGCCTTCGATTTGAATTTTCTTGGTGTATTCTTCGAGTTCAATTTCGTAACGCGCCTCCACTTCTACGTGGTTCATGATGCCCATTTCTGAGAACAGATCCAACGCTTGTTTTGAAGCTCTTGCACGCAAAGCTTGTGGCGTTGTTTTGAAATTGCTCAAACCGCGTTTCGCCGCTTCTTTTTCCCAAGCTTCACTGTAACCGTCGCCTTCAAAAAGGATGTTTTTCGATTGTTTGATGTATTCACGCAACACATTGAAAATGGCTTCGTCTTTTTTCAAATCTTTTTTATCGATTAGCGAATCGACTTCTTTTTTGAAATCTTTTAATTGCTTGGCAACGATTGTGTTAAGCGTGGTCATTGCATTCGAACAGTTTGCTGATGAACCTACGGCTCTGAATTCGAATTTGTTTCCGGTGAACGCGAATGGTGAAGTTCGATTTCTGTCGGTATTGTCGAGCAATACGTCTGGAATCTTCCCTACTACATTGAGTTTTAAATCTGTTTTCTCTTCAGGCGATAATTTTCCGCTCGTTACGCCTTCGAGTTCTGCCAATACTTTGGTTAGTTGTTCTCCGATGAAAACCGAAATGATTGCTGGTGGCGCTTCGTTGGCTCCCAAACGGTGGTCGTTGCTTGCCGTTGCGATGGCGCCTCTTAATAACGCTTCATAATCATTAACTGCTTTGATCGTATTGACGAAGAAAGTCAGGAACTGCAAGTTGCTCATTGGTGTTTTGCTCGGGCTCAACAAGTTGACTCCGGTATCGGTTGCCAGTGACCAGTTGTTGTGTTTTCCGGAACCGTTGACGCCTTTGAATGGCTTTTCATGCAACAGTACTTTGAAGTCGTGACGCTCGGCTACCTTCGACATGATATCCATCAGCAGGCAGTTATGATCTACTGCTAAATTCGTTTCTTCGAAGATTGGCGCGAGTTCAAATTGGTTTGGTGCTACTTCGTTATGTCGTGTTTTTACGGGAATTCCGAGCAGCATACATTCTTGCTCTAAATCTCTCATATAAGTAAGCGCACGCGTCGGGATAGAACCGAAATAGTGGTCATCTAATTGTTGTCCTTTTGCCGAAGTGTGTCCTAACAAGGTTCTTCCGGTCATCATTAAATCAGGACGGGATTGCGCCAATGATTTGTCGATTAGGAAATATTCTTGCTCCCAGCCTAAAGTGGCGGTTACTTTTTTTACGTTTTTATCGAAATATTTACAAACTTCTGTTGCCGCATCGTCCATCGCAGATAAAGCACGAAGTAGTGGAATTTTGTTATCTAAAGCTTCGCCCGTGTAAGAAATAAAAACGGTCGGAATACATAAAGTCGTACCGAAAATGAATGCCGGTGAAGTTGGATCCCAAGCGGTGTAACCTCGCGCTTCGAATGTATTTCTGATGCCACCATTTGGGAAACTTGACGCATCGGGTTCTTGTTGTACTAATTGTCCACCGCCAAATTTTTCTAGCGGATCACTTCCATCATAAGAAGTTTCAAAAAAAGCATCGTGCTTTTCTGCGGTTGCTCCAGTCAAAGGTTGAAACCAGTGTGTATAATGCGTAACGCCTTTTGACAACGCCCATTCTTTCATGCCCATGGCGATGTAATCTGCTAGTTTCCTGTCGATTTTGGTTCCGTGTTGCACGGCATCTCGAACACCTTTAAAAGCATCTGAAGTCAAAAATTGTTTCATTGCTTTGTCATTAAAAACGTTAGCGCCGAAAATAGCAGACTTTCTTCCGGTTTCTTCAAATTTAACTGGCGTTCTGTTTGACGATTCTTTTAAAGCTTGAAAGCGTAATGTTGCCATAAATATTTATTTTTAATGTTATACCCTATTATTTCGAGGCAAATATATAAAATTATCAAACTTAAAATAAATATACCCTATTTTTTTATGGGTTAAATTGATAAATTAGATAAAAACACTAAAATTATAGACCAAAAACAATATTCGTTAATGTTTCTTGTGGTTGTTGTTGTAAGAATTATATTTGTAGTTCTCCATAAAAGATAAAAAATGATAGTTTGGGCGCTTTTTCTGGTTTTAATAATGTTGTTTTTGGCTTTAGATTTAGGTGTTTTCAATAAAACGCCACATGTGATTAGTTCAAAAGAAGCCGGTAAATGGACTGCCGTATGGGTTGCCTTATCGTTTGTATTTTCAGGAGTTGTTTACTGGTTGTATCAATCAGGATATGTCGCCAACCCTGACCAACTACAGCCTAATACCGCGATGATCAAGTTCATCACCGGGTATTTGATTGAATTGTCGCTAAGCATAGACAACATTTTTGTGATTGCGATCATCTTCAGCGCTTTTAAGATTCAACAGAAATTCCAGCACCGCATTTTGTTTTGGGGAATTATCGGCGCAATCGTATTTAGAGGTCTGATGATTTTCTTTGGCGTAATGCTCATCAATAAATTCAGTTGGACAACCTATATATTCGGCGCGTTTCTGGTTTTTACAGCGATGAAGATGTTGTTTACCAATGAAGAAGATGATTTCGCTCCGAAAGACTCATTCATCTATAAAGTATTGGGGAAAATGATACCGATTACTACCGAAACTCACGGAGCAGACTTTTTTATACGCAAAGATTCAAAGCGTTATGCCACGCCATTGTTTGTTGCTTTGGTCATCATCGAGGTAATGGATGTGCTGTTTGCCGTAGATAGTGTTCCGGCGATATTGGCGATCACATCCGATCCGTTTTTGGTGTTCAGTTCAAACATATTCGCCATTTTAGGATTGCGTTCGATGTATTTCTTCCTTGCGAATATGCTCGAGAAATTCAGCAGCCTTGAGTATAGTTTGATTGCGATATTGACATTCGTCGGACTCAAGATGTTACTACACCATTACATTGAAATTCCGGAATGGGCTTCGTTAGGTTTTATTGGTACGGCATTGTTGGTTGGTGTTTTAGTTTCACTGAATCGCGATTCGACGAAAAAAAAATCGTAAAAAAACCGCCTATTGTAAGACGGTTGGTTTTGTGTTTTTTGGAATTACTCGCGGTTTTTTATTTTACTTTCATCAATGCGGTACGCTGCTATGACTGCTTTGTAATCGCTTAAATCAATGTTGTTTTTGGTTCCTTTATTGAATTGACCTGGTATGATCACTACTCTAAAAATTTGTCCGATTCTATAATTATCGGTTAAGGTTTCGAGATTGTTTCCTTCTAGAAAAATATTGACATCAAATCGGGTTGCATCATAGTTGTAACCGAAGTCTAGCGTTCCGTCGGTAAAGAAGCGGTACTGAGGAATGAGCTGCCAAACATCTTCTCCTTGATCGACAGCTGCCAATCTGTACACGAGTGCATGATCAGAAGTTAATGCAGCTTGTGGAAACGTATAAAATACGCCAAAACTTGGGGCTGTAAAATTCATTGCAGGTGTTTCGTACACGATTGCTTCAGCACTATATCCCGTTGCGCCTTGCGGACCTTCTGGACCTTCACAGCTCGAAAAAATCGCAGCGCTGGCAATGGCAATAAATAAAAGTATTTTTTCACTCATGCTTCTATAATTTGTTTTTTGGTATTCGTAAATCTTCGATTTCATGATAAAATATTTTAAGTTCGTGCGGTATCGACCAAATACCGAACCAAAAAAAAGCAATCTTGATAATTTAGTTTATTTTTGTGATATGAAGTTATACATGATCATGTTGGGCTGCACACTGAAATCAAGATTTATCGAACAGCACGATATTTTTTTCGGAATTGCCGATTCCATGGAATCACTGGTTCCCCAAATGAAAGCATTCTGGCCCGAAGCAACTAACATTCACATTGATGTATGGCGCAAGGTCACAGTTGTTGATAATCATGTCATCGAAATCGTACCCAAAAATACGGCCGACAATCAAGGGCGGAAACTTTTTTTCATTAATCTTGGCGGATACAAGAAAGACGAATTTGATGAATTTCATTATAAAATCATGACTGTCGCACAAACGTTGGCTGAAGCTGTCAAAAAATCAAAAGAAAGTACCTTTTACAAACATTTTGGTTACCGTGGTGCAGTGTCGCATATTGATGATAAATTCGGAATTGATGTAGACGACTTATTGCGGGTTGACGATATGTTGCCGCTTGAATTAAAAAATGCGTATGATATCCAAATTAGAAAATTTGAAACTTTATTGGCGGATGATGCTTTTCATATCGGCTATGTAAAGCTCAATAAAATAAGCAAACAATAAGCTATGGGAAGAAACAATGAGCGCAACATCAAGAAGCACAACGACAAACTTCATAAGGCGCAAGATAAAGTCAAGCAAGCTGAAATGCTTCGAAAAGAAAAACTCAAAGTGATAGTAAAAAAATTCAATAACGAAAATCCAACAAACAATGGATAATCCTAAATTCGATTCTTTAAAAAATGATGTTCAGGAAATCATCGACTTGATGGCTAACAAAAAATTTATCGACGCCAACTTCAAGTTGCTCGATGCCGCCGAATATCTTGATGAGCTTTTAGACCATTCAGACGATGACGCCGATTTGGTTGAAATCAGTAAATATCAAGTTTTACTTAATCAATTGCAGCAAAAAATTACAGCAGCGTTGGATTAGAATGCGACATTCCACCTTGGTAATTTCCCATGCTCCTCTAAAAACTTCTGCAAAATCAAACCTTCCACATAGGTCGGGATGAATTTATTTTTGGCATTGAATGTTTCGTACCAATACACTTCTAGGCGATCGATCTTCTCGATTTTCATTTGTGCCGGCCAAGAATACTTGCGCCCCGTTTTGGCAAATTGATGACCGTTGACGATCTTGTCGTAAAGTCCACCATTCTTGCTTTTCAGCGAACCGTCATTCTGAACCGTTCCAGTAGAACCTACCATAATAAGTTCTTTATCTTCCGTATTGGCTTGATAAACGAGGAACACGCCGCTTCCGTTTTCAGAAGCATTGCAAACTTCTTCGAGGCTGTTATCGATTGTAAAATTGAAATGGTTGTTGGTTTTGAACTTTGTTAATTCTTTGTACATAATACGTTATTTAAAAAAAAGCCCCACGAAATCGCAGGGCTTATGTTGCTATCGATTTAATTTTTAATTCTTGGCAAATTTAGCGTTTGTTGTCCCTTTATCCGAATTTATTTTGACAAAATAATTTCCGGTTTTTAAACTAGAAATATCAATGGTTGAAACCTGCTGTGCATTACCTTCACTTAGGTCGGCTTTGCCTCGGGTCGGGATTACCAAAATTAATTGCCCTAAAGTATTGTAAATATTGATAGAAGATATCTCACAATTCTTAGCTTGTATGTTTAGAGTGTCCTGTGCCGGATTTGGATACAATGCTACAGATTTAGAAAATTCAAAACCTTGTGAAGCTAAAGTTTGAATCGACGTCGTGGCAGTATTTGTAATAATTGGTAAATTATAATCAAAGTAAATACGCGCCGTATTTGTAAAGAAATCGCCTACCACTAAATCCGATTTAGTCTTGATTTTGAAGACTACGTACCCTTGATTCGATCCAAATGTATAAGGTAAATTGATGTTTTCGAAAACAAATTCCACTTTATTTTGCTCCAAAACTTTTGTCACAAAAGGATGGCTTCCGGTTAATGGAACTAAAGTTGCAATATCAAATTTAGAAAGATCGATAGCATCTCGTACAACAATATTATCGGCATTGGCATTCCCGGTATTTTCAAATCGGATCATATAATGTACATAATCTCCAACCTTAGTCACATCGATAACATCCCCTTCTAAGCACCTTTTGTCATTAGGATCAAAAGATGCCATCGCAATTTGACGCAGGATAAAATTATTGTCATCCGGATTTTCATCTGCAGCCATACTCGAAATTGCAGCGGAAAAAGTCAACGGATTTCCGAAATAAACAGCAGGAATTTCCGAACCGGAATTTAAATTAATCATCACCGTAATTTCACGTTGCTCGAAAGGTTGCAAATTGCTAAAAGACCAATTATAATGATTTGTGGTTTGTGCAGGCAATTCTGGCGTCGCCGATACAAAATCGACAATAGCATCATTGAAACTAAAATCAACAGTCCCGTTTTGAATGGTGTTTCCTTTGTTTTTATACATTAATCGATACAAAACATTATACCCAGGTCTTGGAACTGAAAGTGGCAACAACAAGATTTCTAAATCTGGATGCACACCATTGGGCGCGATACAAAAATTTTGATTGGAGACGCTTCCACTCATTGTTGAGAAAAGAACATCTACACTTTCAGGTGTTACTGTAAAAAAAGAAGGGTTTTCAAATTGTGGCACCACATTAAAAGTCCCTGCATTTGTGTAAAATGAATAATTTGCTGAAGCATCCGTGTAAAAACTATTTTGATTTTGGTTTTCGCTGATGACCACTTTCATATCGTGAAATAAGCCATCACTAGCATCACATCCATTCTGATTTTGGTCGAAAGTAAAAGTACCGGCAATCGTATTATAAATGGTACTTGGAGAAAAAACACAATCGGAAACTACTGTAACATTAGGTCCAGCATTGTTTTGAACACTCACGATTTGATTGGCATCTACACAAATAAAACTTAAATTGGAATTATTACTGATATTCAAACCATTTTCGAAAGATCCGTTTTTTATATACAAACTAGTCAATACATTATTAGAACAATTGAGAACATACAAAACAGGACAAGTGGAAACGTTCAATGTAGCAAGCTGATTGAATTGACAACTTAAATCAAACAAATCGGTACATCCTGTAAAATCTAAAAAAGTTAACGCGTTATAATCTAGATTTACTTCACGCAAATTGCTGCACCTTGACAAATCGAGGTGGTTTATCAAGGTGTTGTTAATTGTCAAATTATATAGTACATTAAAATCTACTAAAGAAAATGTGGTGAGCGGACAATTGACCAAAGACAAGGTAAACAAAGCGGCACAACTTGTTATATTGAGGTTGTTCAATGCGGTAGAATTAACCCTTAACACCGTTAAATAAGTACAATTGGATAGGTTTAATGTTTGCAAATTATTCACCTGATTGAATTCCAATAAATTCAATTCACTAATGGAAGTGCCGGATAAATTCAAGCTGTTAAGGTTGGGTACAATATTGATGTTTAAAGTTGTTAAATTGTTTGCTCCACTAGCGTTAATACTAGTCACTTGTGCCATATCGAAGCATTTCAATTCTGTGAGATTGGTCATGCCTGAAACATCAACTTGTATTAAATTGGTATTGTAGCACCACAGTTTGGTTAAGTTTAAACCCGAAATATTCATGGATGCCAAAGGATTATATTCGGTGGTTACGACGGTTAAATTTGTCAACATGCTCAAATCAAGCGATGTCAGTTGATTCGAACCACAAGATAAATAGCGAAGGTTTGTCAATGCCGACAAATTTAGGGTTGTCAACGCGTTGTAGGTGCAACTCAAACTTTCCAAATTCGTAAAATATTCAATACCCGTCAAATCGATGATGCCCGCATTATTCAAATCTAACGAAGTGGCCAATTGCGCTTCATTTACTTGAATTTGGCCGTCGTTATTCAGGTCTAAAGTAACATTTTCTTGGAGTTTATTACTGAAATGATAATCAGGAAAATTGATTGTTTGGGCATTGCTGCTTAAACTCAGAAGGCACATAACTAAAAAGAAAGTTTTCTTCATGATAAAAAATTTTAAAGTTTAAAAATATCACAAATAATTTGAGAGACCAAAAAAAAAGGTTGCTTGATTACACAAACAACCTAATAATTAATGATATCATAAAATAAAAGGTGTTATCCCATTACTTCTTTTACTTTCTTACCAATTTCAGCCGGAGAATCTACTACGTGAATGCCACATTCTTTCATGATTCTTTTCTTAGCTTCGGCAGTGTCATCAGAACCGCCGACGATGGCACCTGCATGCCCCATGGTTCTTCCTTTTGGAGCGGTTTCTCCTGCAATGAATCCAATAACGGGTTTGCGGTTTCCATCCGCTTTGATCCATTTTGCAGCATCAGCTTCTAATTGACCACCGATTTCGCCGATCATGACGATGCATTTGGTTTCAGGATCGTTCATCAATAATTCAACAGCGGCTTTGGTAGTTGTTCCGATAATTGGATCGCCACCGATTCCGATCGCTGTCGTAATTCCCATACCCTGTTTTACAACTTGATCTGCAGCTTCATACGTTAATGTTCCTGATTTAGAAACAATACCAACATTTCCTTTTTTAAATACGAAACCGGGCATGATACCCACTTTGGCTTCTCCTGGCGTAATCACACCTGGGCAGTTTGGTCCGATCAGTGTGCAGTTTCTTTCTTTGATATATTCATTGGCTTTAATCATATCTGCAACTGGGATTCCTTCCGTAATCGTAATGATTACTTTGATTCCGGCATCGGCTGCTTCCATAATGGCATCGGCTGCAAAAGCTGGCGGAACGAAAATAATTGTAGTATCGGCACCAGCTTGGTCAACGGCATCTTGCACGGTATTGAAAACCGGACGGTCTAAATGTGTTGTTCCACCTTTTCCTGGTGTTACACCACCCACTACATTGGTACCGTATTCAATCATTTGTGAAGCGTGGAAAGTTCCTTCGCTACCTGTAAAACCTTGTACAATTATTTTTGAATCCTTATTGACTAAAACACTCATGATATTTCTTTTTTGTTTTTTAAAATGACTAGGCAAAAGTAAGCATTACATCCTACTTTTAAATTTATTTTTTATAAATTATTTCGGCAATTGGCTGATCTGGTATCCACGGTATAATTTGTCATCTTTGACTTCCCAAATCACCATAAAATGGGCCAACAGCATCTCTTCACGTGGGTTTTCAATCGTTTTGATATAATGGGAATATCGAACAGTAAGTAAATTTCCTTCTTTTAAGACATGACTGACTTTAGCCTTTGAACGCACGTACGCTTTACTTAACTCGGTCGTTAATGAAAGAATATCGTGAAAATTCAACTGTTTGAAACCTGTACTACTCTGCCAATCCAAAATAATTTCAGGATGCAAGTAAGTTGCCATGATTTCGCTATTGATGAGTGCATCGGATTTGTAAAAATCTTGAACTAATTTCTTAGACATTGCTATTTTAATTTATTTAAAATTTCTGGAATTTTTTTTACGTTAGCCAGCTGCTTCAGTTTTTCACGGGATTCCTCAATAGGCGTTCCGAAATACGACTTTCCGCCTTCGACTGATTTGGTAACTCCGGTTTGTCCCATAATCACGGCTTTGGTGCCGATGGTGATACCGCTCGTAGTACCGACTTGTCCCCACATCGTAACTTCATCTTCAATGATGACGCAACCTGCGATTCCGGTTTGCGAAGCGATTAGACATTTTTTTCCAATTATAGTATCATGACCAACATGCACTTGGTTGTCGAGTTTGGTTCCTTCACCAATTGTAGTGTCGCCTGTTACACCTTTATCAATCGTGCACAACGCGCCGATGCCTACATTATCATGAATCACTACTCTTCCACCCGATAGCAATTGATCAAAACCTTCAGGACGTTTCTTATAATAAAAAGCATCGCCTCCAATCACCGTTCCTGCATGGATGATTACATTGTCTCCGATAACTGTATTGTCATAAATGGCAACATTCGAATGAATCAGGCAATTTTTTCCAATTACGACATGATTACCCACGAACGTATTCGGTTGAATTAAAGTATTTTCGCCAATTTTAGCTGAAGAAGCAATTGACAAATTGGAATGTCGAAAGGGTTTGAAATGTCTCGTTAATGTATTAAAATCTCGAAACGGATCGTCTGAAATTAATAACGCTTTTCCATCCGGACAATCGACTTTCTTATTAATTAAAACAATCGTCGCTGCAGACTGCAAAGCCTTGTCGTAGTATTTCGGATGGTCGACAAAAACGATATCACCAGGTTCGACTACGTGAATTTCATTCATGCCAAGAACCGGGAAATTTGCATCTCCGACAAATTCGCAATGCAGCAAATCGGCAATTTCTTGTAATGTATATTGTTTTGGAAATTTCATTCTTGTTAGTGGTTTTGCATTGTCAATTTAACGAAACACATAAAAACTGAACACTGCAAACTATTATTTAACGCGTTCCATGTAGTTTCCTGAAGTCGTGTCAATCTTAATTTTATCACCTTCATTGATGAAGAGCGGTACGTTGATCGTAGCTCCGGTTTCAACCGTGGCTGATTTCGTAGCATTGGTTGCTGTGTTTCCTTTCACGCCCGGTTCTGCGTATGTTACCTCTAAAACAACAGATGCCGGCATATCTACCGATAAAGGCAAATCCGTTTCAGTATTAATACTAACCATTACGTTCTCGCCTTCTTTCAATAAATCTGGAGAATCAAGAATGTCCTTGTTTAAGGATATTTGTTCAAATGACTCCACATTCATGAAATGAAACAAATTGCCTTCAGGATACAAAAACTGAAATTTATGGTTCTCAACGCGCACTTCGTCAATCTTATGACCCGCCGAGAACGTATTGTCGAGTACTTTTCCATTGGTTAAACTTTTTAGTTTGGTTCTTACGAAAGCCGGACCCTTTCCTGGTTTAACGTGTAAAAATTCAATGATTTTATAAATGTCATTGTTGTATTTGATGCACAATCCGTTTTTAATATCTGAAGTAGATGCCATTTTTTAATTGTTTTATTGTTTAATCGTTTATTTATTTAATCGAAGTGAAAGTTTTTAATAATTACCGGAATATCCTTTCATGATGCCTCTTGATGAATTTCTAATGAAATCCAATATCTCATCGCGTTCCGGAGTGGCTTCCATTTCACCTTCAATGATGCTCATTGCCTGTGAAGTGTTGTAATTTTTTTGGTACAGAATTCTATAAATCTCTTGAATTTCTCTGATTTTTTCTGTTGAAAATCCACGACGTCTTAATCCAACCGAATTAATTCCGACATACGATAACGGCTCTTTTGCAGCTTTCGTGTACGGCGGTACATCTTTCCTCACCAATGATCCGCCCGAAACCATGGCGTGATCTCCAACATGAATAAATTGATGAATCGCTGCCAAACCACCGATAATCGCGTGGTTTCCGACCGTAACGTGACCTGCCAAAGCAACCCCATTTACGATAATCGCATTGTCGCCGATATGACAGTCGTGCGCAATATGCGCGGTTGCCATAATCAAACAATTGCTACCGAGCGTAGTTTGACCAGAAGCGATCGTACCGCGATTGATGGTTACACATTCACGGATCGTGCAGTTGTCTCCAATGATGGCTAAAGAATCTTCACCACCGAATTTTAAATCCTGCGGTATCGCTGAAATTACAGCTCCGGGAAATATATTACAGTTCTTCCCGATTCGGGCGCCTTCCATAATGGTCACATTCGATCCGATCCAAGTTCCATCTCCGATAACGACATTGTTATGGATGGTAGTGAAGGGTTCGATCACAACATTTTTGGCAATTTTTGCACCGGGATGCACATAAGCTAAAGGTTGATTCATCGTTTATCTTTTTATTGTTTTTTAGCAATTTGCGCCATCAATTCGGCTTCCGCTACGAGTTTACCATTGGCATAAGCGTTCGCTTGCATGTGGCAAATGCCTCTTCGAATTGGACTAATTAAATCGCATTTGAATATTAAAGTATCCCCGGGAAGCACTTTGTGTTTAAACTTCACGTTGTCGATTTTCATAAAGAAAGTCAAATAATTTTCCGGATCTGGAACGGTGCTCAATACCAAAATTCCGCCGGTCTGCGCCATTGCCTCGACAATCAACACGCCCGGCATTACCGGTGCATCTGGAAAATGACCGATGAAGAACGGTTCATTCATCGTAACGTTTTTCAAACCGACTACATGAGAATCTGATAATTCAAAAATCTTGTCTACAAGTAGGAATGGCGGTCTGTGTGGCAACATCGACATGATTTTGTGGATATCCATCAAAGGTTCTTGATGCAAATCATATGACGGCACAAAATTTCTTTGTTCTATTTTAATCATTTTCGAAAGTTTTTTTGCGAATTGTGTATTTACGTAATGTCCGGGTTTGTTCGCGATGACTTTTCCCTGAATTCTGGTACCGATCAGCGCGAGATCTCCAATTACATCAAGCAATTTATGACGTGCCGCTTCATTTGGATAATGTAAAGTTAAATTGTCTAAAATGCCGTTTGGTTTCACCGTGATTTTTTCCTTTCCAAAAGCCACTTTGAGGTTGTTCATCGTTTTTTCGGAAATATCTTTGTCTACATAAACGATTGCGTTGTTTAGATCGCCGCCTTTAATCAAGCCTTCATCGAGTAAAGTTTCCAATTCGTGTAGAAAACTAAACGTTCTTGCATCAGCAATTTCGGTTTTGAAATCACTCATCTTTTTCAATGTTGCGTTTTGCGTGCCCAATACTTTGGTGCCGAAATCGACCATAGCCGTGACTTGATAATCATCGCTTGGCATCACGAGAATTTCGCTTCCGGTAGATTCATCGATAAACGAAATATTTTCTTTCACGACATATACGTTCCTTTTGGCTTGTTGCTCTACAATACCGGCTTTTTCGATGGCTTCAACAAAAAACTTTGAAGAACCATCCATGATCGGAGGCTCGGAAGCATCAAGTTCGATGATTACGTTGTCTACATCACAACCGACAAAAGCAGCCAAGACATGTTCTGACGTCTGTATTTTAACGCCGCGCTTTTCTAGATTGGTTCCTCTTTGCGTATTCACAACGTAATTTGCGTCAGCTTCAATCATTGGAGCGCCTTCTAAATCTACACGTATAAAAGTATAGCCGTTATTTTCAGGAGCAGGTTTGAAAGTCATTTTCACTTCTTTCCCTGTGTGCAATCCAACTCCAATAAGAGAAATTTCACTCTTTATGGTTTTCTGTTTCACCATCACTTAGTTATTTTTATTTATTGATTTCTTTAATTCTTCGAGTTCAACGACAATCTTCGGTAAATTCCTGAAATGTACGTACGATTTACTATAATCGGAATACGTAAACGACGGACTTCCTTGCAACACTTCATTATCTTTTACATTTCTGCCCACTCCAGATTGTGCTTGAATGCGCACATTATTTCCGACAACAATATGTCCAGCGAAACCGACTTGGCCGCCAATGACACAATATTGCCCTATTTTGGTTGAACCTGCTACACCGGTTTGTGCTGCGATCACAGTGTGTTCCCCTATTTCAACATTATGCGCGATCTGGATTTGATTGTCGAGCTTCACGCCTTTTCGAATAATCGTCGAACCCATAGTGGCTCTGTCGATTGTAGTTGAAGCGCCAACATCGACATTATCTTCAATAATCACATTGCCGATCTGTGGAATCGTTGTATACGTTCCGTCGGGATTCGGTGCAAAACCAAATCCATCGGCACCAACGACAGCTCCGGAATGAATGACACAATTATTGCCTATCAAGGTGTCCGAATAAATTCTGGCTCCTGAAAAAATCGTTACATTATTTCCTAGCACGACATTGTCGCCTATAAAACAATTCGGATATATCTTGACATCATTGCCTACACGAACGTTTGATCCGATATAACTGAAGCTTCCGAGATAAAGATTTTCCCCATATTTCGCCGTTTCCGAGATGACGGACGGCTGTTCGATACCGACTTTACTCGCCTTTTTTGCCTGATCATAAAATGTCAGCAGTTTAGTAAACGAAAGATAAGCGTCCTCTACTTTGATTAACGTTGTACTTATTTCAGATTCCGGCGCAAACGAATGATTTACAATCGTAATCGATGCTTTGGTCGTATAGATGTAGGACTCGTATTTTGGATTTGAAAGAAAAGAAATGGAACCATCAACGCCTTCTTCGATTTTAGACAACGTCCAGACTTCAGCATTGGGATTCCCAACGACTTCGCCTTCTAAGATTTTCGCTATTTGGTCTGCTGTAAATTTCATTTTCTCTGATTCGCTTTTCCATCGGTATACAATGGAATTCACTTATGATTGCCTTTAATTGTGCAAAAACTGCTGCTTGTTCCATTTGCGCGCGTAGTGCCGACAAAAATATAAAAAATAGCTTTTGAATTGTTAATTTTCTAGCAGTTGTTTTGGATAGCAAATGTAATATTTGGTTACGGGTTTCGACAGCGCTTTCAAATTCAATTGGTCTGAAGCTTCAACTACATCTTCAATCGTTTTGTCTTTCTTCAGAATATGAATGGGTTCCGCGTCTTTACTGTACGCCTGATTTTTAATTTTTCCTTTAAAAATGAAGTATTCCGTGTCTTCAATCGAAATTCCGTTGGCGGCTGAAAACCTTTCTGTCAGTTCATGAATCGTTTCTTTCGGAAATTTTTCACTGCTCAATTTTATTTTGAGTAGATCGCGGTTGATAATCATTTTGCTGAGTGAACTCAAGATAAAATCATCGTGGTCTTGCCAAGATTTTAAGGCACTGACAATATCATAATCATCGAGTTCGGCAAACTGATCGAGGATTGAATCTGTAAAATCGTCTAGTTCAATTTTATTTTTCATAAAGAATGACAAGGCTTTGCTCGATGGCAGTTCGGTTCCTTTTAAAGTCAATTCTTTAGCGCGTTTGAGTATTTTGGTCAGGATTAATTCGGCTACGAGGCTCGTTTTGTGCAAATACGCCTGCCAATACATTAATCGTCTAGCCATTAAGAATTTTTCGATGGAATAAATTGCTTTTTCTTCCATGACTAAAACATCATCGACAACATTGAGCATTTGGATCAAACGATCAGAATTGATATTGCCTTCAGCAACACCGGTGTAAAAACTATCGCGCTTCAGATAATCCATACGATCCATGTCGAGTTGGCTTGAAATCAGTTGCAGCATGAATTTACGATGGTAATCGCCTTTGAAAACCTGAATGGCCAGTGATAATTGTCCGTCAAATTCCACGTTCAATCGATTCATAAACAATAGCGAAATGGCTTCGTGATTCACGTCTTCCACGATGCTGTGTTCCATCGCATGCGAAAACGGACCATGCCCGATATCGTGCAGCAGGATCGCAATCAGCAACGCATTTTCTTCGTCTTTGGAAATTTTGACTTCCTTAAATTTCAATACCTCGATCGCTTTCTGCATCATGTGCATAGCGCCCAAAGCGTGATGAAACCGCGTGTGGTGCGCACCAGGATAAACCAAATAAGACAAACCCATTTGGGAAATGCGGCGCAAACGCTGGAAATAAGGGTGTTGAATTAAATCGTACAGTAATGGATTTGGAATCGTGATGAAGCCGTAAATCGGATCATTTAGTATTTTAAGTTTATTGATTTGACTCACAAGAATGCTGTTTTAGGCTAACAAAGATAAGCATTATGTGCATTTATTCTACTACGCTCCATACAGTTCGGCAACGCCTCGGGTTGTGGATTCGGTTATTTGGTTATTTTGTTCCGCATTGCCTTGGGTGTAAGTGCATCTGTAAATTGAAGCCCTAGCCCTGATAGCAGTGAAAAGCCCGGAGCGCAGTGAGGACTTGCAACGGATAGCAGGTTCCCGGCTCCTTAACAAATAACCAAATCGACAAATAAACTTTTTTAAATGGATTTGAAAATGCGGTTGATCGGAATTCCAATGCCTCGTTTAAGTACAACCTGATTGTCGGTGACCGCCCAAACGGTAGTTTCAACCATCTTTTTAGATTGATTGTCTTCAAAAAAGATTTTAATTTTGGAGTGTTCGAGGTTGCCCAAAGATTGCGCGCGATTTAAGTCGCTATTTCTTTGAAAAATAGCATCTTTGTCTTCCAGAACTTCGTTGTGTGGGAATTTTAGAGCCAGGATATTCTCCTTCTCTATGGTTTCAAAGGTAGTTGCCATAATGGTTAATTTTAAATTATTAATAGATTAGGGATTGGAAAATTAGTAAAATATATTTACAATTAACAAAAACATTCAAATTATTTCAACGTTTTGAAGATATTGCTACAGAATAATCATTTGTCCGCCGAAGTTAATATGGTGGGCGCGGAACTCATTTCGTTGCAGAAATTGGGTACAGATCGCGAGTATATCTGGGAAGGCAACCCTAAATTTTGGGGCAAGCATTCACCCGTGTTATTCCCGATTGTAGGCACTTTGAAAAACAACCAATACCATTATAAAAACGTCACCTATACTTTGCCAAGGCATGGTTTTGCTCGAGAATGCGAATTTGAATTGATTTCGAGAACAGCATCGAGCGCGGTCTTTTCAATGCAATCGACAGCAGCAACAAAAGCTGTTTATCCTTTCGATTTCGAGTTGCAGCTTCACTATACGCTACAAGAGAATGCACTAATCATTGCGTACAAAATTTTGAATATGACGAATGAATTGATGCCGTTTTCTATTGGTGCCCATCCGGCGTTTGCTTTGTCAGAATTATTTGATAATTATAGTTTACAGTTTGAATTTGATGAACATTTAAAAAGCCATTCGCTTGAAAATGAATTGCTTTCAGAAAAAATTACGACTATCCCAACGAAAAAAAATGCGTTGGCGCTGCGGTATTCCCTATTCGAAAATGATGCTTTGATTTTTAAGACCTTACGGTCGAAGAAAATTACGATTTTGGAAAATGAGAAACCGCTGCTCGATTTGCATTTCAAAGACTTTGAGAATTTTGGCATTTGGACGAAAGTCAATGCGCCTTTCATCTGCCTCGAACCTTGGCTTGGTTATTCTGATACTATTACAACGACTGGGAATTTAGAACAAAAAGAAGCCATACAATTTGTGGGAGCGCATCAAGAATTTAATTGTAATTTTAAAATTGAAATCCATTAATCCATGCTGACTTTTAATTTCAACAATCCTTTTCCGGAACTCGAAACCCCGCAATTGCTGCTGCGACGTCTCGATAAAAGCGATGCAAGTCAGATCATTGCACTTCGCGGCGATGCTGAGAATATGAAGTACATACCGCGTCCTTTGGTGACTACGACCGAACAGGCACTCGAACATTTTGCGATGATTGACGCTAAAATCGAAAGCAATGAAGGCATTAATTGGGCGATCACGCTCAAAGCCGATCCCGGAAAACTTCTTGGTATCATTGGGCATTACCGCATTCAGCCTGAAAATTTCCGGTCTGAAATTGGTTATATGCTGCTTCGTGAATTTCATGGAAGAGGCATTATCACCGAAGCCATTCGTGCCGCATTGGTCTATGGATTTGAAGTGATGAACCTACATTCGGTAGAAGCGATCATCGATCCCCACAACTTTGGTTCTGAAAGGGTATTACAAAAAAATGGTTTTGTCAAAGAAGCGCACATTCTTGAAAACGAGTTTTTTGATGGAAAATTCATCGATACCGTAATTTACTCATTACTGAAACGCAATTTTACACGATAATCATTTTGGGAATTTCGGCAAAGTCTTCAGATAAAGTAGTTCCACTTTCTGACGTGCCCAAGCCGTTTTTCTTAAAAAAGTAAGAGCGGATTTCAAACTTGGATTTTCCGTAAAGCACTTTATTTTAATGAGTTCTCCTAACGTATCAAAACCATAGAATGAAATTAACTGTTCCAGCATTATTTGCAAGGTGATGCCGTGGAGCGGATCATTTGACTTCTCCATACTACAATGAATTAATAAAACGCAACAAATCGTTTCTGTCTTTTGTGGAAAGCTGCTTGAACTTATTTTTAGAATTCTGCGCTTCACCACCATGCCATAAAATTGCTTCTGTGATATTTCTCGCTCTACCATCATGAAGATAGTAGGTGTGACCATTTACGACTTGTGTGAGTCCAATGCCCCACAACGGTCTGGTTTTCCACTCATTCCCAGTGGCTAAAAAATCGGGTCTGTTATCCGCCAAATCTTCGCCCATATCATGCAAAAGTAAATCGGTGTACGGGAAAATGGTTTGGTTGGCAAGTGCTGCAATGGGATAGAATCCGGTTTGTTGTTTTGGTATATGGCATTTAGCACAGTCGATTTGCTCGAAAATTCTAGCGCCATTTTTTACGGGTTGACTCGAAATATTTCTTGGTGCGGGAACAGCTAATGTTTTGCAATAGAACGTGACTTGATCTAGGATTGCATTTGAAATTTCAGGATCATCATTTAATCCATCTTGTCCATTAAATTGGTTGTTGCCGGTTTCATTAGGAAAAACGTAATTGGTTACACCCATATCATCTACATAAGCCCCAGCGCATTGCACCAAAACCGTTGGTGCACTCGCTTTCCATCCAAAACGACCTATAGCCAATTGGTTTGCTGTTGGATCCCAAACATAATTGGCCTTTCCTGAAATCTCATCGTTATTGAGATCATTTATATCCTGCAGCGCCAATAAATTATTTTCTGGAATAGCTTCTAACAGACCCAAACCAAAAACCGGTGTTGCAATTCTGGGCGACAACATGGCGTTTGCTGGAAATGCCATGTAAGTATCAAATAGCGTAATCACTGGTTTTCGAAGTGTAACGACGGTTCCGTCGGCAAATGTTTCGTTTTTAGTTTCAAAAGCCACTTGATACCGCGCTTCAGGTAACGTACCAAAAACAGCTTGATTTTGAATTTGAGTTCCAAAACCCGGAACAGGATTTGGACCGCCGTGAGTATCTGTACCCGAAATACTAGAACGCAAAAGCAATCCACTCAGGTTCAAAAAATTCGTAGGGAAAGCAGCTCTGCCATCTTTGGGATGACAAGAAACGCAGGTTGTATTATTAAAAATACTTCCTAAACCATTATTGACTTGAGCCGGAGCAGTAACGAATGCTTGCTCGAATTGTGCATCACCTTCAAGATGTAGTGCCAATTCCGCTCCAGCTATATTGGGTGCAGGGTTCCTGTAGGCTGTACTATTTTCTGTAAAAATAGTGGTGGCACCTCCGGCATACAACCGCTCGGAAAGGTCAATACCCACATATTGTTCTTCCTCATTATTACTACACGAAAGTGTTATGAGCATTACTACTAAAAGAAAAAGAAATTTTTTAAACATCAGGACACTATTTAACTGTAACTAAAAAGCGAATTTTGAATCAACTTTTTAAATCTTAACCACGAATCGTATTAATTGCGCAACGTCTTTTTTATAAATTCGAAACCAAAGGTTTTAAACTACCATCCAATAAAAGCTGCAACTCACCTACTGTGGTCTGAGCATTTTGAACCGCGGATCGGTTGTTGGAAATCGCCGTTGTAAAGGTACCCGGGATGTTTTCAATGGCAGCAATCGCTTCTGAAATTTTTGCTTTGATTGTAGCATCCAACGTTGGATTTGACAAAGCAACGATATCAGTCAAACCTTTACCGTCAACGCCTTGATAATCGCCCAAATATATATTTTGAATACTTCTGATATTGTTAGCAAAATCAAGTTTAGAGTTATTACTAAATCGTGATTCTTCTGCTTCCGGCATCGCTGAACCTGCATTACCATTCAACGGCGTTTCAATTTTACCATTGGCTACTTCATCGGAAATTGTGATAATACCGTCAACCAATTCTAAGAGTGCTGTTTTTTGAGAAGTGTACAACAAATTTCCTGATTGACCCGCCGTAATAAAGTTATTAGCAAAGTTACCTTGAGAAGTAACCCATCCGTTATATAACTGCTGCGTTTTTGATTTTAGATTTTGCGTTGCTGCAGTTAAAAATTCAATTTCTCTTGCCGTTAATTGAGCCGCTGTTTTATTGCCATTGATGCCCCAAACAAAATATTCGATGGTATGAAAACCTCTAGCTTCGTTGTTGTTTTCCAACAAGCTAGAAGTGATTGCATTCCCACTGCTAAGGATGTTGTTGATGTCATTAACGTTCACTGGCCAAGAGTCGATCGCTGGATCGATGCCTTCGGTATCGACCGGACCATATAAAAACCCTTCTGATTTTTCCCATGGTGCGCGTGTTGCCATCCAAGCATTTTTTACCGCAGTCAATTCCGCTTCATCACCAATGGTCAAATTGGCTACTGCAGTCACTAAAGTAGCGGCATTTTCATTCATACTCTTGTATGTTTCTGTAATCACATCAACGGATGAATTGGTCAAAACTTGTGCGTATAGCGTGGCGTTCGGATCTGCTTCTTCTGATGCATTGTCGCTACAAGAGAGTAACAGTGTTGCCGATAAAAATAAAGACGAGATCGTTAAAATGTTATTTTTCATGATGTATTAATTTGATTTTAAAATTCGAAAGCTATGCCAACAGAAAATGTATTTTCCATTTGTTTTTTACCTGTGTATTCTAATGTTGATAAATCGTAATTTTGAGAACCCAAGCGGCGATTCGAATACTGTGCTTTTATCGTTACTTCTTGTGCGATAAACCAATTCAAACCACCGGTGATTACACTGCGCTCCCATCTTGGATTGTCGACAATACTTCCTTCCACATCAAACATCGAATCGTAGTAATCATATCTCATAAACGGATATAACATCTGTTTGGATTTGGAATTAAAAAGATGCAAGACATCGTAACCTATTTCTGTTGTAAAACCTACAGCGTTTTTGCCAACCGGAGTTCTTTTGACGCCCAACTCATTCGATAGTGATGCGTTTCTGACCGATACAATGTTAGAGTTTTCGAGATTACCGTAAATTCCGGTGGCATAAATTCGCAACGGAAATTCATTGTAAGTAAAATGACCTTCAAACATGCTGACATAAGCGGTTTCTTTAATGTCATCTTTTGGGCGATTGGCAGCTGAATCGCCAATATAGGTTGAGAAACCAACATAAGTGTGTTTGTTTTTTCCAAATTTATAATCGATTCGCAGCATCGTGGCAAATGATTCGGCGGTTACCATTTCGAAACGCTCTTGATGCCCGTCGCGAATCCAGCCACGGGAATTGAAACCTGAAGAGTCTAAACCATTGACGATTGAAAAATAGTAATTGAATTTTTTGGCAAAAGTTCCATAAAAAGAAACGCCGTTTTCATACCAACCCAATGGTGTTAACTCATTTTCCATCTCTTGACGGTGCGTTGTAAAATATTCATCCGGATCATCCAATGACTGCGCCAAATTGAATAATAATTTTATTCTTCCGGCTTTGATGTTGAAATAAGGTCTTATGGCAAAATCAACATAGATTTGCTCGAGTTTTACGCTTCCCCCTTTTTCGATTTCTTGTTCAAACTCACCAAATTCCTGTTGATTATCAAATCCAACATTCGCTCCCGTTCCGCCGTGTTCGATTTCAATTTCAGAACGAAAAGCAATCCAATCCTTAAATTGGTACTCGGGATAAATATTCAATCGCTCGGCATCAATTTTATTCTTAATGTTAGGATCGGTATCAAATTCATAATTGTAATAATTAACTACTGCGTATCCGTGCAATGAAAATTGATCGAAATTTGATGAAGAAATTCTCGAAGACGCTTTGGCTTCCTGCTGTAACTCTTTTCGAAGTTCTTCTTTGATTTCTAACTTGAGTTTTTGAAATAAACTATCATTGATATTTTGCGCTTGTAAATTGACTGCAAAAAATAAAATTAACAATTTAGAAAGGGTGATTTTCATAGCGTAGCATAATTACGGGGCGAAAATACTTCTTTATTTATATTGAATCCAAATAAAACCACATTTATTTTTATTGAATCTTAATAAGCATTGGCTTTCCGCTCATTATCATAATGTTTGTTTAAATTTGGAAAGACCGATTACTTCTAAGCGGGTTTTTTTCTACTTTTGAGTGAATAATCAATACTAACCAATATGAAAGTTCTCATAATCGCGATAACAACTTTTTGTCTAGGAATATTCCAACAGGAAAATGTTCCGCTCGACGGCAATTATAGAATTGTATTTGAAAAGAAATACGAACAACAGACTTTTAAATTGGAGTTTAAAGATACTATCTTCAAAAAAATCATGCCCGATGCCGTGATGTATAAGGGAAAGATCAAATACGAAAAATACCGCGCTTTTCTTAGATATGGTAAAGATGACAATCCGATAGAAATCGACAAGCGTGAATTCAATAAAGACACGATGAAATTCACAATGAAAAGTAATGTGGATTTATCCAAAACTACCGCACGTGGTTTTTTGGTTAAAATAAAATAATCATAGCAGTATAAAAAACCCGTTTATTGCTAAACGGGTTTTTTGACTTTATGCTGACTAGGTATTACTTCTTGATCGGAATGTTCGCCAAAATTTCTAAAACGAATTTCCAAAATTTCTGCGATGATTTGATGCTCGCCCTTTCATCCGGCGAATGGGCTCCGTGGATTGTCGGTCCGAACGAAATCATGTCCATTCCTGGATAATTTGTTCCGAGTATGCCACATTCTAATCCCGCGTGACAAGCGACTACTTTTGGTTTTTCGCCGTTTTGCTTTTCATAGATGGAAACCAAAACATCTAGGATTTCTGAACTCACATTTGGCGTCCAACCCGGATAACTTCCTGAGAAAGTAACTTCACAGCCGAAAAGTTCATACGCCGAACGCAGCGCATTCGCCAAGTCCATTTTTGAAGTTTCTACTGAAGAACGTGTTAAATTTTGAATCGATATTTCCCCATCTTTAGCCACGACACGTGCGATATTGTTTGACGTTTCTACCAAATCTCCCATATCGGCTGACATTCTGTAAACGCCATTGTGTGCGGCATAAATGGAACGCAGTAAGCCTTCTTGAACGCCCAACTCCATTATTTTTTTCGGTAACTCGGATTTGGTAATTTCTATCGTTAAGTTCGGTTCTGTGGTTTTAAATTCCGCTTTGATATCGCCAATGATTTCCTGCATGTCGAATACATAAGCTTCATCATACATCGACGCGATAATTACTTTGGCAACACTTTCGCGTGGAATTGCATTGCGCAAGCTTCCACCCGAGATTTCAGCAATCTGCAGCCCAAAGTTTTCAAACCCGTCGAACAACAGTCGGTTCATGATCTTATTCGCATTGCCTAATCCTTTGTGTATGTCCATTCCAGAATGCCCACCGTTCAAACCTTTAACGGTAATGGTGTACCCTACGGAACCTTCAGGAGTTTGCTCTTCGTGGTAACTTCTTGTTGCTGTAACATCAATGCCTCCGGCGCAGCCAATATCAATTTCGTCGTCTTCCTCGGTGTCCATATTGAGTAGAATTTCACCTTTGAGAATGCCGCCTTTCAAGTTTAACGCGCCCGTCATTCCAGTTTCTTCATCGATTGTAAACAATGCATCAATCGCAGGATGCGGGATATCTTTACTTTCAAGAATCGCCATCATTGCCGCCACGCCTAGCCCATTGTCGGCGCCAAGAGTTGTTCCGCGAGCACGCACCCAGTCGCCATCCACATACATGTCAATGCCTTGGTTATCGAAGTCGAAATTGGTGTCCCCATTTTTCTGATGCACCATATCAAGATGCCCTTGCAACACGATCGTTTTGCGGTTTTCCATGCCGGGTGTAGCGGGTTTGCGGATGATCACATTGCGGATATCGTCTTCGAAGGTTTCGAGTCCGAGTTGTTTTCCGAAGTCTTTCATGAATTCGATAACGCGTTCCTCCTTCTTTGATGGACGTGGCACGGCGTTGAGATCGGCAAATTTATTCCAAAGTGCTTTGGGTTCGAGGTTTCTGATTTCTTGGCTCATTTTTTTGCGAGGTTCTGAGTTAATAAAGTGCTGCGGTTAAAATCGCATAATACCGCGAATCCGTTATTCCGCAAGCCAAAGTTACAAAGTTCTTGCGTTTTTTCGATAGTATTGATTTGTATATTTACATTCAAAATTAAAAGGGTGCAACGCAAATATATCTTACCGGTTTTTCTGTTGATTCAAGTGATTGTTTTGCAGGCGATTTCGTTTTATCCTGAGGTTGTTGAGACTTATTACAGCAAAGGCGTTTATGTTTGGATTTCACGTTTTTGGCGCATCAGCTTGGGTGATCTCGCGTTTTCAGTCGGCGACTGTATGTATGGCGTTTTGATTTTCCTGATGTTTCGGTGGATTTGGGTCAAAAGAAAGACTTGGAAGCTGGCTAAGAAAGATACATTACTGCAACTGCTAAGCTTCTTTTCAGTTTTTTACTTTTTGTTTTACCTATCGTGGGCAATCAATTATTACCGCTTGCCATTATTTGAAAAAATGGATATCAGCCGCGAGTATTCCGATGCCGATTTACTCCAATTTACCACAAAACTGATTGCGAAAACGAATGCGATTCAATTTCAGATTGCGAACGATAAGAATACGAAAATTGATTTTCCTTATGCTCACGAACAAGTGTTTCAAATGAATTTGAATGGCTACGGGAATCTGGCAAAACAATATCCCTATTTGAAATACGAACACAAAAGCATCAAGAACTCATTGTTTAGTTTGCCGCTGACTTATATGGGATTTGCGGGTTATCTGAATCCGTTTACGAACGAAGCGCAGGTCAATTCGATGCTGCCGATGTATGCTTTCCCGACGACTGCAACACACGAGATGGCGCATCAGTTGGGTTATGCGAGTGAAAGCGAATGCAACTTCATCGGTTTTTTAGCGTCGACGAAGAATGAGGATTTGTACTTTCAATATTCTGGCTATGCGTTTGCGTTGCGGTATTGTCTGCACAATTGGGAAGTTCGAAATCCTGCAATTGCAGAGCAGTTATCCAAAACCGTCAATTCTGGAATCCTAAAAAACTACCAAGAAAGCGAAGTCTTTTGGAAGCAATACGAAACTTTTGTCGAAACGGGTTTCAAGGTTTTTTACGACAACTTTTTGAAATTCAACCAGCAGCAAGATGGTTTGGAAAGTTATAGTAAGTTTGTCAACTTGATGGTGAATTATTACAAGGATAAACCGTTATAATTTTTCGTTATCTGAATCAGACACTTTTTCTTTGCTGTTCCTGTAGTAAGAATATACAATTGAAATGACTCCAATCAAAATCATCCCATAAGCGCTTTGATTTTCTTCGAATGAAACATTAGCTGTGTTCAATCGGGCAATACCGAATGTGCACATGAAAATCCCAATATAAATGAATAATTGCGTTGTTTTGCTTCTTGGTCTCATTGTTTTGATCATTAATTTTGGTTAGTATTTCAACCCGCGTTTGGGTACCATGCCGCCTTTAGTATCGCGCACACTGCTGATAATCACAAAAGCATGTTCATCTATTTTTTCGATTTCGGATTTTAGTCGATTCAGCTCTAATCGGGTCACTACGGTGTATACGATTTCGACATTGCCGGTTTCGCCTTGTTTGCCGAAACCGCTTTTTCCTTTGTACGTGGTGACGCCGTGGCCCAGAATTTCAATAATCGACTTCTTGATTCCCTCACTTTTAGGAGAAACAATCGTTACGCCCATATATTCCTCAATACCGTCGATGATGAAGTCGAGGGTTTTGGAAGCTGCCAAATACGTTATCATCGAATAGAGCGCAATTTCGATCGTAAGGAAATACGCTGCTGCGGAGAATATCACAACGTTAATCACAATGATGATATCACCGATTGTAGTTCCAAGTTTTCGACTTAGGTAAATCGCCAATACTTCCGTACCGTCAATGACTGCTCCGCCTCGGACTGATAAACCGATTCCTGCACCGAGAAAAAAACCACCAAAAACAGCCACAAGCAGATTGTCATCGGTGACATTTGGAAATGTTACGGTAGCGACGACCAAAGCCAATCCTAAAATCGCTAATACTGTTTTGATCGCAAATGCCTTTCCAATGATATTGTAACCCAGAATAATAAATGGAAAATTAATTGCGATGATTAGCACATACAGCGGAATTGGCGTCAATACTGAAACCAACAGCGAAATTCCGGTAGCGCCACCATCGATGAAATGGTTGGTTAGCAAAAAACCTTTGAATCCTAAAGCCGCTGAGAAAATTCCGGCGGTGATTAAAATGAAATCCTTAATATGGCGCTTCCATTTGAATTTTTTTTGCGTATGGTCCATGAGGATGTTTTTGGATTAGTATTCATCTGTCGTGAAAGTCGTAAAGCTTTTTTTTCTGTATGGTCGAATGATCAATCTGCCTTCGCGGTCGAAACGAATATAATTGTAAACCCAATTCAGGAATACCACTGCTTTGTTTTTGAAACCAATTAATGAAAACAAATGCACGAACATCCAGACAAACCAGGCGAAAACGCCGCTGAATTGGTAGTGTGGCAAATCGACTACGGCTTTGTTGCGTCCGATCGTTGCCATCGAGCCTCTATCGTTGTATTCGAATGGTTTCATTTTCTGGTTCCTTATTTTTTTAATGATATTTTCTCCCAGTAACGCACCTTGCTGCATTGCAGGTTGTGCCACCATCGGATGTCCGAGCGGGAAATTTTTTGTTTCCATAGCGGCGATGTCGCCAAGTGCAAAAATGTTGTCGTAGCCGAAAACCTGATTAAACGCATTGACGCGAATACGATTGCCTTTTACGATGGCTTCACTATTTAACCCTGGAATCGTAGCGCCTTGAACACCAGCGGTCCAGATTACGGTAGCGGAATCGAAAGTTAAATTGGAGGCGGTCGTGATCGTCTTTCCGTCGTAATTGGTAACGCGTACGTTCTTGTGCACTTTCACGCCAAGTTTGGTTAAGAATTTTTCCGCTTCGAAAGAGGCATGATGACTCATACCGTTGAGTATCCTGTCATCGCCTTGGATCAGGTTGATCTGCATGTTGTCGATATTGAGATCGGGATAATCTTTTTGAAGGATTGCATTTTTCATTTCGGCTAAAGCACCTGCGAGTTCCACGCCTGTTGGACCACCGCCTACGAGACAGAAATTCATAAAGGCATTGCGTTCGGTTTCATCGTCGACTAATAATGCTTGTTCGAAATTTTCGAGAATGAGGCTGCGGATGTTCAGTGATTGTGGAATGGTTTTCATCGACATGCTGTTGCGCTCGATTTCCTTGTTGCCAAAAAAATTGGTTTTAGAACCATTCGCGAGCACGAGGTAATCGTAATGCAGGTTGCCGATATCGGATTTGACACATTGTTTTTGGGTGTCGATTTCGTTGACACGGCTCAGGCGGAAATAGAAATCGGGAAATTCCTGAATGATTTTGCGGATTGGGTATGCTATTGAACCGGCTTCTAATCCACCCGTGGCGACCTGGTATAATAGCGGCTGAAAAGTATGGTAATTGTGCTTGTCTATTAATACGACCTGAACGTTTTTGTTTTTGAGTTTTTTGGCAAGTGAGATTCCGGCGAATCCACCACCGATGATTACGATTCTTGGGAGTTGTGTGTTGGGAATGTTCATTTTGAGTACCTTGATTGCTAACCCGAGCAAGTATTGCGATGCGAATTGTATGAAGCGTAGCGAAATAAGTGCCTGATTGGCTGCGTTAGTGTTGTGACAAGGTACGATGTTTCGATTAGCGAACAAAACTGCGGACGCAAAAAGTGGGAATCTTGAAAGTTAATGTTATGGCTTGCAAAATTATATGTTGTAGGTTGTCGTTGTTTGTTGATACGTTCTTAGAAATCGAATTGCCCTAGCCCCGATAGTAGCGGAAATCCTTTTGCCGCGGCGTTCGCGGTAAAAGATTGGAGTGCATAGCGGGACCCGAGCTCCTAAAAAGCGAACTGGCGATAGCAAGCAGCTCCGCACCAAAAAAATGATTATCATTGTAACAAAATTAGGCAACTGTTTACTAACGCGCTTATGGGTCAAGATCTAGAACAGACTTTTGTCAAGCAATTGAAGGAAAATCAGAATATCATCCACAAGATTTGTCGGTTGTATACTTCTGGTGAGGATGCGCACAAGGATTTGTTTCAGGAAATTACGATACAATTGTGGAAGGCTTTTCCTAAGTTTCGTGGTGAGAGCAAATTTTCGACATGGGCGTATCGTGTGGCTTTGAATACTGCAATTACGTTGTATCGCAAGAGCACGCGATCGATCGCTACTTCGTCTTTCGACACTACGAATCATTTTATCAAACAGGAAGAATACAATTACGAGGAAGAGGAACAGATTAAGCTGATGTATGAGGCGGTTTATCAGTTGAACGACATTGAGAAAGCGCTCGTATACATGTATTTGGAGGATAAAGATTACGAGGAAATATCAGAAACATTAGGAATCAGTCAAGTGAATGCCAGGGTGAAGATGAACAGAATTAAAACGAAATTGAAAAAAATATTAAATCCCTAAGGATTATGGAGGAGTTAGACGTATTGAAAAAGGCTTGGAACAAAGAGGATCGCTCTTTTGATCAGGTTACGGAAAAAGATATTTACGGCATGTTGCATCAAAAATCGTCTTCGATCGTGAAGTGGATTTTGATCATCAGCGTGCTTGAGTTTGCATTTTGGAATGTTATTGCATTCGCGTTTAGTGATGAGAAATACCAGAATAAACTTGAATCTTACGGCATTGAAGATGTGATGTTGGTGGTGAATGTGATCAATTATATGGTAGTAGTTGGATTTATTTATGTGTTTTATAAAAATTATAAATCGATTTCAACATTAGATTCTACGAGCAAATTGATGCACAGTATTGTGAGTACACGACGCACGGTACAAAATTATATTTGGTATAATTTATTTATCATCATGCTGACGATTGTGATTTCGATTGTGATGATGTTTTCGCACAACCCTGATATGATTTCGTTGATGAATAAGCAAGTTGAAGAAGGACACGAATCGGTGTTTATTTGTTTTTGCGTGTTAATTTCTTTGCTTTTTATTGCCGTAATCATTGGTGTATTTTGGTTATTCTACAAGTTGCTCTACGGCATTTTACTAAAGAAGTTGTTTGCTAATTATAAGGAATTGAAGAAGATTGAGTTGTAGCGAAAAGAGGTAATATACAAGCGTCAAGATGCAAGATTAAAGCCTTGTTTCTTGACGCTTGTTTCTTGTTTCTTTGATCTCTTACACTTTCCACTGCCGCAACTGATTGAGTACGTCCTGCGCTTCAATATCTTCTGCGGGAATGACTTTGAGGAATGACGGATGTTGCTCAATCGCGTATTCGACCTTTTCTACGATTTCTTCGATGGTGTCGTTTTCATAATCAATCTGAAGCGGTTCTTTGATGATGAACGATTGCAGGATTCCTTTCTTTTTAAGCCGTAACCCTTTTTTGTCGAACGAGCGACGGAAACCATCAATGACTATTGGCACTACAATCGGTTTGTGTTGCTTGATGATGTGGGCAGTTCCTTTGCGAACCGGTTTGAATGACTTGGTGGTTCCTTGGGGGAACGTGATGACCCAGCCGTCTTCAAGTGCGATGCGAATATTCTCCGTATCATTGGGATTGACTTCTCGTTTCTCGGTGACATCTTTGCCGCCGGATCGCCAAGTTCGCTCTACAGTGATAGCGCCGACGTACGACAATATCCTCGGCAATAAGCCTGCTTTCATGGTTTCACTAGCAGCGACATAGTAAATGTTGAGCTTAGGTTTCCACAAATAACTAATGTGCTTAATATTATCTTCGCGACCACTCAAACTCGCATTGAACACGTGAAACATCGCAACAACATCGGCGAAATAAGTCTGATGGTTCGAAATAAAGAGGACATTTTTATCGGGTAAAGCTTTGATAATTTCCGAACCGTCAATTTGCAGATCATTAAACCCACGGTATCTCTTGTGGGTCAAGGCACCAAAAATGCGTATCAGCCATTTTTTGATGAAAAGTATGTGTCCAAAAGGATTCTTCTTGAATAATCCCATATTGATTTTGATTTGAAGACAGATGCTAATTTACAAATTCGCTACCATCTAAAGTACCTTTTTGAGGGTTTCTTTCAACTCACTCAATATCATCGCCGTAGCACCCCAAACATAATGATCTTGGATTTTAAAAGAAGGAACATCGATTGATTTTGAGTATGCGGTGTCCATTTTTTGATTAACCACAATCGCATCATCCAAAAAAAATTCTATTGGAAACTCAATAATACCAGCCACTTCATTCGGATCGGGGTTGAAATTCAGTGTTTCTTGACTGTAGCCCAAAAACGGTGATACCATAAAATTGCTTGGCGGAATATAAACCTTGCTAAAAGGTCGGATGACTTTGATTTTATGAGGTGCAATACCAATTTCCTCATGAGTTTCCCGAAGCGCCGTATGCATTAACGAAGCGTCGGTTTCTTCCACTTTACCACCAGGAAATGCGATTTGCGACGAATGTACCCCATTGTAAGAATTTCTAAGAATTAGGATGATGTTTGCTTTTTCATTTCTTGGATAAAACAACATCATCACAGCGGCTTGGCGTGGATTGAGCGTTTTGAGGTCGAGCGATTTCATGATATCGACACGTTCCGGTGGCGTCATCATTACATGCGCGGTTTCACCCAGTAAGGTTTCGCGTTCGAGTTTTGGAATACAATTAAGAAAGTCCTGAAAATCCATAACAAAGCGTATTTTTGCATCGCCTTTAGGGCGAATTTACGAAATCAAAGTCACACAAAAAATAATATGTATTCAAGAGCGGAAAACCAGCGTTTAAAGCAGGAATTTTGGGTTGCATTTGCGAAGCAATATCCACGAAAATGGATTTTATATGATACGAAGATCAAGGATTTTTCTTTTAAGTTCTTTGTCGATAATACGAAGGCGCAAGTTAGTATAGAGATTGAACATCGCAATGAAGATAAACGGCTCGCCTATTTCGATAAGATTGTGGCTTTGAAAAATATACTTGAAGAGGAATTTGTTGCTGATCTGGTCTACCAAAAAAACCACACACTCGAGAACGGCAAAACAATCAGTAAGATTTGGGTTGAAAAACTAGGAATCACGGTGAGCAACAGAAATTCGTGGGGTGACATCTTCAATTTCTTCCATGAGAAGATGCAGGCGTTTGAGATGTTCTATGGCGAGTATGATGAGTTCATTAAAGATATTGAATGATTTTTTTTAGGCGTGTCGGCGCTGTGATGCTTAGTTTCAAATGGAAGTTTTCGGGCGCCGTCGGGCTATTCACTCCAAATTTTTTGTGGCGAACACCGCAACAAAAGGATTTCCGCTACACACGAGCGATAGCGAACTGGCGAAGCAATCCCTCACGCGAAGTAATTAATCTTTCACACATCGGACAGAAAGACCTCCAATCTTATGATCCGCATTCCTAAACACATATGGGCTATCATATCCAAGCATGCGAAAATAAGCATTATCGGAATCGAACTCCGTAGAGCTCCACCATTGACCTTCGATGCCTATTGAGTTGAAGTACCCAAAAAATCGTCTATACCCTCCTGGAAGTCCAGTAAAACCACTACTATTGCTAGCACTATTGTTAGCAATAGTCCATCTTGTGGTAGCTTTTAATTTCCCTCCTGCGACAGTCATACCGCCAAGAAACGTAATCAAAGTCTCCCATTCTGTATCACTCGGCACATGGTACCCTTGAGGGGCTAAACCACGCGGGTCATTTACAGCATACCAATTATACAGTTTTCCATATACTTTTCCATAATTTGAATCATTTTCGTAATAGCACCACGCACCTGTTGTTAAGCTCGCCCATTCATTAATGTCCATTACTTGCGGAATCGGGTCTCCATTTCTGTAGTTACTTACGTTCAAATTCTTGGTCATCCAAATTTGCGTGCCAATGCCCACTTCAGACGCAATAATTGGTCGGGTAGGTCTGGCAAGGACTTGGTTTTGTGTTTTGGTCTCGTCGTTAGAACACGAAGTTATCCAAATTGCTAAAACTAAAATTGAGGCTATGTTGAAATAGTATTTTCTCATGACAGTTCTTTTATGATTTTGAAATATTAGTGATTGCATTTTATAAATTTATAAAAAACATTTTATAAAAAAACCAAAACATTTTAAAAATAAAGATCCCATTGTTTTGCTTCGCCAGTTCGCTTCCGCTCGGGTCACAACGGGTTTTTCTTAAAAAAGACGACATTTGATATTAAGAGGACGAAGTCCGGTGGACTTCAGGTATTTTTAAAACAGCTTTAAAACAAAAAGCCCGTTGTTTTCACAACGGGTTTTTCTTAAAAAAGGCGACGAACCGAGCCGTTAGGCGAACACGTCGTACCGCTTAAAAACAAGAAAGGCGACGAACCGAGCCGTTAGGCGAACACGTCGTTCTGATAATAAACAAGAAAGCCCGTTCGTTAGAACAGGCTTTCCACTAAAAAAGGCGACGACATACTCTCCCACAAATTGCAGTACCATCTGCGCAGGCGGGCTTAACTACTCTGTTCGGGATGGGAAGAGGTGAGCCCCGCCGCAATAACCACCTTAAGTCGTTTTGCAAGGGTATTGGATTTAAAAATCCAACAACAATACATAATATCTTAACATACTGAGATAAAGAAAAAATTGTTTAAAAAGAAAGTTTCTTCCCCCGATTTGCATCGGGGGAAAACGTACATAAGCTTACGGGTTATTAGTACTACTCGACTATGACATTACTGCCTTTACATCTATAGCCTATCAACGTGGTCATCTTCCACGACCCTTAAAAGAAATCTCATCTTGTGGTGGGTTTCGCGCTTATATGCTTTCAGCGCTTATCCCTTCCC
>JANPJB010000020.1:0-18121 GCA_031425295.1 Flavobacterium sp. | reverse complement strand
ATGAGATGATTGCATTTATTGCTGGAACTGGAGGAACGTGTGCTGTTGCAACTGCTAATGGGAATACTGCTCCCATTGCAAATGCAGGAATTGACTATACGATACCAAAAGGAACGGCTTTTATTTTAAAGGGAACTGGTTCTGATGCCAATGGAGATGCTCTAACGTATTGTTGGGAGCAAACTAACAATCAAACGAGTACCCAACCTCCAACTCAAACAGCCACAACTGGTCCGAATTTTAGATCTATTGCTCCATCAAGCTCACCAAACAGATATATGCCACCTTTGTCAAGTGTTGTTGCAAATGTTTTGAATCCAACTTGGGAAGTAGTGCCAACTGTTGCTCGAACTATGAATTTTGCTTTAACAATAAGAGACAACAGAACTCCGAATGCCTGTCAAACTATTGCTTAAGACTGGTGCTGAAGGCGGCGTTGTGTCGGTGGAAAGTGTTGTAACGCTGACGGAATTACTATCAATTGAAAAATTTCCATCGGCGTCTCTTGCTTTCACTGTAAAAGAAAAAGTAGTTGCTGCACTCAAGCCAGTAGCGGAATAAGTAGAACTTGTCGATGTACCAATTAGTACGCCATTTCTAAAAATGGAATAACCAGTGACTGCAATGTTATCTGTTGCTCCAGACCAACTCAATAGTGTTGAATTTGTTGTGGTGTTTGAAGCCACGAGAGTCGGAGGTGTCGGAGCGGTAGTCTCTGCAGTTCCAGCGGTAATTGTAAAGTTGGTATTGGATACATCATAAAAAATGTGATTAGAGCCCGCAATCATAATACGATTCGTAGTTCCAGCTATGTTCGGAATAGTAACTGCTTGCGTACCATCATTAGGAGTTCCGGCTAATAAAGTTATAGGAAAAGTAAGTCCACCATTGGTCGATAAAAGTATATCAACATTGGCACAATTAATTCCGTTTGCAGTAGTTCCGGCCGCATCCCATGTTATCGTTTGTGACACATTTCCAATATAAGATACAGCGGTATTTGGACTAGTCACTAAGAAAGGTCCCACATTAGCAACAGTAAGCACCATATCGTCTCTTTTGGTTTGACCACCATTTGGCGTTCTATTGTCTCTTATTGTTAAAGCAAAATTCATAGTTCGAGCAACAGTTGGCACGACTTCCCAAGTTGGATTTAAAACATTGGCAACTACACTTGCCAACGGTGGCATGTATCTGTTTGGTGAGGTTGATGGTGAAATAGATCTAAAATTCGGACCCGTTGTAGCCGTTTGAGTGGGTGGTTGGGTACTCGTTTGATTGTTAGTTTGCTCCCAACAATAAGTTAAAGCATCTCCATTTGCATCAGAACCAGTTCCCTTTAAAATAAAAGCCGTTCCTTTTGGTATGGTATAATCAATGCCTGCATTTGCACTAGGAGCAGCATTCCCATTAGCAGTGGCAACAGCGCATGTTCCTCCAGTTCCGGCAATAAATGCAATCATCTCATTAATACTAACAGTATGAAAATAAACATCTGAATTACTTTGAACATTGGGCGCACAGATTCCCGCATAACCCATTATTGTTGAAGCGCTTCCTGGTTCTACTGCAGTAGTCGAATTTCGGTTACACGCATTATTTTGTGTGTGATTCCCTCCCCACTGGTGACCCATTTCGTGTGCTACATAATCAATATCAAAAGGATCTCCAACTGGCGAGCCTTGACCTGTAATTCCTCTTGCTTTACCACTTCCGCAAGGAGAGTTTAACTGAGCAACGCCGCCACCTCCAGTACTTACAGTATGACCAATATCATAATTTGAAGAGCCAATCGTCGCATCAATTACAGTTTGACTTTGTCCTAACAATGCATTCGCGGTGTTTGAATTATCGAAACTATCTGCATCAACAAAAATAATCAAATCATTGTTGGCTACTAAGTTCATTCTTAAAGACATATCGTTTTCAAAAACACCATTAACGCGAGCCATTGTAATGATCATTGCCGATAGTACAGCTGCTTTCTTCTGAGCCAAAGTTCCACCGCCTAATCCAGCCGCAGTAATATGAAAAGCGGCATATTCAATAGTACAAGCCATTGCTAAACGATAGGTTCTAAAAAAACCATCACTAGCTCTGTTTTGAATCGAACTTTGAATCGATCTAAACTTTTCAGAAGAGGAGTCGATTACATCACAATGAAAAGATTTAGTTGCATTGACATCTTGTCTTTTATAAACAATATAATGGCTCAAATCTTTGGTATAGGTATCAATATAAAAAGTTCCGTTTTCACCCGATAACGACATGACATGTAAACCAAAAACAGTAATACTAAACCGTATCGTTTCAGCAGGATTTTTAGTGCTTTTTCCCGTATATGTTTTTAAATTTGGAAATTTATCCGCTAATCCTTTTTCCATAATAGGGGCTTCATAAATTTTGTACTCTTCTAATGCTCCATTTGGATTTGGAAAAGCAATTACAACATTAGAAGAAGCAGTACTAGAATCTAAAGGTGCTTTTGACAAACGCGATTTTAGTAAATCTAAATTTAAAGAGTACAATTCATACTGAGATGGCATCGAAGCACGATCCATTTTAATTAATGATTTTGTTGCTTCTTCAGAAACCTTATTCCATAAAGCATTTTGTCCAAAACTGTTAAAAAAAATAAAAACAGAAAATAGTAGTACTGTATTTCTCATGATGTTAGTTCATTTTATTGGAAGTAAAATTAGCTTAATTAACTCAATATCAAAATGGTGAAAAGACAATATTTTTAGTTCTATGGAAAAATAAACATGATGCTACTTCACGATCAAGAATTCAGAACGTCTGTTTTGGGCATATTGTTCTTCAGTACAATTTTCTTTACAATCAACTTTAGGCTCGGTTTCCCCGACGCCTTTGCCAGAAATCCTATCACTAGTAATGCCCTTAGAAATTACATACTGCGCCGTAGCCTTGGCTCTTCTATCCGATAGACTCAGGTTGTAAGCATCGCCACCGCGATTGTCCGTATGTGCTTTGGCTAGTATGATCAGCTGTTTGTTATTCGTCATAACCTGCACTAGTTTATCTAGTTCGAAGGCACCTTCTTGCGTGATGTTACTTTTATTGTATTCAAAGTATATTGGTTTCAAAACGACTTCTGTTTCAGTAATGATAACGTCGATAGGTTGCAAAGCTGCAGCGATAGCAGTTATTCCGCCTGCACTTTTTACTACTTCAAAAGTGTTGCTTTCAAATCCATCTTTAGATGCTACAACGGTGTACAATTTATTGCAATCCACTTTATACCTCACTTCTCCTATGTCATTTGATACTTCCGTTGCAATTACATTTTTCTTATCATCTACAATCGCAACAGAAGCTTTGGCTAGAATTGTGCCTGTTTTAGCATTGGTTACAACCGTCAAAACATCGACATTACAAATAGTATGCACTTCAAAAATGTCATCATTTCCGTTGCGGTTGCTTGATAAGAATCCGATGTTCTGTGCTTTATTGAATGTGAATGCGAAATCATCTTTTTCTGTATTGAGCGGTTTCCCCAGATTATGGGCTTCGGTTCCCTTTGTCAAATCGACTTCAAAAATATCCATACCGCCCAGACCAGGTTTGCCACTTGAAGCATAGTATAAGGTCGTATTATCATCGGCTATAAACGGGAAACTTTCATTGCCTTCTGTATTGACTTTAGCACCTAAATTTTCAGGTTTTCCGTAGCTTCCGTCTGCATGCACAGCCACTTTCCAAATATCAACGCCGCCCAGGCTTCCGGGCATGTTCGACGAGAAGTACAATGTTTTTCCATCGCGGCTCAAACTCGGATTGCTCGTAGAAAAATCGTTGCTGTTAAAAGGGAGTGAAGTGGCCTTACCCCAATTTCCCTTTGATCTGGTGGCGACAAATAAATTGTTTCTGCCAAGTTTAAGGTTGTTTTTTTTGTCTTTCTCAAATGAAGATTCTCGGAAACTATCGCTCGCGAAATAAATCGTATTGCCGTCAGCCGTTAAAGTTGCCGGACCATCGTGGTATTTCGAGTTTAGTTCGGCGATGTTTCTAGCATTGATGACCGTTCCGTCCTGAATGTAATCCGCTTGGTATAAATCTAAATAAGGTTCTTTGTTCCAGCCGTAATCCTTGCGGGAA
This sequence comes from Flavobacterium sp., assembly GCA_031425295.1. Classification (GTDB taxonomy): domain Bacteria; phylum Bacteroidota; class Bacteroidia; order Flavobacteriales; family Flavobacteriaceae; genus Flavobacterium. The sequence goes on along the minus strand of JANPJB010000020.1, from coordinate 14,002 downwards.
TTGTTTCTTGTGCTGGTAAAATAAATCTGATTGTTGTTTAAAACGGCACCGAAATCGGAGTTGTCGGTGTTGAAAGTGCCCGGTTTCAGTTCATACAGTTTCGATAGGTCGAAAAGTTTCGGGATATAATTCGGATTCTCCTTAAATGATTTGGCTCTCTGATCGTTGGGAAGCAAATTCGCGAATAGTTGCATTTGTTTGTTCGCTTCTTCATATTTTCCGTTCGCTTTAAGCATTTGCGCGTAGCGATAATAGGTTTCCGTATCTTGTTTCGTTTGTGTTGCTTTGGCATACCACTTCGCGGCTTCCGTAGTATTGAACATATTGAAATAACTGTCCGCCAATTGCTTGTATATGTACCCATTGGCTTTTCCATTGTCGACCAGTTGGAGGTAAGCATTCGCCGCATTGACATATTCATATTGGTTGAAATACTGATCTGCTTTTTGTGTCGCAGCATTTTGGGCTGAAATGCTTGAACTTAAGATTAAAGCAAACGCAATAAAGAAATTTTTGGTCATGTTTTTAAATGTTTTTTGATATTGCTTCGTCATTTCAGTATCGTTCGGGTCGGAAATCGTCGATTTCATAGGGTGTTGCTTTTTTGATTTTAGAAACATCTGGGTGCGTTGACGTTCGGGAAACAGCTGCGTGGCAAACAATATAATAGCCTTTTTTCATAGATATCTTTATGAATTTCGCCCGATTGGAATTATTGATTAATATAAACCCAGCCGGTTTTCGATTTTCCTGTTTCAAAATTAATCACGTAATAGTAAGTGCCGTCCGGTAACGCTTTTCCATTATCCGATGTGCCGTCCCATTCTTTTTTATAGTCCGATTTAGAATATACTTCGGTGCCATATCGATTGTAAATTTGAAGCTTTTTTACATTTAAATTACTCAAATCGAAAAAATCATTTAAAGTATCAGCGTTAGGTGAAATTCCTTTTGGGATCTCACAGTAAATAACCGAAACATTTCTTTGGTTACTAGTGCTGCATCCATCACTAAACACTTCGACGCTGTAATCGCCACTTGCTGTAATGATGACCGATGGCATATTGCTTATAACTTGACCCTGCGCATTGTACCAAGTGAATGTATTGCTTGGATTTTCGGTTAAATCTGTACTCAAAACAAAATCGGTCCCGTCGCAACCGGCGTTGATTGCAAATGCAAGTGGTTCAATAATATTAACAGTAAGCGTATAATTCGCACCGCAACTGTTGACAATCGGCATAAACGTATAAGTCGTTTCTCCCACAAAGGCGTAGTTGATCACGTCCGGAGTCCAAAATCCTAAAATGCCATTGTTTGAAGTCGTTGGCAAAGCGATAGGCGGAACTTCGACGATGGGTTGATAGCAACCTGTAACATACGGACCAAATTCAAATGTGGGAATTAAATTTGCTGGAATAATGACAACTTCTAAAGTGGTGATTGCCGCACATTGACCTACATCCGGTGTAAACGTATAGGTTGTAGTTGCCAGATTATTGTAAGCCGGTGACCAACTTCCAGAGATTCCTTCCAAAGAAAAAAGCGGCAAAGGATCGCTGATTACTTTTCCAATACAAAAAGGTCCCACTGAACTAAATGTAGGCGTTATCTTTGGAGTTACAATGAGTTCAAAAGTAGTACCGCCACCGCATTGATCGGGTGCAGGATTGAAGGTGTAAGTGGTTGTAGTAGTGTTATCGAAAGCTGGTGTCCAAAATCCAACGATGTTATTTAATGAAATGCTGGGCAGCGGACTAGTCGTGGTTCCAGCGCAAATCGAACTAATATTAAATGTGGGCGTAATCGCATTACCCACTGTTACACTTAAAGTCAAATCACTGGCGCATTGATTTGCATTCGGGCTAAAAATATAGTTTCCTGTTGTTGTATTATTGATTATACTAGGAGTCCAAACACCGGAAATTCCATTCGGTGAAGTAGGTTGTAAGATGGGCGCTGTGGCTCCGCTGCAAAGACTCAACTGCGTTTGGAAATCAGGAAAGGTTCCAGGATTGACAGTAATGGTTACTGCGGCAGAAAGATTACAAAGTGATGGAGAACCTACAAAAGAAATGTCATCAATCGCAAAGTCGTTTCCGATTGCATCCGTTGTTCGATCATACAGACAAATCTGTGCGGTGGTGTTGGTACCTGAATTCCAAGAGTACGTGCGTGGTTGCCATTCACAAGTTTCCGAAGCTGCTAGTTGTGTTCCAATAGTCTGCCCGTTGATTACAACAGCAATATTGGCAGGAGCGGGAAGTGCTACAGTTTGAATCCAATAGCTGAAAGTATAGTTTTGGTTCGGTACTATCGGAATGGTTTGGCACCAAACCTTATCGTTTCCTGAATTGACATCAGAGCCGTCAGCTACTAACATGTTTCCTGTTCCTAAAGTATGATCGGTGCAGTTTGAAAAAAAATTGGACCAAATATTCGCATTTGTTGTAATGCCATAAGTACGGTGCGCACCATTTGGATTGCTAGGATTTTGATACGTGTAATCCGTGACAAACCCGATGTTTCCAGCCGAAAAATTGCCATTGAAAACCAAATTATTACTACTCGCGGTCGCTGATGTAACGGTATAGACGGTCGTTTGATTTGGCGAAACCGTCGGGCTCGGACTGTTCGTAACCAAGGAATTATCGAAAGGTGTAGATGTCCATGTGTAGCCAGAACCGCCACTTACATTAAGTTGCGTAGCTCCGTTCGGACAGATCGTCGCCGGATTGCTGACGATCAGATTTGGCGGACCGCTAAGGATAATGTTGTTGATCGTAATTTCTCCATCGGAACCCTCTAAAATATTCAAAGTGTAATTTCCGGCAGGCAAGCCTGTAAAAATTCCGGTACCATTGATTACGGTATTGATGGGCCCTGTTAAAGTGTATACGTAGGGCGGATTCGCTCCCGCACCATAGCCAACAATGCTGCCATCTGTGTTATTATTGCACGATGGGTTAATTTTAGAATAGCTTAAAGTGAAAGGGAGTGGTGGCCCCACCAATGAAAAATCATCAACCGCAAAATCATTTCCGACATCAGTTGTTATGGTATCCCATAATTCAAAGTTAACACAATTGTTCGTCGGTATAAAAGTATACGCAACCTGCTGCCAACCCGCAGAAGGAAGTGGAGCTAACGTGGTTCCAATGACCAACGTAACATTGCTAGCACCTACAAATTGATGGTCGATGTTGGCTCTGTTTAACGTTGAAACCGACTTAATCCAAAAACTAAAAGTATAGGTTTGCCCTAAAATGAGCCCACAAATTCCGTCACCATTGTTGCCCGCCCGCCAGAAACGTTGCCCGCCACCTGTGGTAGACCCGTTAACGATCAGCATGTTTCCGGTTCCGCTGGTGTGGTCTCCGCCAGGAAAAAAACTAGTATCCATCGCCTGCGGATTACTAGTAACAGCGTAGTTACCCGTTAAAGTTGAACCTGAAAAAGGTGGATTGATCTGATTATAACAGCAACTATTGATACTAAAACCTACGCCATTACCGCCACTTTCGAAATCGCCATTCGCAATTAGGTTTTGCGCTTCAACACTGAAGCAACCCAGCAGTAAAATGCAGCTGAATAAAAAATATTTTTTCCCCATAAAAAATTATCGTTTAGTGAATTTGACCTGTAAAAAAACAAGCTCACATTATTCAAATATAGAGACAATAATTTTTTTGTACAATGTTGCGTTGCATTAATATGAAATCGAAAAAATTGAAATAGAATTTTTGATCTCAATAAATAGGGAAAATGAAAAGCAAGAATTTGAATCGTCTAACGATGATTAGGATAGATTCCATAGAGTACTGGTTCGCACAAGTCCGTATAAGCCGCATTATTCGCGTACCAGAAATTAACCCGAAGTTTATTGCTTTTTGATATCCGTTAAAACGGCTTTTTCAGGATAATTGATAACTTCAAGTGTTATCGTTTGGTTTTTTGCTGTTTTTCCTTCGATGATGTAGCGTTTTCCGCTTCCAACTGCTACATTGCTGCGATCAAAATCAACATCGCCATAGGTCAGCGTGTTTTTGATATCGGTACTATCGACCCATTTTTGACCAAATATCTGAATCGCTTTATCGGAAAACTCAAAGGGTTTGTTTCTCAGATCGTTGAGCACTCGCGCATTAGGGAAATAATTGCAACGGGTGTCTTTTCCCATAAACATCGCCGAGACGAAGAACAATCCGAGCATGAATCCAATTAAATAATAAGCGAATCGGTGGCGTAATCTCATTGTAATTTTTTAACTTAAGTTCATTTTGACCTAATGGCCAAGAGTCCGCAAAGGTAAACGAAAGTTTGCTTAAAACACAATTAAATTGATGTCGCTATCCGGCAAATCGAACCAATCTCCAATAGCTTTATTCGTCAGGATGCCGTGGTATAAGTAGACGCCATTTTTCAATCCTTTATCGCGGCGGATCGCACTTTCAATACCACCATCTTCAGCAATTTGAAGAAGATACGGCGTGATGATATTACTAATCGACAATGAAGCAGTTTTCGAATAACGCGACGGAATATTCGGCACGCAGTAATGCACCACATCGTGTTTGATGAATGTCGGAATTTCGTGTGTTGTGACTTCTGAAGTTTCAAAACAGCCACCGGTATCAATGCTGACGTCAACAATCACAGCGCCTTTTTTCATGTGTTCAACCATGCTTTCTGAGACCACCACCGGACAGCGTTCTTTACCACGCATTGAACCAATGGCTACATCGCATCGGCGTAAGGCTTTGAGCAAAGATTTGGGTTGGATCGTAGACGTGAAGATGCGTTGATTCAGATTGTTCTGCAGCCTTCTGAGCTTGGTGATCGAATTGTCGAAAACCTTTACATTGGCACCAAGGGCGACTGCCGTTTTTGCAGCGAATTCCCCAACGGTTCCGGCGCCTAAGATGACAACTTCGGTGGGAGGAACGCCTGTGATGTTTCCGAACAGTAGCCCTTTCCCAAATTGGTTGTTGATCATCAATTCTGCGGAAACCAATATCGACGCGGTTCCTGCAATCTCACTTAGCGATTTCACGGCTGGATAGGAGCCATCTTCGTCTTTGATGTATTCGAAAGCCAATGCGGTGATTTTCTTTTTCATCAGCACATCAAAGTATTCTTTTTTACGTGTTTTGAGTTGAATGGCAGAAATCACAATGGTTTCTGGATTGACCATCTTGATTTCTTCTCGGGTCAGCGGCTCAACCTTCAGCAGCATCGGGCAACTTAAAACTTTTTTGATATCGCTTGTAATTTCTGCACCCGCATCGCTGTATTCTTTATCACTATAACTCGCGCTTAGACCGGCACCGGACTCAAGCATCACGCGATGGCCGTGAGAAGTTAGTGAGTTTACAGCATCGGGCGTCAGGCAAATGCGTCGCTCTTGGTAACTGGTTTCTTTAGGAATGCCGATAAAAAGTTCACTTTTATGTCTTGCAATTTCCAGTTTTTCCTCTTGCGGAAGCAACTGTTGCTTGGTAAATGGAGTTAACGCCATAATGCTTGATGCTAATTTCGGTCTAAGTTATAAAAAAGGTTCTAGGTAGCCAACTTTTTTAAAACATCGAAATCAAAGAAAATCACAGGTTGTTATCTGAATTCTAGTTCGCGTTTGCCATCGGGCAGTGTTTTTATTTTGATAACGCTATGATCTTGTGGAATTAAAGTGGGTATTTTTTCAGGCCACTCAATAAAACACCAATGTCCGGAATAAAGGTATTCATCCATGCCCATATCGTAGGCTTCGTGCTCGGTTTTGAGGCGGTACACATCGAAGTGGTAAATCAAATCATCGTTGTCGGTTTGGTATTCATTGACCAATGAAAATGTAGGGCTACTCGTCGCGTTGTGCACCCCTAATTTTTTCGCTAAGGTTTTGATTAACGTTGTTTTACCAGCGCCCATTTCACCATAAAATAAAATTACTTTTTTGGGATTCTTATCGATGATCTGCTGGGCTACTTGGTGAATTTCTTCTAATGAAAAAGTGAGTGTCATACTTTTAAATTTATAGAGGACAAAAATAGCGTAAAAAAATAACCGCAGATTCGCCGATAAAAAAAACATTTTGAATCTGCGAATCTACGGTTCGTAAAATGCATGCTATTTAGGATTGAAAATCAGCAATGGAATGATCATCTCTTCAAGTGATATTCCACCGTGCTGATACGTATTGCGGTAATAACTGACATAGTGGTTATAATTGTTAACGTAAGCCAGAAAATAATCATTCTTCGCAAAAATATACGAACTGCTCATATTAATCGACGGCAAACCAACACGTTTAGGGTCGCGGATGGCATACACATCGCGGTCTTCATAGGTTAAGCTTCTGCCGGTTTTGTAGCGCAAGTTTAAACTCGTATTTTTATCACCAATCACTTTTGAAGGATTTTTGACGTTTATCGTTCCGTGATCGGTCGTTATAATTAGTTTGAAACCCATTTTTTGCGCCTGCTGGATGATTTCAAGTAAGGGCGAATTTTTAAACCAACTTGATGTCAATGAGCGATAAGCCCTGTCATCCGACGCCAATTCTTTAACGACATCCATTTCAGTTTTGGCGTGCGACAACATATCGACGAAGTTATACACGACCGTCACCAAGTCATTGTCTTTTAGTGCTTTGAAGTTTTCTGCTAGTTTTTTACCATTCGTAAGATTGGTTATTTTGAAATACTCGTGCTTGATGTTCAATCCCAAACGTTTCAAATGTGCAGAGAGGAATTCGGCTTCGTATAGGTTTTTACCACCTTCTTCTACGTCATTTTTCCAATATTGCGGAAATTGTTTTTCCATTTCTAGTGGTGTCAAGCCCGAGAAAATCGCATTTCTAGCGTATTGCGTAGCGGTCGGCAGTATCGCATAATACGGTACTTCTTTTTCGAGTTTGTAATGGTTGGCGACGACACTTTCAATCACTTTCCACTGGTCGTATCTCAAGTTATCGATGACGACGAATAGAATCGACTTATCTTTTTTAGTGATTTCAGGAACAACCAATTCCCGAAACAGATTGTGCGACAGTATCGGTTTGTCGGCTTTGGGTTCGTACCAATCTTCATAGTTCTTTTCTATAAATTTTCCGAACTGCATATTGGCTTCCACCTTTTGCGATTCTAGAATTTCAGCCATGCTTTGATCTTGGATGTCTTCGAGTTCGAGTTCCCAGAAAATTAATTTTTTATAACATTCAACCCATTCCTCATGCGAATTGACCATCGCCATTTCCATCGCGATTTTGCGAAATTCCTTCTGGTAATCTAAAGTAGTTTTTTCGGAGATCAAGCGCGAATGATCGAGGTTTTTCTTGATGCTCAGCAAAATCTGATTCGGATTCACAGGCTTGATTAAATAGTCGGCAATTTTAGAACCAATCGCTTCTTCCATGATGTATTCCTCTTCACTTTTGGTGATCATGATCACGGGTGTCGATGATTTTTTTTCTTTGATTTCTGACAGCGTTTCCAATCCGCTCATACCGGGCATGTTTTCGTCTAAAAAAACGATGTCGAAATCGCCTTCCTCAAATACATCAATGGCGTCTCGACCGTTGTTGCAAGTTGTTACGTTATAGTCCTTTTTCTCTAGAAATAAGATGTGTGGCTTGAGTAAATCAATTTCATCATCGACCCAAAGTATTTTGATTTGCTCCATTGTATTAAGATTTTGTGGTGTTTTTAGTGCATGGCAATCTAGTTATTTATACAACGGGCAGTTCTTAAAGTTATTGTAAAATTGATTTTTGAAATGCTTGGGTCCCATTAGTATTGTGTCTTTTTAATTTAAATTTTTACGTCTGATATGTTGTCTTCCATTGGTTTGTATTGCTTACATTTGTTTTTCGGGAAATTTTAGAAGCAAAATCAACATGGTATATTCAGTATTTGATTATTTTAAAGCTGAGAAAAAGCACAGTGTTTACTGCATTGTTCTGGGTTTGATTTCAGTAATGCTAACGATTATTTTTCTGGCGCAATCCGAACCTTTTTATAACGGAGTTGCTTATAGTTTGGTTGCCGTTGGCGTCATTCAGTTGGTGATTGGAGTAAACATTTATCTACGATCTGATTTGGATAGCGTGGGTGTTGACCATTTTATGCACAAAGATTTTAATTTCATTAAAGACCAAGAAATTCCCAGAATGGAATTGCAAATTAAAAACCTGATCGTTTACAGTTATGTGGAAATTGGTTGCATTGCATTAGGTTTGCTGCTTTGGCTGTACTGCAATCCGTTGACGTTGTCAAAAGGCGTCGGCATTGGTTTGGTGATACAATCGTCGGTCATGTTGGTGATCGATTTTCTGGCGGAACAAAGAGGCAAAATATATCTAAATTTTTTAAAATCACTATTAAAACAAGCATCATGAAAAAAATCTACACCTTAATAACGGCTTTGATCGTATTTCACATGCAAGGCCAAGCTAGTTATACTTCGAATCAATATGCCGCTATTGGTGATATATTTTACAATACTTCCGCAAGCGAACTCACACTCGATTATGAAGCGACTGGCACGAATTTTAATTGGGACTTCGCTGCTTTGACAGGTATTTCGCAGACCCAACTACAGTTTAGAAATCCAACAACGACGGGATTTTTATGGTTGTTCATTTATAATACCAACAATACGAATTTATCTTCAACCACCAACGAAACGCCAACTTTGAATATTCCCGGACAAGTCGTCGGCGTTACTGCTTCGAATAATTATTACAAAAAATCTACAACCGACCTACGACAGACGGGAAGCGCGTACAAAATCGATTACAATGGAACACAGATTCCGATCACAAACCAATATGCGGATTCTGATATCATCTACCGTTTTCCAATACAATTTGGCAATACCGATACCGACAATTCGGCTTATACTATTGAGATCCCAACACTGTTGCACCAAGAAAATACGTTACAACGCACCAATGAAGTCGATGGCTGGGGAAGTCTCACGACACCTTACGGCTCATTTACGAATGTATTGCGCATGAAAACGACTTTGGTTTCGAATGATTCCATTGCGCTTTTGGGTACCGGACTACCAAGAACAATCCGCACGACGAGAGAATTAAAATGGTTTGATACAACAAAAAAACAACCGGTTCTTACCGTATCTCAAAACGATGTAGCTGGCAACTGGGTAACCACTGGTGTAACGTATTTAGACAATCAGCGTGATTTTGCGACAACCGCTTTTTTTACACATGCACCGCTAAATCCATTAGCCGGTGATGAAGTGTTTTTTCAAAATCTGAGTACAAATGGCACGACTTTCAATTGGAATTTTGATGATCCGGCAAGTGGCACGAACAATACGAGTACTGAAGAATATCCTACGCATACTTTCGCTGCCGATGGCGCATATGATGTACAGCTTACGGCAAGCAACGGCACATTTACCGATACCTATACCGTTACGATTGTAATCGGAAATTTGACCGTCAATCAGCAGGATTTTGAAAATGATGCGGTGGTTTACCCGAACCCGTTTACGGATCAGTTTCAACTGAGTATTAAGCATGATGATGCGAATTATGTGCTGACAAATTCAAACGGTCAGCAAGTCTTTGCAGGTAAAGATATCGAGGCGCAGCATTTTTCAACATTGAGTTCGGGCGTCTATATATTGGCGGTTTGGAATAACAACGCCATTAAAAAATACAAGATTATTAAAAAGTGATGCGATGGCTTTTTGCTAAATATTTTCGAGTTTATGCTATTAAAAGTTTGGAATATTCTAATAAATAAAACTATCTTTCGATTGCATATTTGCCCCCGCTTCAACTAGTTATTCCTATGGGTTCCATTTTTCAATTGATTATTGTTTTAATATTTTCAGTGGCAGGCTCTTACCTGATCAATTTTATACTGAATATGGTAGCGGTTAAGTCTAAAAACAGTAATGATATCAAAGCTGAAAAACAGGAAATAATATCGCAAAAAGAAATCGACAAGCAAAAAAGGTTTCAAAAGGAAGACTAGAATAATTTTACATCGACAACAGACAACCATTTAGTCGCTCCTTTCTAAACAAATTCCTGTGCATTTTCTTTTTCCATTTCATGTAACAAAAAGATTATTCCAAGACTGATGGTTGAATTTAAAAATTTATAGTATGAAAAGCACTGCTCTTAAAGTCTGCTTGGCGTTGACTTTCTTTTTCCAAACATTTTTTGCAAATGCACAACAAGCTCCGGTAGTTTCAAAATATGACTATCATGATGTTTTTGCTCCGAATTTTTACACTAAAAACGGCACCGAAACCAGGTCGGCAAGTGGGCAGCCAGGTCCGAAGTATTGGCAAAACAGAGCCGATTACCAACTAACGGGACAATTAAATGAGACGACCAACGAAATTCTGGGAATGGAAACTTTGACCTATACGAACAACAGTCCCGATGCTTTGTCTTTTCTTTGGATGCACTTAGATCAGAATGCGTTTAAATCGGATTCCCGCGGTAATGCACTGATTGGACTTTCTGGCAGTAGGGGTGGAACAAGAGGTGAAATTCTAGATGGCGGTTTCAAAATCAAATCAGTTGCAGTAGTAACTATGGCCAACGGAAAACCATCTGAAAAAGAAGCAAAATTTATAATTTCTGATACGAGAATGCAAGTGCAGCTTCCTCAAGATTTGAAAGGCAACGGCAGCAATATCAAAGTAAAAATTTCCTTCTCTTATATCGCCCCAAAATATGGTTCGGACAGAACCGGTGTTCAGGAAACTAAAAACGGAAAAATTTTTACGATTGCCCAGTGGTATCCAAGAATGTGTGTTTATGATGACGTCAGAGGCTGGAATACCAATCCGTATATCGGCGCGGAATTTTATTTGGAGTATGGGGATTTTGAAGTCGCCATCACAGCACCTTCAAGTCATATTGTAGTATGTTCGGGTGAATTGCTGAATACAGCAGAAGTGTATACCGCGGAGCAACAAAAACGCTGGGCAGCCGCAAAGCAAAGCGATAAAACAGTGGTCATCCGTTCTGCGGAAGAAGTTACCAATGCGGGTTCACGTCCAACAGGGAAATCAACATTGACATGGCGCTTTAAAATCAAAAATGCCCGTGATGTGTCTTGGGCTTCATCCGCTTCATTCATCGTCGATGCGGCACGTATCAATTTGCCAAGTGGTAAAAAATCATTGGCAATTTCAACCTATCCTATTGAAAGCAACGGCAATGATGCTTGGGGTCGTTCTACAGAATACACCAAAGCATCAATAGAAAATTATTCGAGACGCTGGTTTGAATATCCTTATCCTGCCGCAACGAATGTCGCGGGGAACGAAGGTGGCATGGAATATCCGGGTATCGTCTTCTGTGAATATACTGCAAAAGGACAGGATTTGTGGGGCGTGACCGATCATGAGTTTGGACACAGTTGGTTTCCGATGATCGTTGGTTCTAACGAGCGTTTGTTTGCGTGGATGGATGAGGGTTTCAATACCTTCATCAATTCGTTGAGTTCACAAGATTTTAATAATGGTGAATACAAAGCCGCTCCTGATAATATGAACAGAAGCAGCGTTTATCTTACTGATCCGAATTTAGAAACAGTTTATAGTACTCCGGATGCGATGAAAGAACAAAGTATCGGATTGTTGTGTTACTACAAACCGGGTTCAGGGCTGACGATTTTGCGCGAACAGATTTTGGGGAAAGAGCGTTTTGATTATGCCTTTCGAACTTACATCGCGCGATGGGCTTTCAAGCACCCAACACCGGATGATTTCTTTCGAACTATGGAAAACGCAGGTGGCGAAGATCTGAACTGGTTCTGGAGAGGCTGGTATATCAACAATTGGCGTTTGGATCAAGGCATACGTAAAGTGAAATACCTCAAAAATGATCCTTCGAAAGGCGCCATCATTTCAATTGATAATCTGGAAAAAATGGCTATGCCGGTTGTTGTACAGATCAAAACCAAAAGTGGAAAAACATCAGAAGTAAAACTACCGGTAGAAGTATGGATGCGCAACAGCAGCTGGGATTTTAAATCAGGAACGACGGAGGAAATTGAAAGCGTCACAATCGATCCGAACCACAATTTCCCGGATTATAATGAAGTGAACAATACTTGGACCGCTGGGAAAAGTGAACTCGAAAAAGACGTCATTCTCGATCCTTATTTGGGAACATTCTCGAGCAAGCAAATTCCAATCAAAATTACGTTTACCGAAGAAAACAATATGCTCAAAGGCACGGCAACCGGGCAAGGTCCTATATTTTTAGAACCTGCGGGTAAAGACCGTTTTAAGTTTGACGCTTATGGTATCGAAATCCAGTTCAACGACGATAAAACCGAAATGAAATTGATTCAGGGCGCTGAAATTCTATTTACAAGAGAAAAATAGAAAGCATTTTAACACAGATTCCACAGCTGTTCACAGATTTTAATTCGTGATCAGCTGTGGAATTTGTGTTTTTTATGCATTCAGTTTACTGTCAACGGGTTCCCATAATTCAATCTTGTTGCCTTCCGCGTCCATGATGTGAACAAACTTTCCATAGTCGAAAGCCGCAATCTCATCGAGTATGGTAACGCCATTTTGTATAAGCTGGGCTACAAACCCTTCGATATTCTGAACGCGGTAATTGATCATGAATTCCTTTTTTGAAGGGGCAAAATAGTCACTACCTTTCTTAAACGGACTCCATTGCAGCAGGTTGATTTCATCGGGGTTGCTGGTATTTCTCGACTCAAATGTAGCACCCCATTCATTGGTGTCAAACCCTAAATTTTTGCTATACCAATCTCTCGTTTCCTTAGGATTGTCTGAGAAAAAGAAAATGCCGCCAATGCCTGTGACCTTTGGCGTTTTTAGGTTTGCTTGATTTGAATTTTCCATGTTGTATTTATTTTTTTGTTGTCTTACTGCCGATGTGCAGTCTGCGTGTCTCGTTTTTAATTTCTTTCGCGGCTCGGCGAGTTTTCGTCAATTTAAATGTTGTGTGCCGCCACTGTTTTTTTCTTCAAAATTAATGCACTGATGAGCGCGATGACCAAACCAATAGGTAGTATTTCCATGTAAGTCATAAGAATCACAAGTAATGGATTTTTGTACCAATCGGTATACGACAACATCTTCTCTTTTTCAGCAGCCAATTCCACTCCGGTCATACCACTTTCCTGAGCCTGCTTCAACATGGATGCGGTATATTTTTCCATAAAATCCGGAATGAAACAATAATATTCAATCAGCCAAACGCCGACGTAGCAGGTCGATGCGATCAACGAAATCAGTGCCCCGATTTTAAATGCGGTTCCAAACGTGATAACGCCACCATGCTGCTTGTCCCTGAAATTTTTGATTCCGATAAAAACAAACGTAAATGCCACAAGCATCCCAGCATAGCCGATCACCATCGAAGATTCGAAATCCGGATTGTTATAAGACGAATACGTGCCGTAAACCATCATCGCGGTTACGATAGCACCGGCAATGAGTCCGAAAGTAATAATGGTTTTTTTCATAAAATATAAATTAAGTTAGTGCGTCAAAGGTGTAAAGTCAAGCGCAATAAACACTCATACTTAAGGATGATTTTATATAAATCCGACTAAAGTACTACCGTAGAATCTGGAGTTTTTTGGCGGTTTCGATGGCTTGGGTTCTTCGCTTCACATCGAGTTTTTCAAACAGATTGGCTACATGGGTTTTAATCGTACTCAGTGACACAAATAATTGCCCGGCGATTTCCTGATTGCTTTTTCCGGCGGCCATTAACGATAGCACTTCGAGTTCTCTTTTGCTGATTTTGAATTCGTTTAACGCTGCTTCGTTGATTGTAAAAGGAATGTTGCTGACAAGAATTTCTTTCTCAATAATGACCGTGTTTATTTTAGGCTGAGTGATTTTATTGGCGAGCCAAATTCCTAGCGCCGTGAAAATAAGTGCAATGAGACCGACATAGATTTCATATTGGTGCGTCAGTATCAGCAGCCGGATTTCGAGCCATCGCAACAAAAAAAAG
>JANPJB010000019.1:0-5171 GCA_031425295.1 Flavobacterium sp. | reverse complement strand
GATTTCCTTGATCCAATCGGCGCAGTAGCGCGGATCACTTTTGGTATCTTCTGATATTTCGTAAGTCAATTGGTGTTTTTGGGAGATTGACTCAATGCGGTCGCGCAGTTGTTTTTCGTAACGGTTTCTACGTTCGAGATCGATGTCACGAAGATCAACCGTGAAAATCACTTCTTCCGGGATGATGTTTCGCGATGCCGGAAAAACTTGAATCGTTCCGACGGTTCCGACGGTTGGTGCACCCGGAATTTGTGTGGCAATTTCATTGACCGCTACGATGATTTCCGCTGCACCAATCAACGCATCTTTACGAATAGGCATGGGTACGGAACCCGTGTGACCTGCCATTCCCTTGAGTTTGACTGTCCACCAAAGCGGACCAGATATTCCCGAAACGACACCTATTGGTCTGTGCGCTAAATCTAAAACCGGACCTTGTTCGATATGCAGTTCAAGAAAACAAAATATGCTTCCAGGTTTGTATTCGGATGCTGCGAATTTGGTGATATCACACCCAAAATCTTTTAAAGCCTGTTCGCGAGTGATGCCATCTTTATCGGCGCGTTGCAATTCGCCTTCTTCGAGCTTTCCTAAAATACCGCGCGAACCGAAAAGTCCTTTGTTGAAACGCCAGCCCTCTTCGTCGGCAAATGAAATCACTTCAATGGGGCGTTCGGGTTGGATATTATTTTCGGTTAATGTGGCTACCACTTCTATCGCGCAGAGTACACCCGCGACACCATCGAATCTTCCGCCGTAGGGTTGAGAATCTAAGTGAGAACCCATCATCAAACAAGGTAAATTTGGGTTTTTACCTTCGATTCTTCCGATCAGGTTTCCAAAATTATCGATGTGGGTTTTCATTCCAGCTTCCCGCATCCAAGAAGCGGCGATATCGAAACCTTGTTTTTCGAGTGCGGTATGGGCTGGGCGGCAGGTTCCGGTTTTGCCGATTTTGCCGATGAGGCTCATGGCTTCGAAATGCTGTTGGAGCCTTGTAGGATTTATCTTCATGTAATCTTCCTTATTTAGTTAGCGACCGCGTTAGGGATTGCAGCGGTTATACTTTTGTGCCGTTGTTTACTTCGTCCGTTCGCCAAGGCTCGGGTGGCGCAAAAGATAGTAGCGGAAAGCCCGACCCTTTTCGGGAAACGCCCAAAAAAAATTAATGATCGTTCAAAGGCATTCCTCTTGCTTGCCAGTCTTTCCAATTGATGTAATCCGGTGCGACGCGTTGCTCTTCCATGGTGATGCAGTCTTTGACCGGACACACGAGCATGCACAAATTGCAACCGACGCATTCTTCTTTTTTGACTTCGTAATGGTTGTAAGGATTGCCGCGATCGACAGCGATCGACTGGTGCGAGGTGTCTTCACAGGCAATGTAACAAAGGCCACAGTGGATGCATTTGTCCTGATCGATGTTCGCAATATGGTGGTAATTGATGTCGAGATCTTCCCAATGGGTAATTTTCTCTACAGATTTTCCGATGAAATCGGTGGTTTTCTCGTAGCCTTTTTCGTCCATCCAGTTATTGAGTCCTTCGCACATATCTTCTACGATTCGGAAACCGTGCGTCATGGCTGCGGTGCACACTTGAACGCTGGTACTTCCTAAAAGCATGAATTCGACCGCGTCTTTCCAAGTGCTGACACCGCCGATGCCTGAAACGGGAACTCTAGATGCGATTGGATCTTGTGCGACTGTAGTCAACATTTTTAATGCAATGGGTTTCACCGCCGGACCGCAATAGCCGCCGAACACGCTTTTTCCAGCAACATATGGATTGGGTACTAAAGTGTCTAGATCAACACCCGTCACGCTTTGTATTGTATTGATTAAACTCAGTGCGTTCGTTCCGCCTTCAACAGCGCCGCGTGCTGTTGGCACTACGGAGTGAACGTTCGGTGTCAGCTTTGTAATTACCGGAATCGTGGCTTTTTCCATGACCCATTCGACAACCATTTTGGCGATCTCAGGATCTTGTCCTACGGCTGCGCCCATGCCGCGTTCGGTCATGCCGTGTGGACAGCCGAAGTTGAGTTCAAATCCCATCGCACCCGCATCTTCGCATTTCATGATTAGGTCATGCCAAGACTGTCGGTCGTTATCGGCCATTAGGGAAACGATCATTGCGCGGTCGGGAAACATTTTGACGACTTCGGTAATTTCCCGTAAGTTGATTTCTAATGGTCTGTCGCTAATGAGTTCAATGTTATTGAAACCCATCATGCGTTTGCCACCGTAATTCACGGACGAATAGCGCGAAGAAACATTTTTGACTTGTGAGCCTAAAGTTTTCCATACGACGCCGCCCCAGCCTGCTTCGAACGCGCGCACGACATTGATTTTTTTATCGGTTGGTGGCGCACTCGCCAGCCAGAAAGGATTCGGCGATTTGATTCCGAGGAAATCTATTGATATATCTGCCATATTTTTTTATTTTGAATGTTGAATTATAAATTTTGAATGATCAGTTGTTAAATTTCGGCTTCAACTCAGATTCGATGATATAATCCGGGCTGATGATTGCTTTAAGGATTGCAGCGGCTCCGTCTTTTCCGGCTTGTACGGCATCTACTACTTCGCGGCCTCCGTTGACGCAATCGCCACCGGCAAAAATGTTGTATAAGCTCGCTTTCGATTTGCCTTGTACAGCAATTTTTCCATTGCTGTTTTGAAGTTTTTCCGTATTGACCAATTCCGAAAATGGCATTTGCCCTGCGGCTTTAATGACCATATCGACATCCAATGTAAAAGTTTCTCCCGTTATTATTGGGCTTCTTCTGCCACTCGCGTCAGGTTCGCCTAATTTCATGATGTCGCAAACCAACTGTTTTACATTTTCACCATCGCCCAAAACTTCTTTCGGAGCGGCAAGCCAAATAATGTTGCAACCGTCGAGTTTCGCAATGTTGAGTTCTTTTTCGGTGCACGGCATTTCGTCTTGGGTTCTTCTATAGATGAGATGCACTTCGCCTGCACCTAATCTTTTGGCTTGGGTAGCAGCATCGATCGCGGTCATTCCCATTCCGATTACGGCTACACGATCGCCCACAGCGATTTGAGAATAGTCGTTATCGCGTAAATCGTAAATGAATTTGATCGCATCGACAACGCCGAACAAGTCTTCACCAGGAATATCAAGCTGCCTTGCGAGTCCGACACCGAAAGCTAAATAGACTGCGTCGTAGTTGCGTTGGAGTTCTTCAATCGTAATATTTTTGCCCAATTCGTGGTTGTATTTGATCGAGATGCCACCAATAGCGGTGATGTAATTGACCTCATCCTCACAAAATTCCGGCGTCACTTTATACGCTGCGATACCGTAAGTCATCAGTCCACCGCCTTTGCTTTCCTTTTCATAAATCGTTACCTCAACACCTTCACGGCTTAAGGTATGCGCGCAACTTAATCCCGCTGGACCGGCACCAATAATGGCGACACGTTTTCCAGTGGATGGTTTGCGTTCGAATAATTGCCATTGGTGTTGCATCGCTTTTTCGGTCGAATAACGTTGGAGTTTTGCAATATGAATTGGCGTTTCATCCATTAAATTGTAAACACAAGCGCCTTCACATAATTTTTCAACAGGACACACTTTGCTGCATCCAGCGCCCATGATGTTCGACGAGAAAATCGTATGGGCTGAACCTTTGATGTTGTCGGTTGTAATCTGTCTGATGAATTTCGGGACGTTGATCGATGTTGGGCATGATTTCATACACGGCGGATCGTAGCAGAACAAACAACGGTTCGCTTCCGTAAGCGCTGCATCAGCTGTTTCGAATGGCGGATGGATATCGGTGAAATTTTCTAGATATTCTGTAGTGGTTAATCGGTTATTTTTGATACTCATATACTTTTATTTTGAATTTAGAATTATGAATTTTGAATGATTAAGGAGCAGTAATCTCGTTGTAGGTTTCTGGGCGACGATCACGATAAAATTGCCATTTCCCACGAATCTGTTCAATCAAATCGAGATCAAATTCGGCGACTAACAATTCGTCTTTGTCCTCAGAAGCACAAGCAATGATTTGTCCGAGCGGGTTGACAAAATAAGATGTCCCGTAGAAACGTCCGAGATTCCATGGCTTTTCTTCGCCAACACGGTTGATGCAACCCATAAAATAGCCATTGGCTACCGCATGTGCAGGCTGTTCGAGTTTCCATAAATATTGTGATTGCCCGACGGTTGTTGCTGACGGATTGAAAACGATTTCTGCTCCATTCAATCCCAAACAACGCGCTCCATCGGGAAAATGTCGGTCATAGCAAATGTAAACACCGACTTTGGCATATTTCGTCTGGAATACAGGATAGCCTAAATTGCCGGGTTTGAAAAAGAATTTTTCCCAAAAGCCACCCGTTTGCGGGATATGATTTTTTCGATATTTACCGAGATAGGTTCCATCGGCATCAATGACTGCGGCGGTATTGTAATATACTCCGGCTTGTTCTTTTTCGTAAATCGGAACGACAATCACCATATTAAACTTTTTGGCGTAGACCTGCATGCGTTCCGTCGTCGGTCCGGGAACGGTTTCCGCCGATGCATACCAAGCGCTGTCTTGTCCGGGACAGAAATATGGCGTATTGAAAATTTCCTGAAAACATAGGATTTGAACGCCTTGCTTTCCGGCTTCTTCGATGTATGGAATGTGTTTGTCTTCCATTGCCTTCATGATTTCAGCGATCGTCCCTTCGCCTTCTGTTTTCGCGAGACTTAATTGGATGAGTCCTGATTTTACGATTCTTGCCATGCTTTTTATTTTGAATGATGAATTTTGAATTTTAAATGATTCGTGAAAGTTCCCAATGGTACCTTCATTCAAAATTTAGAATTTAAAATTCAAAATAGTTTTTTAAATTTTTCCTGCTACTTTATTTCTTTTAACGAATTGCCCGTAACCTTTAGAAACTTTGCATTCATTATTGTTAATTACCACTTGACCGCGCAGCAAAACCGTTTTCACTTTTCCTTTGACCTCCCAGCCTTCATAACCGCTGTAATCCACATTCATACGGTGCGTTTTGGCGGACAGTGTATGCGTTTCATTCGCGTCGAAAAGCACAATATCAGCATCGCTTCCTACGGCAATCGTTCCTTTTTTAGGAAACATCCCAAAGATTTTCGCGGCATTTGTTGAAGCGACTTCGACATATT
>JANPJB010000018.1:0-25972 GCA_031425295.1 Flavobacterium sp. | reverse complement strand
AGGCTACTCCGTGACCGACTTGGGAGGCGACAATGAAACCAAAAACATCATCACAGGAACTTACAACCGAAAAACAAAAGAAATTAAATTTAGAGAAGAAACGATTTTATACACCAAATCAAAGTACAGTCAAGACATGTTTTGTTTCGTTAATTTTTCTGGAAAAGTAAAATTAGTTGAAAGTAACACAAAGCTTGAAGGCGATTTTAAGGGCTTGTATAAAAATAATAAAAAATGCATTGATGGAACACTGGCGTTGATCGGTTCCAATAAATTGTATAAGTTGTTAAACAAGATAAACAATAAGATCCAGAAATCGACGAAAGTCGATGAAGCAGTGAAGCAAAAAGTAAATCCGATAACAATTTTGGATAGCTTAAAAGTCAATAACCTAATCAAAGGTCAAAATCTAAATGTCTTTACAAAGTACGATACCATGGTACTAGAGATTTGGGATTCAAAAGACGAAGATGGGGATGTGATTAATCTATATAACAATGATAAGCTTATTCTTGAAAATTATACGATTCGCAATAAAAGGAAGAAAATCACGATAAACGTAGAAAAGGGGCAGAACATCTTTACGATCGAAGCTGCTGATGAAGGTAGTTTAAAACCAAACACAGCCATGATTCAATTGGTCGATCAAGATCGAACTTTTGAGTTGATGTCGAATTTAAAGAAAGGGGAAAAAGCTTCTATCACCATAAATAAACTAGTCGACTAGAATTCTAAACACTTTCGGATAAAAACTAATTCTTTCTTAAACTTACTTTTCTTGGCATTTAGCTACGCTGAATCTTCAATTTTCCTTTGGGCCGGGCTTTTCGCACTCGCTTTTTTACGCCAG
Source organism: Flavobacterium sp. (assembly GCA_031425295.1). Taxonomy (GTDB): domain Bacteria; phylum Bacteroidota; class Bacteroidia; order Flavobacteriales; family Flavobacteriaceae; genus Flavobacterium. The sequence continues at coordinate 25,122 of JANPJB010000018.1, read as the reverse complement.
TTCCTTTTGTAAAAAGAGCTCACCCACGGCGAAGCCGAACTGAGGTTAGCTAAACAAAGCTTCCATCCCTAATGCAGAGCGGCGCAGTTGTATAAAAACGAAACCCATCTTCAAATTGAAAATGGGTTTGCCGAAGTCCTTTAAATTTCAAGACTATTTTTTTTAAGTAGTCGCTATAATTTTCTTTGCGCACTCCAATTTCCTGATGCTGGATTTTCTGGACTAGTATTAGTCCATGTTCCACTCATTGAGTTACCAGTTAAGTTTCCTGAAAATGTACCTGCATCTAGTCCTTCACCATACGTACCAGAAAGTGCAGAACCATCGCTAGTTCCATCCAAAAACATGGCGTCTTCTGCTCCTGTCGGGAAGATTAAACCGCTCACATAATCATCACTGGTAACAATGTTCAAAACACCTGTAGAAGTGCCAGTGTAATTACCTTCATAACATTTCACTTGTAAATCTGAATACTCCTTAAGAATACTCAAGGTAGCATTGGGATGGTTTGGGAAAATTAATGCAGTCGCTTCAACCATATCTCCATTATTTGAAATATTCAAATCAAATGACATGGTTCCGCTAGTAAAAGTTAATGCTGTAATAGCGCCCGTTTCATTTACTTCCTCTGTCGTAGTAAATGTAGAGGAAACACCATCTAAAACAAGAGTTGCATTTACATTACCATCATTTTTGATATTAACGGTAATTGTTCCTGAAGAACCAGTAAATACGCCTTTGTAGATTCCGAGATTACTTTCATCAAATTGTGCTTTTGCCAGTGGAGTGTTGCTAAGACCTGCAGTATTGCTGTCAGAGGAGCTGTCACTTGAACATGAAAATAGAAAGGCGGTTGCAAAAAGAAGCGTAAATAATTTTTTCATAAGGTTTGTTTTAGTTTTTACAAAAGTATTGTAAAAATTCATTTGTGGAAAATTAATTATTGTAAATAAAAATCCCCTATTGATTAATCGAATAGGGGACTAAAGAATTACTTTCTTTATTCTCTTCTTGGGCCTCTATCGTCGCGTCTTTCAGGACGAGGACCGCGATCTTCTCTCGGAGGAGCATTCTCATCTCTCGGAGGTCTTGGCAACAATGCTTTTCTAGATACTTTTTCTTTTCTGGTTTTCGGATCAACACCTAAGTATTTCACTTCAAAGACGTCACCCATATTAACCACATCGGTTACATTTTCAGTACGTTCCCAAGCCAATTCTGAAACGTGCAATAATACCTCGTTTCCGGGAGCTTGCGTATATTCAACCACAGCACCAAAGTCAAGTAATTTGATAACTTTCACTTCATATGATTCGCCCATGGTTGGTTTGAAAATAATCGAGTCGATTTTTGCCAAAACTGCTGCAATTCCGTCTGGATCGGTTCCTAAGATTTCAACGACACCTTGCTCATCTACTTCGTTAATCACAATCGTAGTTCCAGTCGCTTTTTGCAATTCTTGAATTACTTTTCCACCAGGACCAATTAAGGCACCAATGAAAGCACCAGGAATGGTTCTCATGATGATTTTTGGAGCATGATCTTTTACGTCAACTCTTGGTGTTGCTAAAGTTTCAACAAGTTTCCCGAGAATGTGCAAACGTCCGTCACGAGCCTGAGCCAAAGCCTGCTCCATGATTTCATATTTCAATCCGTCGATCTTGATGTCCATTTGACACGCTGTAATTCCTTCTGAAGTTCCTGTTACCTTGAAATCCATATCGCCTAAGTGATCTTCATCACCTAAGATATCAGACAACACTGCGAAACGATCTCCGTCAGTAATCAATCCCATTGCAATTCCAGAAACCGGACGAATCATTTGAACTCCAGCATCCATCAAAGCCAAAGTACCTGCACAAACCGTTGCCATAGAAGACGAACCGTTCGATTCCAATACTTCAGAAACAACTCTGATGGTATATGGGTTTTCAGCAGGAATCATGTTTTTCAGTGCACGTTGCGCCAAGTTTCCGTGACCTACTTCACGACGAGAAGTTCCTCTTAATGGGCGCGCTTCTCCTGTCGAAAATGGTGGAAAATTATAATGTAAATAGAATTTTTCTTCTCCTTGTTCCGATGGCGAATCGATTTGATTTGCTTCTCTTGAAGTTCCTAAAGTAGCTGTTGCCAATGCTTGCGTTTCCCCACGGGTAAACAATGCTGAACCGTGAACTGATGGCAAGTAATCAACTTCGCACCAGATTGGACGGATTTCTGTCGTTTTTCTGCCGTCGAGACGCGTTCCTAAATCTAAGGTTACGTTACGAACCGCTTCTTTGTTGACGTCTTTGTAATATTTAGAAACCAAGTCACCGTTTTCAGCCAATTCTTCTTCTGTGAACAATGCTTTTACTTCTTCTTTTACGGCATCGAATGCAGCCGAACGTTCTTGTTTGGCCGAACCTTTGCTAGCAATCGCGTATATTTTATCATAAGCCGCTGCTTTCACTTTAGCGTGAATGGCTTCGTCAGTTCTGTCCTGATCGTAGCTGCGTACTTCTTTTTTACCAAAAGCAGCCTGCAAACGCTCTTGCGCCGCGATTTGATTTTTAATGTGTTCGTGTGCGAATTTGATCGCTTCTAACATTTCAGCTTCTGAGATTTCTTTCATTTCGCCTTCTACCATCGCGATAGAATCGGTTGAAGCACCAATCATCATGTCGATATCAGACAATTCTAATTGCGCTCGTGAGGGATTGATGATGAATTTTCCATCAATTCTTCCTACTCGAGCTTCTGAAATTAGTGTTTCAAAAGGAATGTCAGACAAAGCAAGTGCTGCCGAAGCGGCTAATCCTGCTAATGCATCTGGCATCACATCGTCGTCATGCGACATCAATTGAATCATCACCTGAACTTCCGCATGATAATCACTTGGAAAAAGCGGACGCAAAACGCGGTCTACCAGTCTCATGGTTAAAACTTCGTTGTCGCTCGGACGTGCTTCTCTTTTGAAGAAACCGCCTGGGAAGCGACCTGCTGCAGCAAATTTTTCACGATAATCTACCGTTAATGGTAGAAAGTCGATACCCGGACTTGCTTTTCTTGCGGATACTACTGTTCCTAAAATAACAGTTTTTCCAATTCTTACTACTACAGAACCGTCAGCTTGTTTGGCTAGTCGCCCTGTCTCGATTGTGATGCTTCTGCCATCACCTAAATCGATTTTTTCTACAAATAATTGTGGAATCATAAAATTTCCTTTTTTAATTTAACATTGGTCTCTGCCTGTCGACAGAATAGTTGTGTTGTTGTAGTTGTTGTTGTACCCAATGAAAAACCAAAACTTTTTTCTGCAAAACCTATAAAAAAAAAGAGGCGCGTGAGCACCTCTTCTTGGAAATATTATTTTCTAATATTCAATTCTTTGATAATCTCACGGTATCTGTTGATCTCGGTTTTCTTCAAGTAATCCAACAAAGACCTTCTTTTACCTACCAACTTCACTAGGGAACGCTCGGTATTATAATCGTGACGATTTTTTTTCAAGTGTTCTGTTAAGTGGTTGATTCTAAATGTGAACAAAGCGATCTGGCTTTCTGATTTTCCAGTGTTTGTTGCGTTTCCTCCGTGCTTAGCGAAGATTTCAGCTTTTACTTCTGATGTTAAGTACATGCTAATATTATTTAAATGATTATTATGTATGAATGGAGATTATCTCAATTCGTGCGCAAAGGTAGCATTAATTTTAAATTATGAATTATGAATTTTGAATTATTTCGAGAAATTTTTGAATGACCCGCAGCCCATCGACTGCGCTCGGGGTGACCATTGGAATGAATACCCTAGCCCAGAGTGGAGGGAAAATCCTATTTTGCAAAAAAAGATTACTTCACTTGGCTTTTATTTTATTGGTGTTCAGTGAATGCTGCGCATTTTGGAAGGAAAGCTGGATCAGCTCCTAAAACAACTTCGCAATTTCCGCATTCACAAACTCCAAAAACCGCTCGTCAGCTTCCGTGAAAGGATCGAGCACATTCGAGTCGATATCGATTTGCCCAATGTTTTCACCATGAGCGAACAAAGGCACAACGATTTCGGATTTTACCGTAAAACTACACGCGATATAATTGTCCTGTGCAGCAACATCGGGCACCACGAAGTTTTCGTTAGACACTGCAACCTGACCGCAAATGCCTTTTCCAAAAGGAATTACGGTGTGATCGGTCGGCGCACCAACATAAGGTCCGAGATGCAAGGTTTGGGTTTTGTGGTTCGCGAAATAGAAACCGACCCATGTATAATACGGAATGCTCGTTTCGAGAAGTGCACAAATCTGCAATAGCTTTTCGTCGCGCGAAATGGCCGATTGTTCTAAAATTTCGACTACTTTTGGCTGTAATTCGGAGAATGTCATCGTGTAATTTTTATGCAAAAGTACTCCATGCGGCGATCTTAAATTCTATAAATTTGTTAAAAATTAATTTTTGAAAAAGTACTTCGAACAATACCGCCCATTCTTTATTTTTCTGTTGAAATTTTTCGCAGTTTATGTCGGGCTGACCTTAATCTATCAATGGTACCTCGTTCAATTTGACAGCGCCTTAACTTTTGAGGTCGACGGCTTCACGCAAACAGTCGCGAATCAGGTGCAGTGGGTGTTGAATTTTTTGAATTATGATTGCGTCTTGACATTGCACGAGCACCAAGCGTCAGTGAAATTGAAGCTTAACGAGGTATATGTTGCGCGAGTTGTCGAAGGTTGTAATGCACTCAGTGTTGTCATACTTTTCGCTGCATTTGTAGTTGCTTTTTCGGGGAAGTGGAAACAGACCATTGGTTTTATCGTATTCGGAAGTCTGCTGATTCACGTTTTGAATGTACTGCGGATTGTCTTATTGTCGATCGCGTTGTATTATCACCCGGCGCAGGAAGCGATTTTGCATGGCGTGGTTTTTCCGTTGTTTATTTATGGGGTTGTGTTCGGATTGTGGGTAATATGGGTTAATCAATTTTCGAATTATGTTGAAAAAACTGCTCCATAATAAAATAAAAATACTGCTAGTAATTGCATTAGTACTGCTTTTGGCAACGGTTCGCGCGTTTGAAGATTTGCTTTTCTACGACCCTTTTTCTGATTATTTCAAAAGTGATTATTTGAATTTGCCTTTTCCGAAATATCAACCCATACCTTTGTTTTTGAGCATGACTTTCCGATATGCGATCAATGCTTTTTTCTCGTTGGCGATTATTCAGGTTTTATTTAAAGCCTGGCAATTAACCAGATTTGCAACGGTTCTATATATAGTGTTTTTTGTGATATTGATAGGTATTTTCGTTTCGCTGCTTTCATTTTCAGACAGCGATAATAATTTTATATTGTTTTATGTGCGCCGATTTTTGATTCAGCCCATATTCTTATTGCTATTTGTTCCTGCTTTTTATTATCAAAAGCTTCAAAAACGATAATGTTTTCCGTAACTTTATAATTGAATTTGAAACTTTAAATTTCAAATCAATGTCTAATGAAAATCATAAAACATTCCGGTGATATTGTAGATTTTAATGCAGAGAAACTTAAAAATTCGCTTTTAAAATCTGGCGCTGATCATTTGGTGGTCAAAGATATTTTACGTCAGTTAGAGCAAGAAATCTTCGAAGGCATATCGACCAAGCAAATCTACAAATTGGCTTTCGGCTTGCTCAAGAAAGCTTCCAGTTCTCATGCAGCGCGCTATAACTTAAGACAAGCCATTCAACTTTTAGGGCCGGCTGGTTTTTTCTTCGAGAAATATGTGGCCCGACTTTTTGAAGCTGAAAAGTATCAAACGCAAGTCAATCTCACGCTTCGAGGCAACTGCGTTTCTCACGAGATTGACGTTATAATTCAAAAAAACAATACCTTGGCGATGGTCGAATGTAAATTTCATGCGCGTCGAGAATCCGTTTCGGATGTAAAAGTGCCCATGTATATTTTATCTCGATTTAATGATTTAAAAGAAAAATCATTCCAATTGTTTGGTAAAAAGCAACCCATTATTAAGTGCTGGATTGTCACCAACAACCGATTCAGTAGTGACGCCATTACTTTTGGCACTTGCTCCGGTTTGACGATGTTGTCTTGGGATTTTCCGCTAGATCAGAATCTGAGAACGAAAATCGACAACAATCATTTATATCCTGTAACTTGCCTCACCACATTATCATTGACAGAAAAAGACAAGTTGCTCATTTTAGATGTGCTTCTAGTGAAAGAAATAATCAACCATTCAGAATGCTTGGAGAAAATTGGTTTGAGCCCAAACCGAATAAAAAACGTTTTAAAAGAAGCTGCGGCTTTGTGTAGTTATATCTAATCGAAACAGTTATGAAAGTTAAATTTCTCGGTGGTGCCGGAACCGTAACCGGTTCAAAAACTTTAGTCGAAAGTAATGGTGTGCGAATTTTAATTGATTGTGGCCAGTTTCAAGGCATCAAGCCTTTGCGCGAACTCAATTGGGAGCCACTACCAATCTTGCCAGACACAATCGATGTTGTATTGCTGACGCATGGCCACTTAGACCATTGTGGATGGTTGCCAAGATTGGTCAATCAAGGGTTTAAAGGAAAAATTTATTGTACAAGTCCAACCGCTGCAATTGCAAAACTGATTCTTTTCGATAGTGCAAAAATTCAAGAAGAAGAAGCCGAATTGGCCAATAAAGGAAAATATTCCAAACATGAAATCGCCGAACCACTGTACACTGTCGAGCATGTTCGTGAAGTTTTGCCGCTTTTCAGAATCATTCAAACGGAGGAAAGGATTGCCATCGATGCAGAGATTTCAGCTACATTCACCAACGCAGGCCATATATTAGGAGCATGTTCGATAACTTTAGATATCGAAAATAAAACACTTGTCTTTTCAGGCGATATCGGTCGCGATGATGATGCACTGTTATTCGCTCCAACCAAACCAAAAAAAGCAGATTATATTTTTTTAGAAAGTACTTATGGCAACAGACTTCATCCCGACACAAATGCAAAATTCGAATTGGAGACATACATCAACAATGCAGTAGCCAAAGGCGGGACGATAATCATCCCTAGTTTTGCTGTCGAACGCGCACAAACCGTCATGTATTTGCTTTGGCAACTCAAAGAAGAAAGCAAGATTCCGAACATTCCCTATGTAATTGATACGCCGATGGGGATTAGTGTTTTAGAAATTTTTGAAAACAATCGAAAATGGCACAAATTGCCCGAACACGAATTTATTGCGATGTGCAAAATGTTTTCAATGATTACAGATTATGAGGAAACCATCGATATGATCGACAACAACCAACCTAAAGTGATCATTGCTGCAAGTGGTATGATTACAGGCGGTAGGGTTTTAAGTTATCTTGAAAAATATATCGGTTTGCCAGAAACAACGGTTATTATTATCGGATATCAAGCCGAAGGAACGCGCGGTAGAAAACTTTTAGAAGGTGCGAAAGAAATTAAAATTCGCGGGAATTATTTCCCTGTAGCGGCAACAATCATCGAAATTCAAGGATTGTCTGCCCATGGCGATCAGAAGGACTTACTGCATTGGCTATCTGTACTAGAAAGCAAACCCACAAAGGTTTTTTTGGTGCATGGTGAAAACGCGGCGGCAGATGAACTTCGACTTAAAGTAAACGAAAAATATGGTTTCGACACTGTGTTTCCGCTGATGGGACAAACGGTGGAACTTTAGTTTTTAACACGAATTTGGATTTTATAATGCGTTTAATCCCTATTTTTGTTTCATGAAAATTCAAAAGCAACTTTGTTTGTTTCTCGCTTTCTTCGTGTTGGTTTCCAACGTAGGGTTCGCCTTGAAGGTGCACTATTGCGATGATCAGATTGCTTCAATTTCATTCAATGCTGATTCCCCTTCGAATATCGACGAAGATTGTTGCGGTGTCGCACAAAAAGTTTTACACTGCTGCAAAGATAAAGTGGTGCTGATTCAAAAAAAATCAGATCAGGCGGTCGTGAAATCATTCGCTTTCGAATGGCAGTATGTGACTTTTTCAACGCCCTGGATTCTTGTTCCACACGATGTTCAAATTCCGCTCCAAAATACTAACGTAGCGGCATACTATTGCGAATCAAATGCACCGCCGCTTTTCAAATTGTACGCTCAATATATTTTTTACGACTTAGTTTAATGTTATAAAATGCATCACTTTGGTGGTCCGATTATTTATAAACATTAAATTTTTTTTATGAAAAAAACAACCTTGCTTTTCGTGTTGTGTTTCTGTAGTATTTATGTCGTTGCACAAAAAGATCTGAAGCAAGATTCGCTGAAAACCGTACAAGTAGAAGCCAGTCGCAAAAGCCTCAGAAAATCCTCAAGCCTCACTTCCAATACCACTGTTATGACAGGTAAAGAATTGCTCAAAGCCGCCTGTTGCAACCTTGCAGAAAGTTTCGAGACCAATCCAGCAATCGATGTCAATTTTGCCGATGCATTAACAGGCACCAAACAAATCAAAATGCTCGGTCTCACCAGTCCGTACCTGATGATTACAGAAGAAAATATCCCTGCGGTACGTGGCGCTTCACAGGCTTATGGTTTGTCTTTTACGCCGGGCACTTGGGTCGAAAGCATTCAGGTCACCAAAGGCGCTGGTTCGGTCGTCAACGGCTATGAAAGCATCTCGGGGCAAATCAATACAGAACTCATCAAACCGCTCAAAGACATTCCGTTTTTTGTGAATGCTTATGGTTCGACAGATTCGCGGTTTGAACTCAACACCCATTTCAACAAAAAAATATCCGAAGATTGGACGACAAGCCTTTATGTGCACGGCAACACGCGGGTTGCTAAAAACGATATGAATGATGATGGGTTTCTGGATAATCCGCTAAGTCAGCAGATCAATGTGATCAATCGTTGGCAGTATGCCAGCGCCGAAACAGGCTGGATAACGTTCTTCAATTTCAAATACATGAATGATAAGAAATTGACCGGCGAATTAGATTATGATCGCACAAAACACAATGGCTCGACGCAATATTGGGGCTCTGAAATCAATACCGAACGTTTCGATTTTACTTCGAAAGTCGGTTATGTATTTAACGACATGCCGTATCAAAGCATCGGATTTCAAAATGCTTACAGCAATCACAATCAGCATTCTTATTTCGGTTTGCGCCAATACGATATCAAACAGCAGAGTTATTATTCCAACGTGATTTTTAATTCAATTATCAACAATACGATGCACAAATTTGCGACCGGAGTCAATTTTACTTACGATGCTTATGCAGAATTCATTTCGCTTACCGATGTAAGCCGCATCGATAATTCGGTGGGTGCTTTTTTCGAGTATACTTATGACAACACTGATAATTTCAGTATGGTCTTAGGCGGACGAATGGATTATCACAACAGACTCGGGGCTTTCGCGACGCCAAGATTTTTTGTGAAATACAATCCGTGGGAAAAAGGCGTGCTTCGATTTTCAGCGGGACGCGGGAAACGTGCTGCCAATATTTTTGCCGAGAACCAAAATTTGTTCGCGAGCGCAAGGGCGTTTTCGATATTAGACAATTCAGGTAAAATCTATGGGCTCGATCCTGAAATCGCGTGGAATTATGGGATGAGTTTCAGCCAGAAATTTACAATACTCGGAAAAAGTGCCGATGTAGGCATTGATTTTTATCGCACGGATTTTCAAAATCAGGTCGTTGTTGATTTGTATGCCGGACCGCAGCAAGTGTTGTTTTACAACCTTAACGGTAAGTCATACGCCAATAGCCTTCAGGTTGATTTTAATGTTGAACTGAAAAAGCATTTAAATTTGAGAACGGCTTATAAGTATTACGACATCCAAACCGATTACATATCGGGAAGTTATGAAAGACCGTTACAAGCAAAACACCGGTTCTTTGCCAATCTGGAATACGCGACACATATCGTCGACAAAGGCAGACAATGGAAGTTTGACTATACGTTCAATTGGCTTGGTAGACAAGCATTGCCCAATACGCAGACCAATCCCGAGCAAGATCAGTTGCCCAAATTTTCACCGGCTTTTTCCGTGATGAATGCGCAGATTACCCGAACTTTTTCATCTACCTTTGAGATGTATCTTGGCGGAGAGAACATCGGTAACTATCGTCAGCACAAAGCGATTTTAGGAAGCGATGACCCTTTCGGGCCGAACTTCGACACCTCGATAGTTTATGCGCCCGTTTTCGGACAAATGTATTATGCAGGATTAAGGTTTAAAATCAAATAATTTAAAATCGATTAAAATGAAAAAATTATTTTTAATGCTATGTTTGGTTTTCGTTGGATTATCCGCGCAGGCGCAGGTTAAAAAAAATAAAAACGCCAAGCATACAATTGAAGTGAATGGCAATTGTGAGCAATGCAAAAAGCGTATTGAAAAGGCAGCCTATAGTGTTTCAGGCGTAAAATCCGCTTCTTGGGATGTAGAGACACACAATCTTAGTTTGATTTTGAACGAAGAAAAGGCGACGATTTTTGATGTCAAAACTGCCGTCGCCAAAATCGGGCATGATACGGATGAAGTCAAAACGACTGCGGAAGTTTACAACAATCTTCATGGTTGTTGTCAGTATGAAAGAAAGCCGTAAACCGTTAAGATTACTTTAAAGTCTGCGGATTAATTGTGGTTAAAGTAAATTATTCTTAATTTCACAACCGCTAAAAACAAGCCTATATGAACAATTTTGAGTGGACACAATTATTAAATCCTGAATTTTACATTACTTTCGAAATCGCAGGCGTTCAACTCGGTTTGTATATTGTCTTGTTTATCGTATTTGCCGAAACGGGTTTGTTTGCCGGCTTTTTTCTTCCGGGCGACAGCTTACTTTTTCTAGCGGGCATTTACAGTCGCGATTTGGTGGAAGGCGTTTTTAGTATTCCGAGTGATTTTGTGAATGTGACGTTGCTCTCCCTACTGGTGGCACTTTCCGGTGTTCTCGGCAACATGATGGGTTATTGGTTCGGCTCGAAAAGCGGTTACTATTTGTTTAAGAAGGAAGATACATTTTGGTTTAAGAAAAAATACTTGTTGCAATCAAAGGATTTCTTTGAGAAGTATGGTGGGAAGGCGATTATTTTCGCACGATTTTTACCTATTTTACGAACGTTCGCGCCTATTGTTGCCGGTATCGTTTCGATGGATAAAAAGCGGTTTATGTTTTTCAATATTGTGAGTTCTTTTTTGTGGTCTTTCATTCTTATTTTTTCGGGGCATTATCTGTATGGAATGTTCCTGAATTATGGTATCGATCTAAAACACCATATAGAATGGATTGTGATTGGGATCATATTGGTTTCGACCTTTCCGGTGATGCTAAAATTATTGAAAAAGCGCACTGCGAAAGCAACAGATTAAATCAAAAAAAGTAACCCAAGATCATGCGGTACTTTTTTCATATTGATAAAATAAAAAAAACCGCCTGAATATTATTCAGGCGGTTTTTAATTTATGTTATCGCTTTTTACATCATTCCCGGCATTCCGCCGCCCATTGGCATGCCACCTCCAGCATTTTCTTCTTTAATATCCACAAGCGCACATTCCGTAGTTAAGATCATTCCAGCAACGGAAGCAGCATTTTCTAAGGCCACACGCGTTACTTTTTTAGGATCAATGATTCCGGCTTTTAGCATGTCTACGTATTCGTCGGTTTTGGCATTGTAACCAAAATCGCCTGTACCTTCTGAAACTTTTGCAACCACAACCGAACCTTCTAATCCCGCGTTTTCAACAATCGTTCTCAATGGAGATTCTATAGCACGAGATACAATTTGAATTCCGGTTGCTTCATCAGCATTGTCAGCTTTTACATCTTTCAAGACGCTTTTGGCACGCAGTAAAGCTACGCCACCGCCAGCAACGATTCCTTCTTCAACGGCTGCACGGGTTGCATGCAAAGCATCATCAACGCGGTCTTTTTTCTCTTTCATCTCTACTTCAGACGCAGCGCCTACATACAGAACTGCAACACCACCGGCTAATTTAGCCAAACGTTCCTGTAATTTTTCTTTGTCGTAATCGGAAGTCGTAGCTTCCATTTGTCCTTTAATCTGATTCACACGGTTTTTTATCATATCGGCTTCACCAGCGCCGCTTACGACAGTTGTATTGTCCTTATCGATAGTCACACGTTTAGCAGTTCCGAGCATATCGATGGTTGTGTTTTCTAAAGTGTAACCTCTTTCTTCAGAGATAACCGTACCGCCGGTTAAGATCGCAATATCCTCTAACATCGCTTTTCTTCTGTCGCCAAAGCCTGGAGCTTTCACGGCTGCGATTTTCAAAGCGCCACGTAATTTGTTTACGACTAAAGTCGATAAGGCTTCTCCGTCAACATCTTCAGCAATAATTAATAACGGTTTTCCAGATTGCGCTACTGGCTCTAAAACTGGTAATAGCTCTTTTAGTGAAGAGACTTTTTTGTCGTATAACAAGATGTATGGATTGTCTAATTCCGCTTCCATTTTTTCAGGATTTGTAACGAAGTATGGAGAAAGATACCCTCTGTCGAATTGCATGCCTTCCACAACATCAACGTAAGTCTCCGTTCCTTTGGCTTCTTCAACAGTAATAACGCCTTCTTTTCCGACTTTAGCGAAAGCATTGGCAATCAATTCACCAATCACTTCATCATTGTTCGCCGAAATCGATGCGATTTGTTTTATTTTTTCAGAATCACTGCCCACGACTTTTGCTTGTTTGGCAAGATCGATAACAATCGCTTCAACGGCTTTATCGATTCCGCGTTTCAAATCCATTGGATTGGCGCCTGCGGCTACGTTTTTCAATCCTTCTTTTACGATTGCCTGCGCTAGTACAGTGGCCGTTGTAGTTCCATCTCCGGCTAAATCATTGGTTTTAGAAGCGACTTCCTTGACCATTTGAGCGCCCATGTTTTCAAGTGGATCTTGTAATTCGATTTCTTTTGCTACCGTAACTCCGTCCTTGGTCACATTCGGTCCGCCAAATGATTTGCCGATAATAACGTTGCGCCCTTTTGGACCTAAGGTTACTTTTACTGCGTTTGCTAATGCATCAACACCACGTTTTAATCCGTCGCGCGCTTCAATATCAAATTTTATACTTTTTGCCATTTTATTTTATTTTTAATTGTATGCCGCTGCACTTTATCTAGTTTGGCTGCGGTAGTTTTTGTTAGTTTTATTCGCTTTAGATAATCGCTAAAATGTCGTCCTCACGCATCATCAAATAATCTTTTCCTTCTAATTTCAATTCGGTTCCTGCGTATTTCCCGTAAAGAACGGTATCGCCAACTTTTACGGTCATTGTGTGATCTTTTGTACCATTTCCTAGGGCGACAACGGTTCCTTTTTGGGGTTTTTCTTTTGCTGTGTCAGGAATAAATATCCCGGAAGCGGTTTGGGTTTCTGCAGCTACAGGCTCGATGAGTACACGGTCTGAAAGCGGTTTGATTTGTAATGCCATAGTTCAAATATATTTTTTGAGTTATTATTTTTATATTCCCGCTTTTGTCATAAATAATGCCGCGTGCGTAAAACTGACAATTTTACTTAAAAAAAATGCCAGCATTGTCAAGCTGGCATTTTATATTGGTTGTAATAAGATTATTTTGTCGCAGGCACTGTTGCTGGAGTTTCTGCCGGTGTTGCCGGAGCAGCAGCTTCTGTTTTTGGAGTTGCCTCTTTGGTCGCAGCTGGAGCAGCTGTTTGAGGAGCAGCACCTCCTGTTTGGTCAATGATTTTAGAATCATTATCACTCAAAGATCCTGTAAAACTTAAGCTTGATAACATAATCAATACAATTAAAATGGTAGCCAATGTCCAAGTACTCTTGTCTAGGAAATCGGTTGTTTTTTGTACGCCACCAATCATTTGTGATCCACCCAAAGAAGATGACAAACCGCCGCCTTTAGGATTTTGTACCATAATTACGATGATCAATAGGAAACAAACTATTGTGATTAAAACTAAAAAAATTGAAAATGTGCTCATTGTTGTTTATTATTTTGTTGTAAATTTTTAATATCCAAAATTCGGTCTGCAAAGAAACTACTTTTTTCTGGATATTTCAAAATTAATATTTCATAAGCTTGAATTGCTTTTTGATATTTTTTTTGTTCAAGGTAAACCCGCGCCAATGTTTCGGTCATCAATGATGAGTTGTCGGCATTGCTGGGCTCGTAAAAAACTGCTGGAAGCTCAGAATCCTTTTTTACCGGTGGAATCTTCGGATTGTTTTCGATGAATTTATCGATTAAGACGTTTTTTTTTTGCTTCTCGAAATTGACTTCTGAAGTAGGTTCTGGTTCTGAAATGATAGCGGGCTCTGGTTGCGCTTCTCTGTCTATGGGTTTGACTTTCGAGAGTTGCAGCCATTCCTGAAAGGAATGCCGTTCCGTTAAAGAAAAAGCCAACGGTTTTCCAATGTCTAATTTGTCTTCGACGGTTGCTGCCTTTTTTACCTTTACATTATCGCTTTGATCATCTGTTTGTTCTTCAACGTCATTCTCTTCAGCAATTTCTTCTATTGTCTGCTCCGTTTGTATGCTTTCGATTGGTTCTTCAGTAGCCATTTCTGTTTGAACTTCGACAAAATCATCAATTGTTAATTTCGGCACCTCGAGATCCACTGTTGGGAGTTCAGATTCCTTAATGGAAGTCAGAAGCGATTGCTCCAAAGTGTTTTCCCGTATTTCGAGTTTTGGTTCTTTAATCAAAACGGGGGTTTCTTCCGAAGCAACTGAACCTATATCTTTCGAACTTTCAGAAACGATTTCACCGCCATCAACATGAATGTCTAAGATTTGAGTTGCTTTTTGTTCGAACAAACCTTTTTGAATCGTCGTAAAATTATCCGAACTAATAAAATCAAATAGGACAGCGCGATCGGTCGTGTGTGCCGCGGCAATTTTTAATGCATAATTGTATTTGAAGCTGTTCTGATTGTATAAACCTTTGAGATACAAGGCACGCGCACTTTGAAAATAAGGAAACTCCTGCACGATTTTTTCCAAAGCCTCAGTCTGCTTCTCGTGGATAGCCTCGGGTTTGTTGATCAGATAGGTGTATTCTGTTACGTTCATTGTGTTTGTTTAATCGGGTAATTGTTGAATCGTTTAATTGGAGAATCGGTGTTTCGGTTAAACGAGTAAACGCTTCCACAAATAAACAAATTTTTCATTTACCATTTCGCAAGCGATTCATTAAATATATCTTGCGTAATTCTTTCGAAAATTTCATCTAAAGCAGTCGTAAGCCTTGAACCTACTAGTTGTTCGGTACCTGGAAAATTATAGAAGAAATTGAATTTCTTTTCAAACGAATCGGCTTCCTTGTTCTTATTCGAAAACCGAACATTGACAGTGATGGTCAAGCGGCTTTCCGCGGCAAGTTGATCCGCCGTGGCGGTCGTCGGGCTGATTCTGTAATCTACGATTTCACCTTCATAAATAAGATCACCGCCAGTATTTACAAGGTTTAAATTCGTTTGGTTCTGAATCAAATTCTGCAATCTTTGGGTGAAAATCCGTTCGATTCCGGGTTCAATCAAAGGTGCATTGTTTTGAAAAAAATTGACTTGAAATGTCTTCGCATCAATCTTTCCGGTTCCTGTAAAATTGTATACCGAACAGCCATTGACTCCGAAAGCGACGATTAAAAGTAAAAGATATTGGAGGTGTTTCATTTTAAAAATAAAAAGTCAAAGATATTCAAATTACTTGTGATTGGGTTACAAATCAAACTGTTTGATTTTTCGATACAACGTTCTTTCCGAAATACCCAATTCGTCCGCGGCGGCTTTGCGCTTGCCTTTGTTTTTTTCGAGCGATTTTTTGATCATCTCGATTTCCTTTTGCTCGAGTTTGAGAATTTCTTCCTCTTCCTCAACGGTTTCTGCAAATTGGTAGTGGTCGTCGTTTTCTTCAAAATTTGCAGGATTGTGAGTAGTCGTTGTCGGAATTACAGCGTTTCTAGGGGTTTCTTCGAAAGCAATTTCACTTTCATCATTTTTCGAACCGTATATTTTTTGAATTAATCCCGGATTGATATCCTGTATTTTCCCGGAACCGTTCTTCATTAATTCTAAAGTCAATTTCTTTAAATCGTTTAAGTCGCTTTTCATGTCAAAAAGCACTTTATATAAAATATCGCGTTCCGTACTGAAATCACTTTCCGATTTTTTGTCTTTGATTACCAAAGGCAGGTTGCTTCCGTCAGCGGGTAAGTACGATTGTAAAGTAGCGCCCGAAACTTCGCGGTTGGTTTCGAGTACCGAAATCTGTTCCGCCATATTGCGCAACTGACGGATGTTGCCGCTCCATCTGAATTTTTGTAAAACCTGAACGGCGTGATCGTCGAGTTTCAAAGGTGGCATTTTATATTTGTGCGCGAAATCGGAAGCGAATTTTCTGAACAACAGATGAATGTCGTCTTTACGCTCGCGCAGTGGCGGCAAATTGATGTCGACTGTGCTCAAACGATAATACAAATCCTCACGGAACTTTCCTTTTTCAATGGCTTCAAACAAATTGACATTCGTCGCGGCAACAATGCGCACGTTGGTTTTCTGTGTTTGAGAGGAACCGACTTTAATGAATTCGCCATTTTCGAGTACACGCAATAAGCGCACCTGGGTCGTTAGTGGCAATTCACCGACTTCATCTAGAAAAATCGTTCCACCATCGGCAACTTCAAAATAACCTTCGCGTGTGTTGGTGGCACCAGTAAACGAACCTTTTTCATGTCCGAAAAGTTCACTATCAATGGTTCCTTCGGGAATCGCTCCGCAATTGACCGCGATGTATTTACCGTGTTTTCGATGCGAAAGCGAATGGATGATTTTCGGGATGCTTTCTTTACCGACACCGCTTTCACCTGCGACTAAAACGGTAATGTCGGTCGGCGCAACTTGAATCGCTTTTTCGATCGCACGATTGAGTTTCGGATCATTTCCGATGATTTCAAATCTTTGTTTTATGGCTTGGACACTTTCCATATTAGTATTAAGTTTCAAATCCCAAATTCCAATTAAAAGTTTGGAATTTGGAATTTCATTATTGATTTTTTTAATTCATTTCTGAATAACCAACGGCTTTCCCAATTAAGGTACCGCTAGTGCAATCGGTGATTTCTACATTCACGAATTCACCTATAGTATAATGCTGTTTCGGAAAAACGACAGTAATGCTCTGCGAATTGCGCCCCGACCAATCCAGGTCCGATTTTTTCGAGGCCTTTTCGATGAGCACTTCTACAGTTTTGCCTACAAATTCACGGGTGCGAATTGCGCTGTGCTTCCGTTGTAAATCAACGATTTCCTGTAAGCGCCTAAATTTAACCGGTTCCGCGACATCATCCTCCATTTTTCGTCCTGCCAATGTTCCTGGTCTTTCGGAATACGAATACATATAGCCGAAAGAATATTGCACATAGTCCATCAAACTCAACGTATCCTGATGGTCTTCTTCGGTTTCCGTCGGAAAACCTGCAATCATATCTTGGGTAATGCTGCAATCCGGAATGACCCTTTTGATGTTGTCGATCAAAGTCATGTATTGCTCGCGCGTATGCAGCCGATTCATTGCTGCTAAAATGCGATTGCTTCCCGATTGCACCGGCAAATGAATGTGGTTGCAAATATTATCGTGTCTCGCAATCACTTCCAAAACGCTCAAATGCATATCTTGCGGATTCGAGGTTGAAAAGCGGATGCGCATCTTTGGGAAGCCAACTGCTACCATCTCAAGCAATTGATCGAAATCAATCGCCGTAGCCCGTTGTAAGTCGGAAGCTTTGTCGAAATCTTTCTTGAGTCCACCGCCATACCATAAATAACTATCGACATTCTGTCCTAAAAGCGTAATCTCTTTATACCCGGTGTCCCACAAATCCTGAATTTCCTTCATGATGCTTTGCGGTTCTCGGCTGCGTTCGCGACCACGGGTGAAAGGCACAACACAAAATGTACACATGTTATCACAACCGCGCGTGATTGAAACTAATGCTGAAACGCCATTGGTCATGAGTCTGATGGGCGCAATATCGCCATAGGTTTCTTCTTTTGACAAAATCACATTGATTGCATCTCGGCCTTCTTCAACTTCCTGTAGTAAATTTGGCAAATCTTTATAAGCATCGGGGCCGACGACAAGATCAACGATTTTTTCTTCTTCGAGGAATTTCTCTTTGAGTCGTTCCGCCATGCAGCCTAGAACACCGACTTTCATTTTCGGATTGACTTCGCGTTTGACAGCATTGTATTTTTCAAGGCGTTTGCGAACAGTTTGCTCCGCTTTATCACGAATCGAACAGGTATTGACAAGCACCAAATCGGCTTCCTCGAGAATCTGCGTCGTATTGAAACCATTCTTGGAAAGAATTGAAGCCACAATTTCGCTGTCGGAAAAATTCATCGCGCAGCCGTAACTTTCGATAAAAAGTTTCTTTGTGTTTTGTGGGTTTTGTTCAATCACAAGGCTTTCACCTTGTTTAGTCTCTTCAATAATCTTTTCCATAATTCTTTAAAGCGTGCGAAGTTGTTTTGCAAATATAAGATAAAATCAAAAAAATATGACAAGATGTCAGCGCCAAGATTTTATTAAATTTTTTAGGAGCTGTTCCTGCTGTGCATTATATCTTTTTATCCTGAATTCGTTTCAGGATCTCCTCTAAGCCTTCTTCACTATTTGAAGATCCTGAAATGAATTCAGGATAAAAAGGATGGCATTTCCATCAGGGCTAGGGCTGAGTCAGTTGGGTTGCTCTTGCCGATGAAAAAACCCAAAATTTGGGTCAACAGAACAATATTTAAAAAATTTAGATACTTTTGCCTCACAAAAGAAAGCAACATGGCAAAGAATTTAGTGATCGTGGAGTCGCCGGCGAAGGCAAAAACAATCGAGAAATTTCTCGGAAGTGACTATCAGGTCGAGTCGAGTTACGGACACATCGCTGATCTTCCATCGAAAGAAATCGGCGTTGATGTTGCCAATGGTTTCAAACCCAAATACGAAGTTTCCCCCGATAAAAAAGCTTTGGTCAGCAAACTTAAAACCTTAGCAAAAAATGCCGATATGGTCTGGCTGGCTTCCGATGAGGACCGTGAAGGAGAGGCCATTTCGTGGCATTTGGCGGAAGAGTTGAAACTCGATAAGAGCAAAACGAAGCGCATTGTTTTTCACGAAATTACCAAGACAGCCATTTTAAAAGCCATTGATAATCCACGCGAGATTGATTATAACTTAGTCAATGCACAGCAAGCGCGTCGTGTACTGGATCGGTTGGTCGGATATGAGTTATCGCCGGTATTGTGGCGTAAAGTCAAAGGAGGTTTGTCTGCAGGACGCGTACAATCGGTATCCGTGCGATTGATTGTTGAAAGAGAAAGAGAAATTCAAGATTTCAAACCCGTTGGTAGTTATTCGGTTACGGCTGAATTTACGAATGAGGCGGGAAAGACCTTCAAAGCGAAACTGCCGAAAAATTTCAATACACAAAAAGAAGCCGAAGATTTTTTGAACAAAAATATCGGATCGAATTATAAGGTTTCAGACATCGATACTAAACCGGCGAAAAAATCACCGGCTGCGCCTTTTACAACATCAACATTACAACAGGAAGCTGCCAGAAAACTGTATTTGCCAGTTGGAATTACGATGCAGCTGGCACAGCGTTTATACGAAGCGGGACTCATCACGTACATGAGAACAGACAGCGTCAATTTATCAAAAGATGCCATGGATGCGGCGCAGGCTGAAATCACTAAATCGTACGGTCAAAAATTTTCAAAACCGCGTACTTTTGCGAACAAAAGCAAAGGTGCACAGGTAGCACACGAGGCGATCCGACCGACGGATATGTCTCGCCACACGGTTAACATCGATAGGGATCAAGCGCGTTTGTACGATTTGATTTGGAAAAGGACTTTAGCCTCTCAAATGAGTGATGCAGAACTTGAAAGGACCAATATTAAAATTGAAGCGAGCAACCACAGCGAAATATTTGCGGCATCTGGAGAAGTATTGCTTTTTGAAGGATTTTTGAAAGTATATCTTGAAGGCAGTGATGAAGATGACGAAGAGCAAGAAGGCATGTTGCCGGCAATGAAAGTCAACGAGAAATTAAACAACAATTTCATTACAGCAACCGAACGCTATACAAGACCCGCTGCACGATACAGTGAAGCGGCATTGGTGAAGAAACTTGAAGAATTGGGCATTGGTCGGCCTTCAACTTATGCGCCAACGATTTCTACAATCATCAACAGAAATTATGTCGAGAAAGGTAACCTCGAAGGTCAAGAAAGAAATTTTACGCAACTGTCTTTGAAAGCAGGTAAAGTGAGCCAGCAAATATTGAAGGAAAATACAGGTTCGGATAAAGGAAAATTAGTTCCTACGGATATCGGGACAATTGTAACAGACTTTTTGGTGAAGAACTTCGGAACCATTTTGGACTATAATTTTACTGCAAAAGTAGAGCAGGATTTTGACGAGATTGCAGAAGGCAACGTCAATTGGGAGCAGATGATGCAGGAGTTTTACAATAAATTTCATCCGAATGTGACTGAGGTCGAAGCCAATGCTGAAAGAGAAAGCGGCGAGCGAATACTAGGAAAAGATCCGAAAACCGGCCGGCAAGTTAGTGTGCGTTTGGGTAAATTCGGACCTATGGCACAGATCGGAGAGGCGGAAGACGATGATAAGAAATTCGCGAGCTTGATGTCTGATCAGAATATTGGGAACATCACATTGGAAGATGCCTTGAATTTGTTTTTATTACCGAAGCAATTGGGAGCCTACAAAGGTGAAGAAGTGGAGGTCAATAATGGGCGTTTCGGGCCTTATGTTAGGTTCGGGAGTTTGTTTATTTCACTGCCAAAAGGCGAAGATCCGTTGGATGTAGGCATGGATCGCGCGCAGGAATTGATCGATGAAAAAATGAAAGCTGACGCTCCGATTGCCAGTTATAAAAACATGGGTGTGCAAAAAGGTGTTGGGCGTTTCGGACCGTTTATCAAATGGAACGGGCTTTTCATCAACGTCAGTAAAAAATATAATTTCGATAGTTTGTCTCAGAAAGATGTTGAGGAATTGATTGAAGACAAGTTGCAAAAAGAAATTGACAAGGTGATTCATGATTGGAAAGAAGAGGGCATTTTAGTTGAGAAAGCGCGTTGGGGAAGATCAGTTATTACAAAAGGCAAAATCAAAGTTGAACTCAGTAAAGATGTTGATGCGACTAAATTAACACTGGCCCAAGTGCAAGAGCTGATCGAGAAAAAGGCACCTGCTAAAAAGACAGCCGCTAAGAAAACTGCCGCAAAAAAGACGCCGGCAAAGAAGACTACTACAGTAAAAAAGAAATAGCAGATGGAATTTAATTTTCTTGAACCCAACGGCGATGAGATTCAAAGTTTTGTTAAAGGACTGACTTCTCAGCAGTTCGGGAGTAAAGTGACTTTTCATACGTTAGAAGATTTTCCGGAGTTAAGTAAAATAAGAATCGCGATATTAGGCGTCAATGAAAACAGGGGTCTTGACGGCAGCGCAATTAATTTAAGGAATTCCAGAGAGGCGCTATATTCTTTATATCCAGGTAATTGGGAGACTTCTGTAGCTGACTTGGGAGATATTCTCGCTGGTAATTCAAAAAACGACACTTATTTTGCATTGAAAATGGTTGTCGCGGCGCTGATCAAAAGAAAAATTATTCCGATTGTCATCGGAGGTTGCCAAGATTTGACCTATCCATTATACCGAGCCTACGACGAGTTAGAGCAGATGGTGAATTTGGTGACTATTGATAGTAAATTCGATTTTGGTAAAGAAACTGAGCCGGTTTCCGCTTCATCTTATTTGACAAAAATCGTATTGGACGAGCCGAATAATCTTTTTAATTACAGCAACATCGGATATCAAACATACTACAATTCGCAAGAGGAAATTGATCTGATTGAAAAACTGTTTTTCGACGCGTATCGTTTAGGTGACGTGTCGCATGCGATCTCAATAGCGGAACCTGTGTTTAGGGATGCGGACATTGTGAGTTTAGATTTAACTTCTGTAAAATCATCTGATTCGGGAAATTTCACTAAGTTTACACCTAACGGTTTTAATGGAAAGGAAATATGCGCATTGGCAAGGTATTCCGGATTGAGCGATAAGGTTTCTCTGTTTGGCATTTTTAATCACAATGATTCACAACAAGAATCGGTCTTAATCGCTCAGATTATTTGGTATTTCATAGAAGGTTTTCACTACAGGTCGAATGAGTATCCTTTTGGAAGTAAAGAGCATTATTTGAAGTATATTATTCCTTTCGAAGACGAGGAATTGATATTCTACAAAAGCAATAAGACTGACCGCTGGTGGATTGAAATTCCATTTATTGCTGCTAGCAATACTAAATTAAAAAAATCGACGTTGTTACCTTGTTCTTATGAAGAATATTTAGGTGCTTGTAATCAACAACTACCGGAAAGGTGGTGGAAAGCCCAACGTAAAAATATAATCTAGTAGTAATGATATACCGCGCAGCATTTTTGTGAATAAATCCTTACTTTTAACAAATAAAAAATGCATTTTGTCGATCTTTTTTGCTCTTTATCGATAAAATATTTTTTTAATTCGATATTTAATTCTACTTTTGGAAAGTGAATTATTAGAATGCCAATAGGGGTGCTAAAATTTAATAACAATTAATTGCTTTTTTGAAAAATAATAAATAGGTTTACGCCCTTAAAATATAATCACATACATAACCCCAATATATATGAAGAAATTCATCTCATTTTCAGTAATTTTAGCTATGTTAGTCAGCTGTGGAGGCTCGAGTGACAAGGGTGAATTGGTCGGCGTTAAAGGTAAGAAATGGCATCCTGAAAAACCATATGGAATGACTTTAGTTCCTGGTGGTTCGTTTATCATGGGGAAATCAGATGATGATTTGGCTAACGTACAAGATGCGCCAACAAAAACGGTTACTGTAAGATCGTTTTATATGGATGAAACTGAAATAACGAATAGTGAATACAGAGAATTCGTTGAGTGGGTGAAAGATTCTACAATTCGAGTGCGATTGGCTATCTTGGCAGATGAAGTTGGTGGCGGAGGTACTGCGGGTACTGGTGCTAAAGGCGGAAAATCGGGTAAAAGTTCTGGTAGTATTGGAGATTTTGCATTCAACGACGCTGATCCTGCAAAAATGACTGCTTATGACAAATATATGTATGAAAATTACTATAGTGTCGGAACGGATGATGATCCTTATGCCGGAAGAAAGCTCAACAGAAAAGTAAAACTGATTAAAGACACTTCAAAGTATCCTGATGAATACTACACTGAGGTCATGGATACAATGTATTTACCTGTTGCTGAATCTTATAATGGATTGCGAACTATAGATGTAAACAAATTGAAATTCCGTTACTCTTGGATGGATATTCAAGCAGCGGCGAAAGCGAAAACAGGTAAAAGAAAAGATTTCATAAAAACTGAGCAAACGAAGGTTTATCCTGATACAACGGTTTGGATTAAAGATTTTGCCTACTCTTACAACGAGCCAATGCACAATGATTATTTATGGCATCAAGCTTATTCTGAATATCCTGTTGTCGGGGTAAACTGGAAACAAGCCAAAGCTTTTTGTGCATGGAGAACTTTAAAGAAAAACACTTACATCAAGTCGAAGAAAAAAGGTAGAGATCTTACAAATTCTTTTAGATTACCAACAGAGGCAGAATGGGAATATTCTGCTAGAGGCGGGTTGCAATCAGGTGCCTATCCTTGGGGTGGTCCTTACACTAAAAATGATAGAGGTTGTTTCCTTGCTAATTTCAAACCGAATCGTGGAGATTATGCAGCTGATCAGTCTTTATACACCGTTGAAGCTAAATCTTTCGAGCCAAACGGTTATAATTTATACAACATGGCTGGAAACGTTGCTGAGTGGACGGATTCTTCTTACGATGCTGGAGCTTATGAATATGTTTCCACTATGAATCCAAATGTTCCGGATAACAAAAATATGCGTAAAGTCGTTCGCGGCGGATCTTGGAAAGACGTGGCGTACTTCCTTCAGGTAAGTACACGTGATTTTGAATATGCTGATACAGCTAGAAGTTACATCGGGTTCAGAACGGTTCAAGATTACATGGGGACAGTTGCCACAGGTCAAGCGCCAAAAAAATAATGATTTAACCAACTATTATAATTAACTAACTTAACTAAATTTTTTTTTATTATGGCATTATTAAGCAAAAAAGCAATGAATTTCGCTTACGGTATGGGAGCGGCAGTAGTAATCATAGGCGCACTTTTTAAATTGATGCACTGGCCAGGAGCAAGCGCGATGTTGATTATTGGATTGGGTACTGAGGCATTTATTTTTGGACTTTCAGCTTTTGATAAACCAGATGACGAATTGGATTGGTCATTAGTGTATCCGGAATTGGCCGGTGGAGAAGCTCGTAAAAAACAAAATAAAGAAGAGTCTAAGGACGCACAAGGATTACTTTCACAAAAACTTGACGCTATGTTGAAAGAAGCTAAAATCGATGGTGAATTGATGGCGAGTCTAGGAAGTAGTATTAAAAATTTCGAATCAGCTGCCAAAGGAATTTCTCCAGCCGTTGATGGGATTGCTGCAACAAAAAAATACAGCGAAGAATTAACATTGGCTGCAACTCAGATGGAGTCTTTAAATAGTTTGTATAAAATTCAATTGGATAGCGCTTCAAGAAACGCTCAAATTAATAATGAAGTTGCTGAAAATAATTTGAAATTAAAAGATCAAATGCAATCGTTAACGTCTAATTTATCTTCATTAAACAACGTTTACGGTGGTATGCTTTCTGCAATGAGTAACAATAGAGGAAACTAAGTCTACTACATTTTTAATATATTAACGAAACAAACTAATTAGAAAAAATGGCAGGAGGAAAATTAACCCCTAGGCAGAAGATGATTAACCTGATGTATTTGGTATTCATCGCGATGTTGGCATTGAATATGTCAAAAGAAGTATTATCCGCTTTTGGTATTTTGAATAATAAAATTGTTGAATCAAATAAAATAACAGATCAGCGTAACCAATCGTCTTTCGAACAATTGGCGCAAAAAGCGCAAGATCAGCCGGGACAATTTGGTGAAAAAAGGCAAA
>JANPJB010000017.1:0-36640 GCA_031425295.1 Flavobacterium sp. | reverse complement strand
AAAAAAGATGGCGATATATTATTTGTTACCAATGGATTAGGTTTCTTATTTAAAACTGAAATTGTCTTGGCCATTGATACGAAATGCACTGTAAAAATTGTAGGCGTTGAAAAAGCAGCGGCTCCAAATTTTCATTTACATCTTGCTGTCGCACCGACCAAAATGAACGATCGTTACGAGTGGTTTTTAGAAAAAGCGACCGAAATTGGCGTTTCGGAAATTACCCCAATCATCTGCGACCATTCAGAACGAACCCAGATTAAAATCGACCGGTTTGACAAGATTGTTACTTCGGCAATGAAGCAATCGAACCAGTACTACCTGCCGAAATTAAATGAACCGATTGCTTTCAAGGATTTCATTAAAAAGCAGTACGAAGGTTCACTCTTTATCGCACATTGCGAAGACACGGATAGAAAGCTTTTAAAAGCATTATTACAAGCGAATAGTAACATCACATTGCTCATTGGCCCGGAAGGTGATTTTTCGTCTAAAGAAATTCAATTAGCGATTGAAAAAAAATTCGTGCCCGTTTCGCTAGGCAATACGCGATTGCGAACTGAAACTGCTGCGATTGTGGCTTGTCACAGCGTGGTATTTGTGAATGAAAATTTATAGCTAAGCCGCTAATTCGCTTGTATAGGTTGCGGAAACTACGAATTGGCGTTTTTTTTAAATCATTAACTTAGAAAACGGAATTAAGTCTTGCGTTTTATCTATTTTTGAGAGCATTAAAAAAATTATATCATAAGAAATAAAATATTAAAGATGAAGAAAATCTATTTTATCATTCCGTTTTTTGTTGTTAGTTTGATGGGCATTGCTCAAAACTCGCCTTATGCCAACATTTCCATATTAGAACCAGCGCCTATTTGTTCTGTAGGCGGTTGTACTTTGTTGACAACTGAATATTCGAACATAAGATCAACCAATGAATATGTTGTGAATAGTATTCCTTTTCAACCAATATTCCCTTTTACCGGAGGTATTTTGCTCAACAATACTTCAGACGACGTTTGGTCAGAGTACTTTACTTTGCCTTTTCCTGTTACTTTTTATGGAAACACCTACAACACTATTTTAGTTGGAAGTAATGGCGTAGTTACTTTTGATATTACCAATCAAAATCCAAGTGGATACTGTAATTGGCCATTTACACAAACCATTCCGAATACAAATTTCCCTATTCGTAACGCCATTTACGGGGTTTATCAGGATACCAATATTACGTCTCCACCGATAACAAATCCAGCCATACAAAATGTTAATTATTATGTAGTCAATGTCGCTCCAAACAGAGTTTTTGTTATCAATTTTAATGAATTGCCGCAATACCAATGTAATGCTAATGCTGGTTTGCAGACTTCACAAATTGTTATTTATGAGACATCAAACATTATTGATATCTATGTAAAAAACAGAACGGCATGCAGTACTTGGAATTCAGGTTCTGGATTAATCGGAATTCAAAATCAAACGGGCACAAATGCAACAGTACCAGCCGCAAGGAATACTGGAGCATGGTCTGCAACGAATGAAGCTTGGCGTTTTACTCCAAATGGCGCAGCTTTGCCAACTACTTTTGAATGGTATCTCAACGGATTATTGTTACCAAATGAATCTTCAGAATCGCTCATCGCTTGTCCAAATGGGACCAATTCCTATAGTGTAATGATGTCTGTTTTAAATTCAGATTCCTCATTAACCACAGTATCTTCGAATGATGTAACGCCAGTCATTGTTCCAGAGCCAGCTTTTGAAAACCCTCAAGATTTGATTTTTTGCACACAAGAGCCTTTTGTTTATTTTGCGGATTTAACCACCAACACCAATCTGATTTTAGGCGCTTTGAATCCTGACGATTATTCAATTTCTTACTACGAAACATTGTTAGATGCTGAGAATTCATCTTCAAATTTTATTGCCAATCCAATCAACTATGCATTCACTGAAAACAAAACGATATATGTTAGCATACAAGAAGACGTAGTAACAAGCTGCCATTACATCAAATCATTTGGACTTACTATTATTCCCGTCGTAAATGCACCAACTGGAGCAGCAAACCAGAATTTCACATCCGGACAAACCTTAGCCGATCTCATTGTTATCGGTGACAATCTTACTTGGTATGATGCGCCCACTTTAGGAAATATACTTCCCAATAATACTTTATTGCAAGATAATATGACCTATTATGCCACGCAAACAATTAGTGGTTGTGAAAGCAATCGAGGCAACAACTCAAACCGTTTGGCGGTTACTACCAATCTTGTTCTGAGCAATGATTCATTTACAGAAAATCTATTTTCAGTATATCCGAATCCGGTTGGAGAGCGTTTTACCATTACAGCGCAGGAAGATTTGAAATCCATCCATATTTATAATGCGCTCGGACAGGAAATTCTTTCTTTGAATCCGGATCAGAAAGAATTATTGATTAACACATCAACGTTTAATGCAGGCGTATATTTCTTAAAAATGAACAGCGCAACAGCAACGCAAACTGTAAAAATCATTAAAAACTAAAACAAGATGAAAAGAAGTTGGTTTTTGCTATTGTTGATATATAGCCTTTGCCCTGCTCAAGAAGTAGCATTGCTTAAATACGGCGGCGGCGGCGATTGGTATGCAAATCCAACTTCATTGCCCAATCTTATCAAATTCAGCAACCAAAACATCAACACCAGAATCAAATCAAAACCGGCGGTAGTCGAGCCATCAAGCCCGGATTTGCTATCGTATCCGTTTGTGCACATGACCGGACATGGGAACGTTATTTTCAGTGATTCCGACGTGATTAATCTGCGTAATTACCTTTCATCCGGCGGTTTCCTGCATATCGATGACAATTACGGCATGGATGAATACATTCGCAAGGAAATCAAAAAAATCATGCCAAACGCAGCATTGGTCGAGCTACCGGCGAGTCATCCCATATTTCAGAAACCATATTCGTTTCCAGGCGGCATTCCTAAAATTCATGAGCATGATGGCAAACCACCTCAAGCTTTTGGAATTTTTGTCGAACAACGACTCGTGCTTTTATATACTTTTGAAACCGACTTAGGCGATGGATGGGAAGATCCCGATGTGCATCACGACAATGCGGAAGCAAGAGCCAGAGCGTTGAAGATGGGCGCTAATATTTTAAACTATATCTTCAACAATTAATCTCGCTAGCATTATCATTTCATTAGGTATTTAACGGAATGTTTACCAACTACTAAATAACTTTTACCCGATTACGCTATTTGCTTCACTTTATTTCTTAACTTAATCTGAGTTTCTTAACCTCTAACTAAATAAAAAAATGAAAAAAGTACTAGTATCCCTTGCCTCAGTACTGCTATTGTTTTCCTGTCAAAGCGAAGATAACACTGTCACTACAACAGCGTCAAACCCCATTTCGAAAAGAGTTTGTGCAACCCAAGAAGTGTATGAAGCACAACTTAGAGACAATCCAACCTTAGCGCTGCGAAGAAATCAAATTGAAAGTTTTACGGAGCAAGCCATCGCCCAAGGCCGATTGGTCAAGGGGAAAGTTGTTATACCGATTGTAGTAAATGTTTTATATAAAACTGCGGCGGAGAATATTTCTGCTGCACAAATCCAATCCCAAATCGATGTTTTAAATCACGATTTTAATGCAACCAATTCCGACTTTAGTTCCACCCCATCTTTATTTGCAGGTGTTGCTGCCAACGTTGGAATTTCATTTGAATTGGCAACCATAATCCGAAAATCATCAAACAAAACGTCGTGGGGAACCAATGACGCTATGAAGAAAACCAACAGAGGCGGCATCGCCCCTACTTCACCATCAACAAAATTGAATCTATGGGTTTGCACCACTGGTGGTGGAATTTTAGGTTATGCTCAATTTCCAGGAGGTTCTTCGGCTACTGATGGTGTTGTAATTGATTCCAAATATGTCGGATTGTCGGGTTCCGCTAATTACCCTTACAATTTGGGAAGAACGGCTACCCATGAAGTTGGTCACTGGATGAATTTGCGTCACATTTGGGGAGATGCTAATTGTGGCAGTGACGCAGTTTCCGACACGCCAACACATGACTCCGCGAATTTTGGCGCCCCTGTTTTTCCGCATTATAGCACCTGTTCTGGAACGCCTGTAGAAATGACGATGAATTATATGGACTATACTGACGACCGAGCCATGTTCATGTTTTCAAACGGTCAAAAAAGCAGAATGGGCGCCATCTTCATTGCTGGAGGTGCACGCGCTAGTTTTGGAATCTAAAAATTTGATGTACTTCTATAGAAAAACTCGCTTTAATAGCGAGTTTTTTTTTACATTTATCCCTAATCTAGAATTAGGATGACTTCTAAAATTATTGCAAACGGAATACTACGAGCGTTGGGAATTTCCCTCGCGGTTGCGGTAGGGCTCTATTTTTTATACAAAATTCAAACCGTAATATTATACGTTGTAATTGCTTTAATATTGACATTGGTTGGCAATCCGATTCTTGATTTTTTGAAGCGCCGATTAAAATTCAAACATACTTTAGCAACGGTATTTACAGTAGTTTTTTTTATCTTAATCATCGTTGGTTTCATGCTGCTGTTCATTCCTTTGTTGATTCATCAGGGACAAAGTTTGTCGCTTTTAAATACGGCTGAAATCGAGCGAAACATCATTACGTTGATGAATCAGTTTACCACGTTTTTAGAAAGCCATCATATTGATGCAAAAGCTATTATGCGGGATCAAAAAGCGTCGTCAACGATCAACATTAATTTTATCCCTAATTTCTTAAACACAGTATTATCTACGATCAGCAGTTTAGGAGTGGGCTTAGCGTCGGTGTTGTTTATTACTTTTTTTTTCCTGAAAGACCGCAGACTATTTATAAACGGAGCAAAGAAATTGATTCCTGACAGCCATGAAGAACCAGTTTTGAATTCCCTGGATAAAATCAATCACTTGCTATCGCGTTATTTTATTGGCTTACTTATTCAGTTGTTTATTGTCTTCATTTTATATTTAATTGTTCTGCTTATTTTCGGTGTCGAAAACGCCATCGTAATCGCATTCCTCTGCGGTTTACTGAATATCGTGCCTTATGTCGGACCGATTATCGCCACCGTCTTAGCAGCACTGCTGACAATGATCAATAATTTAGGTGCCGATTTTCAAACGGAAACTTTACCGACAACAATCTATGTGCTGATCGGATTTTTTATCGTCCAGTTTATCGACAACAACTTTTCGCAGCCGCTAATATTTTCGAAAAGTGTGAGTTCACATCCGCTCGAAATATTCCTCGTAATCCTGATCGCTGGCTTTCTGTTTGGCATTGTTGGCATGATCATCGCGGTGCCGTTTTACACGATACTTAAAGTGATTGGTAAAGAATTTTTTCCCGAGAATGCCTTCATAAAAATGCTCACTAAAAACATCTAAAATTGTTGGCGACAGTACTGCATCAGGATATCCAAAAGTTTATTGAAGCTAATATTGACGCTGATATAACGCAATTGGCGTTGCAGAAAAATCCGTTTCCGGAAGTGGGTTGGACTCAAATTCTAGAGCAGATTGCCGCAAAGCAGAAGGCAAAAGACAAATTGCCTACATGGTTTTCGGCTGCCGGAGTACTTTATCCTTCAAAGATTTCCGTTGAACAGACTTCCTCAGAGCGAACAGCGTTGCATAAAGCTTCCTTGATTTCTGGGGATTCGATTATTGATTTAACAGGCGGATTTGGTGTTGATGACTTTTACTTCTCAAAGCGATTCAAAACTGTTGTTCATTGTGAAATGGATGAAGCGTTATCGAAAATCGTGAAGCACAATTATGAATGCCTAAAGGTTGAAAATTGCAGTTTTTATGCGGGTGATAGTTTTAATATTTTGGCGAAATTGAACACCAAATTCGATTGGATCTATATCGACCCTTCTCGGCGCAACGACAGCAAAGGCAAGGTATTTATGTTGAAAGACTGTCTTCCCAATGTAGTTGAGCTACAGGATTTTTATTTCAAATATTCAAGTAATATTCTGATCAAGACTGCTCCGATTCTTGATTTCACCGCGGGTTTGATGGCATTGAAAAACGTAAGGACGATCCATATCATCGCTGTAGAAAATGAAGTCAAGGAACTGCTATGGGAAATTTCGAAAGATTATGATGCAATTATTGAAATCAGTACCATTAACTTGAAGAAATCGAAATCGGAACATTTTAAGTTTTTGTTGTCAGACAAGTCGAGCGCAAACTACAATCTGCCTAAACAGTATTTATACGAACCCAATGCAGCGGTGATGAAATCCGGCGGATTTAATGAAGTGGGTTTTCAATTTGATTTGAATAAGTTGCATCCGCATTCCCACCTTTTTACTGCTGATATCGTCAAGGATTTTCCCGGCCGAATTTTTAAAATTGAGCGCTGCATTCCGTACCAGAAAAACGATATAAAAACTTTTCTCGAAGGCAAAAAAGCGAATGTCACGGCTAGAAATTTTCCTGAGTCTGTTGAAGATATTCGTAAAAAATGGAAAATCGCCTCGGGCGGTAACCAATATTGTTTTTTTTCAACCGATATGAATAATCGCAAAATAGTTTTACTTTGCGCCAAAATTGAACACTAGCATGAAATACCTTCTTATAAGTATTACCTTTTTATGGACAACTTTGGCAATTGCACAGCGTCCGTGTGATTTCACTACTGATGTTACTGATTCTATCGGAACTTATAAAGTCACTAGAGAATATCTGGTGTTTGAAAAAAACTTTGCGGGCAATGCGACTTACATTTTCAATTCGATTGCAATTACTGATGGCACGCCAATGTTGAATGTTCAGTTTCTTGAAAAAAGCAAGGATTTCATTAAAGCAAAATGTTTTGATAAGAATTCAAGGTTATACATTCAGCTTGATAACAGTAAAATTGTAACGCTGGTGCATATTGATCAGGAAAGTTGCGGCTCAATGGTCCGTGATGATAAAGGGATGAACAATCGTATATTGACCGGTTATTTCATGTTCAGAAAAGATGATTATGATGCTTTGAAGAAAGCTCCGGTATCTCAGATCCGTGTGAAATATGCAACTGATACGGCAGATTTCATTATTAGAAAAGCGATAAAATCTGAATTAGATGGCTCGTTGTATGAGCCCGATACTTACTTTATGAATTACTTTCATTGCCTCGAAGGTAAAAACTAATCGCATTGCCATTTAAAATTGGAAATATTCTCTTTCTTGGCGTTTTTTAAATTGTAGTGCCACCATTCGCTTTCAAATATTCGAAAGCCAGAACGTGTCATGATTTTGCGCAATGTCCGGCGATTTTCCTTGACTTCATCTGAAAGGTTTTCATAATCGTGACTTGCTTCGATGCCGAAGAAATCGAATGACGTTCCCATATCGAGTTCCTTACCGCTGCTATCGGCTAAAGAAATATCAACTGCTCCGCCCCTATTGTGAATCGAGCCTTTATTCGGATCGGCTACATACTTCGGATTCGAAACGATCTGCCACATTTTCTTCTGGATGTCGAGAGGTCGATAACAGTCGAAAAGTATGATTCTGTATCCTTTCTTGAGGAATTTATCGTTGGCTTTGAGTAATGCTTTCACAGTTTTATAGCGCAAAAAGCAGGCTGCACAATCGTATACTTTTGTTTTCAGAAAGTTATCGGTAGTCGCGTATTTCATATTGTAAATAAAATCTGAACTGTAATCTTTAAGGTTTACGAAAGTGCTATCGGCAATTACTTCGCTATTGATTCCAAAAGCTATTTCGGTGTTTGCTGACGCAGCCGGTATGCCGATGGAATTGACCTTCGCTTGCTGCGGATCAAGAGATTGCTGCCCGACACAGCTGATAAATGAAAGTAAACTTAAGATTAAATAGCTAACAAAAAATATCCGCATTAGAGAAAGATTTACTACAAAGTAACAGAATATAATCAATTAAATAAACGAATACGCGGGTTGCAATTTATTTTAATAATTGTTTAATAGTACACCACTGTTTTTTTCGGCTATAACTTCTTCATTTATAGACTGGTATTGATAAATCCCGCACTATTCTTAAAAACGCTTTTTAAACAACATAACAGTAGTTAAAAAATTATGAAAATTATTATTGTTTAATGTTTTGAATAGAAGTTTGAACTAATTTTAGGTCGAACTTAAATAAACTCAATTATGAAAAAAATTACAAACACCTTAGGATTAGGTATTTTACTACTGGTTAGTAACCTAATTTATTCGCAAACTGCCAGGGTTCAAGTAATCCACAACGCAGCAGATGCTGCGGCGGAATTTGTCGATGTGTATCTGAATGGCACGTTATTATTAGACAATTTTAAATTCAGAACAGCAACACCTTTTATTGATGCGCCTGCTGGAGTTCCCATTCAAGTTGATGTCGCACCGAGCACCAGTACATCCGTTGCTCAGAGCATTTATAACATCAACGCAACGCTAAATGATGGATCAACATACATTGTTGTCGCCAATGGAATTGTAAGCCCAACGGGGTATTCGCCAAACAAGCCTTTTGAGCTGAGTATTTTTGCCCAAGGACGGGAAACTGCTTCAAGTGGCAGTAACACTGATGTATTAGTACATCATGGATCGACCGATGCGCCAACAGTGGATGTTGTTAATACTACTTCCCTTCCTTTGACAACACTCATCAATAATTTGTCGTTTCCTGCATTTGAAAGTGGCTATGCATCTCTACCAACGGCAGATTACACTGTAGATGTGACTGATCAATCCGGTAGTACTGTAGTAGCATCTTACGATGTGCCTTTAGAAACCTTGGGTTTAGGTGGTCAAGCGATCACGGTGATCGCCAGTGGTTTTTTGAATCCCTTGCAAAACAGTAATGGTGCAGCCTTTGGTTTATGGGTGGCATTGCCAAGTGGCGGTAATTTAGTTCCTTTAAGTCAATCGCAATATGCTCGTGTACAGATAATCCACAACTGTGCAGATGCTGCAGCTTCTTCCGTTGATGTATATATCAATGGAAATCTAGAGCTTGATAATTTTGCTTTTAGAAATGCTACTCCTTTTCTAGATTTAGTTGCTGAGACGCCTATTAGTATCGACATTGCGCCTGCAACAAGTACTTCGGCGCTAGAAAGTATCTACAATTTGACTACCACACTAACTACTGGAGCAGAGTATATAATAGTCGCCAATGGTATCGTGAGCACAACCGGTTATGCACCAAACCAACCATTCCAACTAAGTGTTTTTGACCAAGCTAGGGAAACTGCTTCAAATGCTTCGAACACCGATTTATTAATTCATCATGGTTCCACTGATGCGCCTACTGTAGATGTTGTAGAGACTAGTGTTCCGGCAGGGACGATTGTAAACGATATTTCTTACCCGAATTTTGCTGCTAATTATTTAGAACTTCCAGCGGCTGATTATACTCTAAATGTTACTGATGCATCAGGATCGACAGTGGTGGCAACTTATTCTGCGCCTTTAGCTACTTTAGGATTAGATGGAGAATCCCTAACCGTAGTAGCGAGTGGATTTTTAGATCCAAGTCAAAACAGCAATGGTCCCGCTTTTGGACTATGGGTTGCTGAATCCCATGGTGGTGCTTTGATACCACTACCTCTTGTTGTACCAGCTCCTACGGCTCGTGTTCAAGTAATCCACAACTCCGCGGATGCTGCTGCAGAATTTGTTGATGTGTATTTGAACGGATCGTTGTTACTAGACAATTTCGAATTCAGAACTGCTACGCCATTTATTGCCGCGCCAGCAGGAATACCAATTCAAATTGATGTAGCGCCAAGCACAAGTACTTCCGTTGCACAGAGTATCTACAATATTGCTCCAACATTGACGCAAGGTGAGACTTATATCGTCGTTGCGAACGGTATTGTAAGTCCAACAGGCTACGCGCCAAGCCAAGCTTTTGAATTATCGGTGTTTGCTCAAGGACGAGAAACAGCTTCCGCAGTAGGAAATACCGACATACTTGTGAATCACGGTTCTACTGATGCACCAACCGTAGATGTGGTTGAAACTAGTGTTCCAGCGGGAACTATTGTAAATGATATTTCATTTCCAGAGTTTACTTCCAATTATTTAGAACTGCCAACATCCAATTATACTTTAGATGTTACCGACGCAACGGGAACAGTAGTTGTGGCAACCTATGCCGCTCCTTTACAAACATTGGCGCTACAAGGTCAAGCTTTGACTGTTCTTGCGAGCGGATTTTTGAATTCTGCTAACAATAGCAACGGACCTGCTTTTGGTTTATGGGTTGCTTTGGCTTCGGGTGGAGATTTGATTCCATTGCCATTGGTAACGCCACCAGCGCCTACGGCTCGTGTTCAAGTAATCCACAACTCCGCGGATGCTGCTGCAGAATTTGTCGATGTATACTTGAACGGATCGTTATTACTAGACAATTTCAAGTTCAGAACTGCCACGCCATTTATTGATGCACCAGCAGGAACACCAATTCAAATTGATGTAGCGCCAAGCACTAGTACTTCCGTGGCACAGAGTATTTATAATATTGCTCCAACATTGACGCAAGGTGAGACTTACATCCTCGTTGCTAACGGTATTGTAAGTCCAACAGGCTACGCGCCAAGCCAACCTTTTGAACTATCTGTGTTTGCGCAAGGACGAGAAACAGCTTCCGGAGCAAGCAATACCGACATACTTGTGAATCATGGCTCTACTGATGCACCAACGGTAGATGTGGTTGAAACCAGTATTCCAGCGGGAACTATTGTAAACGATATTTCGTTTCCAAATTTCACATCCAATTATTTAGAACTTCCAACAGCAGACTATACTTTGGATGTTACAGATGCAACGGGAACTGTTGTCGTTGCTACTTATGCCGCTCCGCTAGAAACATTGGGACTGCAAGGCCAAGCTTTAACGGTTCTTGCCAGTGGATTTTTGAATCCTGCTAACAACAGCAACGGACCTGGTTTTGGTTTATGGGTAGCTTCGACCGCGGGTGGTGATTTGATTCCGTTGCCATTGGTAACGCCACCAGCGCCTACGGCTCGTGTTCAAGTAATCCACAACTCCGCGGATGCTGCAGCAGAATTTGTTGATGTGTATTTGAACGGATCGTTGTTACTGGACAATTTCAAATTCAGAACTGCCACACCATTTATTGATGCGCCAGCAGGAACACCAATTCAAATTGATGTAGCGCCAAGCACAAGTACTTCGGTTGCACAAAGTATCTATAATATTGCTCCAACATTGACGCAAGGTGAGACTTATATCGTCGTTGCTAACGGTATTGTAAGTCCAACAGGCTATACTCCAAGCCAAGCTTTTGAATTATCTGTGTTTGCTCAAGGACGAGAAACAGCTTCCGGAGCAAGCAATACCGATATCCTTGTGAATCATGGTTCTACTGATGCACCAACGGTAGATGTGGTTGAAACCAGTATTCCAGCGGGAACTATTGTAAATGATATTTCATTTCCAGAATTTACTTCCAATTATTTAGAACTGCCAACAGCCGATTATACTTTAAATGTTACCGACGCAACGGGAACAGTAGTGGTCGCCACTTATGCCGCGCCATTGCAAACTTTAGCTTTGCAAGGACAAGCATTAACCGTTCTTGCTAGCGGATTTTTGAATCCTGCTAACAATAGCAACGGACCTGCTTTTGGTTTATGGGTTGCTTTGGCTTCGGGTGGTGATTTGATTCCGTTGCCATTGGTGCCTTTGAGTACGGAAATCTTTTCAGCTTCAACATTTAGCATCTATCCAAATCCTGCTTCAAATGAATTGAATGTTTCCATTCCATTTACATTCAATACAATTTCCGGAAAAGTCTTAGATATGAGTGGTAGAGCGATTCTCAACCTGCCAACAGTCGTCAACAAGATCGACACTTCGAGCCTTTCGAACGGCATGTATGTGTTAGACATCAAAATTGACAATAAATCTTACCAACAAAAATTCGTGGTAAACAAAAGGTAAAACCGCAAATTAGCATTATTAAAAAGGCTGTAATGAACGTTCATTACAGCCTTTTTTCATTGTTTACACAACTTATAAAAACAAAAAAGCCTTCCGAATCGAAAGGCTTTTTGTGAGCGCAGAAGGATTCGAACCTTCGACCGCCTGCTTAGAAGGCAGGTGCTCTATCCAGCTGAGCTATGCACCCATTTTTCTTTAAAAACTTGAAATGTAAAAGTTTATTGGTCGGGGTGGCAGGATTCGAACCTGCGGCCTCCTGCTCCCAAAGCAGGCGCGATAACCGGGCTACGCTACACCCCGAAAGCTAAAGTTTAAAATTCCAACATCAATGAAATTTTGCGGAGAGTAAGGGATTCGAACCCTTGGTACAGTTTCCCATACGCATGTTTAGCAAACATGTCCTTTCGGCCACTCAGGCAACTCTCCAAACTTAAAGAACGTGTGATTATTTAAGCGGTTGCAAATGTAACTTTCTATTCTATATATTACAAATTATTCCGCACGTTTTTTTAAGTGTTTAATAAAAATCGTTAGCAATCAATTGTATAGCTTTTTTAATTGGGAAATAAAGCACTAAAATGAACTTCTATAATTAGAATAACCGTTGCATCTATGACTTTTCTCATTTTGACTTTTGGCTTCACGGCAGGTAATTCATTATCCGGCATACCTGAAAGGTTGCAAAGTTTTCCCAAAATGTAATTTACTTTTTCGCTAAAATGATTAAATTCGCAACCAAATTAAACAAACCATTTTTCGTCATGAACAAAAAAGTAGTTATCGTTTCCGCAGCAAGAACGCCAATTGGAAGTTTTATGGGTGCTTTATCAACAGTATCGGCGCCCCATTTGGGTGCAGCAGCTATCAAAGGTGCTCTGGATAAAATCAATTTAGATCCGAACTTGGTTGATGAAGTGATTATGGGCAACGTAATTCAGGCTGGTGTTGGTCAGGCACCGGCACGTCAGGCGGCTTTATATGCAGGACTGCCCAATACAGTAATCGCAACGACCATCAATAAAGTTTGTGCTTCTGGAATGAAAGCGGTGATGCAAGGTGCGCAGGCGATTATGGCTGGTGATGCCGAAATCGTTGTCGCTGGTGGCATGGAGAACATGAGTTTGATTCCACATTATATGAACCTTAGAAACGGTGTCAAATTCGGTCCGACCTCGATGGTGGATGGAATGCAACGCGATGGTTTGCAAGATGCTTACGATAATAATGCGATGGGCGTTTCTGCTGACTTATGTGCTGCAGAATACAACATTACAAGAGAACAGCAAGATGCTTTCGCAATCCAATCCTATGAGCGCTCCGCTAAAGCTTGGGAAGCTGGAAAATTTAACAATGAAGTGGTTCCGGTTGCAGTCCCTCAGCGTCGAGGCGAACCGATCATGGTGACTCAAGATGAAGAATACACGAATGTAAAACTTGATAAGATTCCAACTTTAAGTGCTGTTTTTACGAAAGAAGGAACCGTTACTGCCGCGAATGCTTCGACCATAAATGATGGCGCGGGCGCGGTGGTGTTGATGAGTGAAGAAAAAGCAAAAGCGATGGGATTGAAACCCTTAGCTACGATTGTAAGTTATGCCGATGCGGCGCAGGAACCAAAATGGTTTACAACAGCGCCTGCGAAAGCGTTACCGAAAGCGCTGGAGAAAGCAGGTATGCGATTGAGCGATGTGGATTTCTTTGAATTCAATGAAGCTTTTGCCGTCGTTGGCTTGGCAAATGCACAGCTTTTAGGATTGGACAATGATAAGGTGAATGTAAATGGAGGTGCGGTTTCTTTGGGACATCCGTTGGGTTGTTCGGGTGTGCGCATCCTCATTACTTTGATTAATGTGTTGGAACAAAACAATGCAAAAATTGGTGCGGCTGCGATTTGTAATGGCGGCGGCGGTGCTTCGGCGATTGTGATTGAAAGGAATTAAAAAATTATTTTGAATTTTAAATTTTGACCCGAGCTTTTGCGAACTGGTCTAGCGATTTAAATGGGCGTTCTCTATTACGAGATGCGCTAGCCCTGATAGCAGCGACAGCCCGGAACGCAGTGAGGACTATAGCGGATAGCAGGTTCCCGGCTCCTAAAATTCAAAATTTATAATTTAAAATTTAAAATAGCAAAATGTTTGGGATTTGTAATTTAGCCATTATTCCTTTGCGCGCGGATTCGAATGACCGAAGCGAGATTGTTTCCCAAGTATTGTTTGGGGAGCATTTTGAGGTGCTGGAATCTTTGAAACAATGGGCTAAAATCAAACTGCAATATGATGGTTATGAAGGTTGGATCGATTCGAAACAGTTTCAGCCAATATCCAAAGAGCAATACAACCAACTCAGTGAGGATGCGGTTATTTTGAATTCGGATCTCGTAGAATACATCACTTCTCGTAATAATTTACTGATGCCGATTCCGCTTGGCGCTTCGTTGTCGTTTTTGAATCACCAAGATATCAATATTTCGGGATTTGATTTTGAGGGCATGAAAATCAGCGGTGTCAAACCCAAGTCGAATTTAATCAACACTGCGTTTATGTATCTGAATGCGCCTTATTTGTGGGGCGGCAAAACACCGTTCGGAATTGACTGTTCGGGTTTCACGCAAATGGTTTACAAGCTTAATGGTTATCGTTTGCTGCGCGATGCTTCACAGCAGGCTGCCGAAGGTGAAGCGCTGAGTTTTATTGAAGAAAGCGAACCCGGCGATTTGGCGTTTTTTGACAATGAGGAAGGCAAGATCATTCATGTTGGGATCATCATGGATGACAATTACATCATTCATTCTAGTGGCAAGGTGCGCATTGACAGGCTGGATCATTTGGGGATTTACAATGCGGAAACGAATCGGCATACGCATAAGTTGCGGGTGATTAAAAAAATGATATAAAGGCAAACACAGATTTGCTTCGCCAGTTCGGTTAAGTACTTCGTGCCACAGATTAGCAAAGATTAAATCCGTGAAAATCTGTGTTAAATAAAAAAACCTGTCGTAATTGACAGGTTTTTCTTTTATACTATATTTCGGAAGTCTATTTTCCCATTTTTGCTTTCAGTGCTTTCTTCTTATCGGTCATTTCGAGCGCGCCGTAAACATTGAGTAAAGTGTTGGCGACGTCCTCGTTTTTGGCGTCGAGTTCATATGCTTTCTCTAAATAAGGAAGCGCACCATTGAACATATCGGTTCTTTGTTTTTTCAATACTTCGTAGCGTTTGTTGTCTTTTTCTGAAGTACCCAATT
The DNA here is from genome assembly GCA_031425295.1 of Flavobacterium sp. Taxonomy (GTDB): domain Bacteria; phylum Bacteroidota; class Bacteroidia; order Flavobacteriales; family Flavobacteriaceae; genus Flavobacterium. The sequence continues at coordinate 21,417 of JANPJB010000017.1, read as the reverse complement.
TATTCATTTCTTCAATGATTTTTTTGTCGGCATCGAGTTTTAGGATCGCTAGATTCAAATAAGCGTTTGTGAAATCAGGCTTTACTTCGATTGCTCTTTTATAATGTTTTTCTGCTTCAACCGGATCCGTTTTCGCAGCGATAACCCCTAAATTATACACCAAATCAGCATCATTAGGATTTTTCGCTAGTACATCGGTGATCAATCTTTTATAAGTCACAAAATCGTTGAGTTCCAAGTATACGTTGGCTTCCGTCAGCGTGATTGAGGTGTCATCTGGATTGGCTTCTCGTGCCGTAGCCAGTGCTTTTTTGGCTTCTTCCGTTTTGCCTTGCTGTACAAGGATCAGTGCGATGTTTTTATAGATTTCACCTCTTTTCGAAGGTACTTTTTCATCTCTTGGATTTGTATACAATTTCAAACGCACTTTCGTATCGCGATCTGTTTTTGCGGCAGCGTTTGCACCAAAAAATTCTTCCTGTTCGTTGACGGCACTTTTAGCATAGTAGTTCATTCCTTCACCTGAATAGTTTTGTTTTATGAGTTCATCATACAAAGATAATGCTCGATCAAAGTTTTGAGCATTGATGGCATAATTGGCTGCATAATACAACTTATCCATATCGGATTTGTCAATCTCATAAGCCTGATAAAGTAAATCAGAAGCCGACATATAATTTTTAGCCGTTCCAGCTTCTACAGCGGCATTGATCAATTGGTTTTTCATCTCTGCCATGGCTGTCGTGGCATCGGCTGAGTATTTTGATTTGCCTGAAGTTTTTTCTATAGTAAGTACTTCTTGATACGCTTTGGCGGCTCCTGAGAGGTTTTTCCCAGTTTCGACTTTTTTCTTGGCCAAGTCAGCCATAGCGTTTCCTTTGACAAAATAGTACTGTGCTTTTTCGGCATCGGTAGCACTGCCAATTGAAGATTCTGCTTGTTTTAAAGTCGCAACAGCTTCTGCGGCGTTTCCATTCTTTAAGGATTTTTCAGCGGCTTTAATCTGGTCTTTTTGCGCAAAACTGCTAACCGATATCAGGAATGCTGAAGCAAGTATTACATATTTACTTTTCATTGAACTTATATTTAATGGTTTATTCTTCGTTATCGTCTTCTGCGTCATCGGCATCATCTTCATCCTCAATTTCTACATCATCCTCGTCATCGTCGTCATCTTCAGCGCCGTCATCTTCGAGAATTTCTAAAACTGGCTTTACTCTTTCGATGGTTTCTACTGGAATGATTTCACCGTTTTCGTCAAGAATCACTTCGTCTTCTACGACATCGTCTTTCATGACTTTAGCCACGGCGGCGATTGAATCGTTTCCTTTGATATTAATCAGTTTGACACCTTGTGTCGCTCTACCCATGACGCGCAAATCTTCAACAGCCATTCGGATCGTTAATCCAGATTTGTTGATGATCATTAAATCGTCGTTATCGGTAACGGAATTTATCGAAATTAATTTTCCGGTTTTCTCTGTAATGTTTAGGGTTTTGACACCTTTTCCACCACGATTGGTAATTCTGTACTCATCTAAACTCGAACGTTTTCCATAACCGTTTTCAGCAACCACTAGGATTTCACTGCTCATGTCGTTTACGGTAACCATTCCGATTACTTCATCAGATTCATCTTTTAAAGTGATTCCGCGCACTCCGGAAGCGGTTCTTCCCATCGGACGGGTTTTGGTTTCCTCGAATCGAACCAGTTTACCGGATTTAACCGCCATGATGATCTGGCTTTCTCCGTTGGTTAATTGCGCACCTAATAGTTCATCGCCTTCTTTGATCGTAATTGCGGCAACACCATTAACACGTGGTTTTGAATATTTCGCGAGTGATGTTTTCTTGACCTGACCTTTTTTCGTCACCATCACGAGGTTATGACTGTTGATATAGTCTTGGTCCTTGAGGTCTTGTGTACAAATAAATGCTTTTACCTTATCATCACTTTCAATGTTGATTAAGTTTTGTAACGCTCTTCCTTTGGCGGTTTTACTGCCTTCCGGGATTTCATAAACACGCATCCAGAAGCATTTTCCTTTTTGCGTGAAGAACATCATGTATTGGTGATTGGTAGCTACGAACATCTGTTCTAAGAAATCTTGGTCACGCGTTCCAGCGCTTTTCTGACCTACTCCACCTCGGTTTTGTGTTTTGTATTCCGTAAGGTTTGTTCTTTTAATGTAACCTGCGTGGGAAACTGTAATGACTACATTTTCATCGGCAATCAAATCTTCGATACTTACGTCGCCACCAGAATATTCAATCGTTGAACGACGTTCGTCACCGTATTTGTCTTTGATTTCGATGAGTTCAGTTTTAATTAATTCCATTCGAAGTTCTTTACTGGCCAATAGGGCTTTCAATTCTTCGATTAATTTCATGATATCGTTGTATTCCGCTCTCAATTTGTCTTGTTCCAGACCCGTCAATTGGCGCAAACGCATTTCGACGATCGCCCGCGATTGGATGTCAGAGAGATTGAAACGTTCCATCAATTTTTCACGCGCTTCTTCCGTGTTTTTAGAGCCACGAATCAAAGCGATTACTTCATCGATATTGTCTGAAGCGATAATCAAACCTTCTAAAATGTGTGCTCGCTCTTCAGCCTTACGCAAGTCGAATTGGGTTCTACGAACCACAACATCATGACGGTGTTCGACAAAATAATGAATCAAATCTTTGAGATTCAACATTTGCGGACGGCCTTTTACCAATGCGATATTATTGACGCTGAAAGAAGATTGTAATTGTGTGAATTTATATAAGGTATTTAAAACGACATTTGGTACCGCGTCACGTTTTAAAATGTAAACGATACGCATTCCGTTTCGATCTGATTCATCACGGATGTTCGCGATACCATCGATTTTTTTATCATTGACTAAGTCGGCAGTTTTCTTAATCATTTCTGCCTTATTGACTTGGTAGGGAATTTCAGTAACAATGATCGATTCCCGCCCATCAACTTCTTCAAAATTCACTTTAGCGCGCATGACGATTCTTCCGCGTCCGGTTTTGAAAGCCTCTTTAACGCCTTCATAACCATATATTACACCACCGGTTGGAAAATCGGGCGCTTTGATATGATTGATTAATTCATCGATCTCGATGTCGTTATTATCGATGTAAGCTAATGTTCCATTAATGACTTCGGTTAAGTTGTGCGGCGCCATGTTTGTTGCCATACCTACGGCAATTCCAGAAGCACCATTGATTAACAAGTTAGGAACACGCGTCGGCATTACTTTTGGCTCGTATAAGGTATCATCAAAATTCAATTGAAAATCAACCGTTTCCTTATCAATATCTGCCATAATGTCTTCCGACATTTTTTTCATTCTGGCTTCAGTATAACGCATCGCTGCTGGACTATCACCATCAACGGAACCGAAATTCCCTTGTCCGTCGATTAATAAATAACGTAAACTCCATTCTTGAGCCATACGAACCATCGCGTCATATACGGAAGTATCTCCGTGTGGATGGTATTTACCCAAAACTTCCCCGACAATTCTAGCGGATTTTTTATGAGCCCTATTGGCAAAAACGCCGAGATCATACATTCCATAAAGTACTCTACGATGTACAGGTTTCAAGCCGTCTCTAACATCGGGAAGTGCTCTTGATACGATTACCGACATCGAGTAATCGATGTAGGCTGATTTCATTTCATCTTCGATGTTAATAGGGATTAACTTTTCTCCGTCAGACATATACTATATTTTAAAAATTATTTTGGTTTAAAAAATCCCGCTAATATAACCTTTCTCGACTATTTCTCGTATATAAGTTGAGTACAAAATTTACTTGATTTATTAACAAAATGAACGCGATTTTCAGTTAATAAGTTAATTTCTTGAATCTGTTTTCTTATAATAATTTTTTGTCAATTAGCTGACAGTAGATTTACGAGGAATAGTTTTTGAAATAACAACTGCAAATCATTAAATTTACATTACCAAACCTTAATCAATATGGATGATAATTTTTCACCAAGAGTCAAAGATGTAATTACGTACAGTAAAGAAGAAGCCTTGCGTTTAGGGCATGACTTTATTGGCACTGAACATCTTATGTTAGGGATTTTAAGAGATGGAAACGGCAAAGCGATTACGATTTTAAACAATCTATCGATCGATTTAGATCATTTACGCCGAAAAGTTGAAATATTAAGCCCCGCGAATCCTAACGTCATTGTTAGTAACGAAAAGAAAAACCTGCATTTAACAAGACAAGCCGAACGTGCTTTAAAAACGACATTCTTAGAAGCGAAAGTCTTTCAAAGTACCTCTATCAGTACAGCCCACTTGCTTCTATGCATTTTAAGAAACGAAAACGATCCAACCACCAAACTACTCAATAAGCTGAAAATAGATTATGACGTAGCTAAAGAACAATATCTCAATATGACACCAAACGAAGATAATTTTTTAGAGAACTTGCCGAAAAACGAATCGTTTAATGATGATTCTGGACAAGATGACAGTTTAAAAGAAAGCAATTTTAATAATCCTGCCAACAAATCAAATAAGAAATCTAAAACGCCTGTTTTGGATAATTTTGGTCGCGATTTAACCGAAATGGCTGAAGAAGGCAAACTCGATCCTGTAGTCGGTCGTGAAAAAGAAATCGAAAGGGTTTCTCAAATCCTTAGCCGACGTAAGAAAAACAATCCGTTGCTCATTGGTGAACCAGGTGTTGGTAAATCTGCAATCGCTGAAGGTTTAGCACTTCGCATCACCCAGAAAAAAGTGTCTAGAATCCTATTCAATAAAAGAGTGGTAACACTTGATTTGGCGAGTCTTGTTGCAGGAACTAAATATCGTGGACAGTTCGAAGAGCGTATGAAAGCGGTCATGAATGAACTCGAGAAAAACGACGATATCATTCTTTTCATTGATGAAATCCACACGATTGTCGGTGCCGGTGGCGCGACGGGTTCGCTGGACGCGTCGAATATGTTCAAACCAGCCTTGGCGCGTGGTGAAATACAATGTATTGGTGCTACGACTTTAGATGAATATCGTCAATACATAGAAAAAGATGGTGCACTCGAAAGACGTTTTCAAAAGATTATTGTCGAGCCAACATCGGTTGAGGAAACCATCACGATTTTAAATAATATCAAAAACAAATACGAAGATCACCACAACGTAACCTATACGCAGGAAGCGATTGAAGCTTGCGTAAAATTGACGAATCGATATATGTCGGAACGTTTTCTTCCAGACAAAGCTATTGATGCATTAGACGAGGCAGGTTCACGCGTTCACATCACCAATATCGAGGTTCCAAAACAAATTTTAGAATTGGAACGCCAACTCGAGGAAGTACGCGAATCGAAAAATTCTGTCGTTAAAAAACAGAAATATGAGGAAGCTGCTAAACTCAGAGACGACGAAAAACGCATCGAAAAAGATTTGGCTATTGCCCAAGAACAGTGGGAGGAAGATTCAAAAAGCAACCGTATCATCGTGTCAGAAGATAACGTTGCTGATGTGGTTTCGATGATGACAGGAATTCCCGTAAATCGCATCGCGCAAACGGAAAGCAACAAATTAGCTAAGCTTCCGGAACTTATTGAAAATAAAGTTATTGGACAAAAAGAAGCCGTACTAAAAATTGCACGTTCGATTCAAAGAAACCGCGCCGGACTGAAAGATCCGAACAAGCCGATTGGTTCGTTTATCTTTTTAGGTCAAACCGGAGTCGGGAAAACGCAATTGGCGAAAGTCTTGGCGAAAGAGTTGTTCGATTCTGAAGATGCATTGATTCGTATCGACATGAGTGAATACATGGAAAAATTCTCGATCTCACGTTTAGTCGGAGCGCCTCCGGGATATGTAGGTTATGAAGAAGGCGGACAACTGACCGAAAAAGTGAGAAGAAAACCATATTGCGTGGTATTGCTTGATGAGATCGAAAAAGCGCATCCAGATGTTTTCAATATGCTATTGCAGGTTTTGGATGACGGTTATTTGACAGACAGTTTAGGACGCAAAATCGATTTCAAAAATACCATTGTGATTATGACATCGAATGTCGGCGCACGACAGCTCAAAGATTTCGGCCAAGGTGTTGGTTTCGGAACCGCTGCCAAAACAGCCCAAGCCGACGAGAATTCGAAAAGCATCATCGAAAATGCATTGAAAAAAACCTTCGCACCGGAGTTCTTAAACAGAATCGATGACGTAATTGTTTTCAATGCACTTGAAAAAGAGCATATTGATTTGATTATTGAAATTGAACTCAAAAAACTATACGCACGCGTTGCAGAATTGGGTTATCAATTGAATCTTTCCGATGCTGCAAAAGCGTTTATCGCTGAGAAAGGTTTCGACCGTCAGTTCGGAGCAAGACCTTTAAAAAGAGCGATTCAAAAATATGTTGAAGACACTTTGGCCGAAGAAATCATCACTTCTAAAATTGGTGCCGGCGACGAGATTTACATGGACATTGAAGAAGGTGCGCAAGAGCTTACTGTTAAAGTTCAGAAAGCAGAAAAACCTGCAAAATAATAAATTGACATTGAATAAAAAATCCTCGAATCATTTCGGGGATTTTTTTTAGGAGCTAATCCCGCTATCCGTTGCAAGTCCTCGCTACTCTGTGGGCTTTTCACTACAAATGCTTTTTAGCATTCACCGAACTCCTATGAAAATAAAAGCTAGTGAGGTAATCGGGGCTAGGGCATCTCTTTTCAATTGAAGTTCCGTATGAAATCCAGGTTACGTGAGGGGTTGCAGCGTTGTCTGAGCTCTTTTTGCCCCGGCGTTCGGGGCAAAAAAGCGAGTGCGGAAAACCCGACCCTTGTGGTCACGCCTAAAACCGACAAACGATAACCAATAACTAACAGCAAAATATTATATTTGCATCAAATAATCGCACGCACCAACAATGAAAAGTACTGAGGAAATATTAGAAATCAACAAGAAACAGAAGGAATTTTACAATTCAAATGAAGCCGGTAAAACGAATTTCGTTTCTTCACTTTGGTCGAAATTCAGAAACGGAGCACTGAGTGATTTCAGAAAAAAATTTGACATCAAAGATCGGGTTTATGACGAACATAAAATCTGGCTTGGCGATATGAGTGATAAGAAAATACTCGATTTGGGTTGTCTGCGCGGCAATGCTTTGTCGCTTTACATGGCTGAAAACGCAAAAGAATATATCGGGATTGATCTCAGTGATGTTGCGATAGCAAGCCTCCAACAACGACTTGAGAAGCAAAACTGTAAAAACGCCCGAGCCATTGCTGTCGATTTTTTTTCACCTGAATTTCACCATACGAATTTCGATATCATCTATGCTTACGGTGTGTTGCATCATTTCGAAAACTTCGACTTATTGATCGCTAGACTTAAAGAAAAATTAAGTCCAAACGGTATTATAATCGCTTACGACCCACTAGAAACTAGCTTCCCGATCAAGGTGCTGCGTGCGATTTATCGTCCGTTTCAGACCGATAAAGATTGGGAATGGCCGTTTACGAAATCCGTTCTGAACAAAATCAACGACCACTTTAAAATCGAACAGATCCGTGGTATTTTAGGGCAAAGCAAATATGGCGTCCTGCTTAATTTGTTACCATTGAATGACGGTTATAAATCGAAAGTCATTTCCAAAATGGTTGAAAAAGACTGGAGCATCACCCAACTGAAAGATATCTATCGGTGTATGCATACCACCATGTTACTCCGTAAAATATAATGGCTTTGCTTCCTGTCATCGGAAATCCGTACCTTGATGTTATGCTGCGTAGCGTAGCGGTATATTTTTTCATGGTTTTCGCCTTGCGGATTTTTGGTAAAAAGGAACTTTCACAACTCAATACCGCCGATATCATTCTGGTACTGCTGATCAGTAATTCGGTACAGAATGCGATGGTTGGAAGCAATACCTCTTTAGCAAGTGGCATCATAGCCGCGTCTGCCCTTTTTGTGATCAATATGATATTCAAAAAAATTATGGCTCACTCTAGGTTTATCAGAAACTTAATTCAGGACAAACCCGAAATCCTGATTCACGATGGCAAGCCCTATTTCAAGACCTTGGCAAATCTTGGCATCACTCCAGAAGAATTGGACGAAGCGATGCGGGAGCACGGCGTTGCGCATTACAAAGATGTTAAACTTGCGATGTTCGAAATCGATGGCAACATCAGTATTATTTCAGGCGATAACATACTGAAACAAACGCGCCATAAAAGAAAAGTGCATAAAACTTTGGGAAGCTTGAATGATTAGCTATTCAAAAATACTGTCATCAAGTAAAAAGCTGTTCAAAAACGTGACAGAATTTTCAAGGTCATAATGCAAGATTCTGTCTTCTGCTACCAAAGGCACTTCAGCGCGGTACGATTTCAAAAACAATTCTATGAATTCACTTGACTTTAATGGGTTTCTGAATGCTATGGCTTGAGAAGCATTCATCAATTCGATTGCAAGAATACGTTCGAGATTGTCCATAATCCGCAGACATTTCGTAGCTGCGTTCGCACCCATGCTCACGTGATCTTCCTGCCCGTTTGAGGAAACGATACTGTCAATACTAGCAGGCGTAGCCAACTGTTTGTTTTGGCTCGCGATACTTGCAGCCGTGTATTGTGGAATCATGAAACCCGAATTCAAACCCGGATTGTCAACCAAAAATGCTGGCAGTCCACGCAATCCAGAAATCAACTGGTAGGTTCTTCTTTCAGAAATGCTTCCAAGTTCCGCCAATGCTATACCAAGAAAATCAAGCGCCAATGCCAACGGTTGCCCGTGAAAATTACCACCTGAAATAATCACATCGCTTTCAATAAAAACATTTGGATTGTCGGTGACAGAATTAACTTCTGTTTTAAAAACTTTACGCGCATAATCCAATGCATCCTTTGAAGCGCCGTGCACTTGCGGAATACAACGAAACGAATACGGATCCTGAACATGCACTTTCTGTTGAACGATGATTTCACTGCCTTCCAGAAAATCAAGCATCCTTTTCGCAGTGATAATTTGACCTTTGTGTGGACGTATATAATGTATCAATTCATTGAAAGGTTCTTTCCTGCCGTCGAATCCTTCTAATGAAATGGAAGCAATCAGATCGGCCAGCCAAGAGAATTTCAATGCTTTAATCAAAATATGTACACCATATGCGCTCATAAATTGTGTCCCGTTGAGCAATGCCAATCCTTCTTTCGACTGCAATGTGATGCCTGACCACCCGAATTCTTGCATTATTTTACTAGCATGCACCTTTTCACCTTTAAACCAAACTTCGCCCTCGCCCAAAAGCGGCAACGACAAATGCGCCAATGGAGCCAAATCTCCGGAAGCGCCCAAGGAGCCTTGCGTAAAAATGACTGGCAGCACATCATGGTTGTAAAAATCAACCAGCCGTTCTACGGTGACCAGTTGCACGCCCGAATAACCATAACTTAGCGATTGGATTTTCAACAAAAGCATTAGCTTCACAATTTCTTGCGGCACATACTCGCCGGTTCCACAAGCATGCGATTTTACGAGGTTTTCCTGGAGTTGCGACAAGTTTTCGTTCGAAATCTTCACATTACACAGCGACCCAAAACCGGTATTGATGCCGTAAATCGGATCCGCATGCGACTGCATTTTTCGATCTAGATATTCGCGACACTTCTGAATGTTGATTTTGGCTTCTTCAGAAAGTGATAACGTAAAATTTTGACTAATAATTTGCTGAATGTTTTCTAGTGAAAGTACATCTGAAGTGATGTAATGAATGTTGTCCATGTAGCTGTTTTATTGAGATTTCAAAATTCAATAAACGATATTTAAAAAGCAAGGTTTGTTAATAATATTCTACAAATTATTGAAGATTTCCCAATTTTGATGGTTTATGCAGTTCATATTTTAAGGTTCTGAAACTCAACACAACGCAAAATGAAAAATTCGCAAAAATCATTTCCAATTTTTTATAGTCAGTCAAATTACATTACATTTGAAATTCTGAACATAAAAATGATGGCTAACAGCAGTGCAAATAAAAACTTCAACACGACATCCAAAACTTGGGTTGTGACCACTGTGACATCAACGACTACAACCCCATTGGGGTAAAAAATCACATATCATCCTTCGTTATTTTTTTCTGATGAGAAAAAGTTAAACTTGTCTTTTAAATACCATACTTAAAAATAAATTGAAAATGAACGTATTAAAATTTGGCGGAACTTCAGTAGCCAATGCTCAAAATATTAATCTTGTCCTTGATATTGTCGGTCAAACTTGTAAAAAAGATCAACTTGTTGTAGTCGTTTCGGCGTTTAGTGGCGTTACTGATTTGTTGGTGCTGGCGGCTTCAAATGCAGCAGCAAAAGATAAAAATTACAAGGAAATTGTAAGCCAAATTGAAAAGAAGCACAAAGATGCCATTGAACAACTGATTTCATTGTCTGAACAAAGTGAACTCATCGACAGCATCAACAGCAACATCAACCATCTCAAAACCCTACTCGACGGTTGCTATCTTTTGGGCGAATTGTCGAACCGCACTTCCGACACGATATTGAGTTTCGGAGAATTACTTTCATCACAAATCATCGCCAAAGCTTTACAGCAAAAGATCAAGCATTCGGATTATAAGGACAGCCGCGAAGTGATTAAAACCAACAATCATTTTGGCAAAGCGATTGTCAATTTTGAACTCACCAACAAATTAATTGCCGATTTCTTTAAGTCGACGTCAAATACAGTTACCGTAATGCCCGGTTTCATTGCTTCTTCAGAAGATGGCAACACGACAACCTTAGGCCGCGGCGGTTCCGATTACACGGCGGCAATAGTAGCAGGCGCGCTCAATGCATCGCAACTCGAAATCTGGACCGACGTCAACGGCATGTTCACCGCCAATCCAAAAATCGTAAAGCAAGCCCAGCCCATCGAAACCATTTCGTATCAGGAAGCCATGGAGTTGTCGCACTTTGGAGCTAAGGTTTTATATCCGCCGACAATTCAGCCCGTTTTAAAGAAAAATATCCCAATATTAATCAAAAATACTTTCGAACCCGAAGCCGCCGGAACCTTAATTACTTCGACGGTTAGCGATAAAGAAAATCCCATCAAAGGCATTTCACACATCGATAAAATTGCGCTGTTGACACTGGAAGGCTCAGGAATGATCGGCGTTTCCGGTTCGTCGAAACGTCTGTTTGAAGTTTTATCACAAGAAGGCATCAATGTGATTTTTATTACACAGGCTTCTTCTGAGCATTCGATTTGTATCGGGATTTTAAATTCGGACGCTAATAAAGCTGAAGTTTCAATTAATAGGGCGTTTGAACTCGAAATCGCACAGAACAAAATCGACCCATGCATTGTCGAAAAAGATCTCTGTATTGTAGCGTTGGTTGGTGAAAGTATGAAAAATCATCAAGGGTTGAGCGGCAAGATGTTTAGCACTTTAGGGAAAAATAATGTCAATATTCGGGCGATTGCTCAAGGCGCTTCCGAACGAAATATATCGGTCGTGATCAACGAACGCGATGTCAAGAAAGCGCTGAATACGTTACACGAACGTTTCTTTGAAGACAACACCAAACAATTGAATCTTTTTGTGATGGGCGTTGGTAATGTCGGAGAGAAATTCATAGACCAAATTCACCAGCAAAAGAAATTTTTGAAAGACAACCTCAAAATTAACGTGCGTGTGATTGCGATTTCGAATTCGAGAAAAATGCATTTTGATGAAGATGGGATTTCACTCAAAGATTGGACAGCATTAATCGAAAATGGAGAAACCGCCAACAAAGATGCTTTCGTTTCAAAAGTACAAGAACTCAATTTGCGCAACAGTATTTTCGTTGATATCACTGCGAATGAAATAATTGCGAATACGTATGACCAATATTTGGCAAAGAACATTGCTGTCGTAACGTGCAACAAAATTGCATGCTCTTCGGCGTATGAAAACTACAGCCATTTGAAGCAATTGTCGAGAAAATTCAATGCGCCATTTTTGTTTGAAACTAATGTAGGAGCCGGTTTACCGATCATTGATACGTTGAAACATTTGATTGCATCAGGTGATAAAATCAATAAAATCAATGCGGTTTTGTCTGGAAGTTTGAACTTCATTTTCAATAATTTCAGCGACACCTACAGCTTTCACGATGTCGTTAAAGAAGCAGGTGTTCAAGGATTTACCGAACCTGATCCAAAAATTGATTTAAGCGGTGTTGATGTTGCTCGTAAGATATTGATTCTAATCCGTGAAAGCGGTTACGAAATGGAAATGAGCGACATTCAGAACAATTCGTTCCTACCTGCGGAATGCATGAACACAACAAATAATGAAGATTTCTTCAAATCGCTAATCAAGCACTCGAGCCATTTCGAAAACCTGCTAGCGGAAGCCAAGCAAAAAAACAGCCGATTAAAATTTGTGGCTTCCTTTGAAAATGGTAAAGCGAGTGTTGGCTTGCAATTTATTCCGTCGGATAGTCCGTTTTACAACCTCGAAGGAAAAGACAATATCGTCCAATTCTACACCGATCGTTACGTCGATCAACCTTTATTGATTAAAGGTGCCGGTGCCGGTGCGGCCGTTACCGCTTCAGGAATTTTTGCGGATGTGGTTAGGATTGGAAATGTGTAAAATAAGGTGCTAAGGCGCTAAGGTTCTAAGGTACTAAGGCCTCAGAACCTTAGAACCGTAGAGCCTCAGAACCTAAAAAAATGGAAATAAAACTCTTCTGCCCAGCCACAATCGCCAACCTTTCTTGCGGTTTCGACGTCATGGGATTATGCCTTGATGGTGTTGGCGATGAAATGATTATTCGAAAATCTGAACGGAAAGGCATCCGCATCACCAAAATTGACGGTGCTGATTTACCACTGGAAACAGAAAAGAATGTCGCTGGTGTCGCAGGGTTGGCTTTATTGACAGCATTGAATATCGATTACGGATTCGAGATTGAGATCTACAAAAAAATAAAAGCCGGTAGCGGCATCGGAAGCAGTTCCGCGAGTGCCGCCGGAGCGGTTTTTGGAATCAATGAACTCGCAGGCAGACCATACTCCCGAAAAGAACTCGTGTATTTTGCGATGCAAGGCGAAGTTTTAGCCAGCGGAAGCGCGCATGCCGATAACGTGGCTCCTGCCCTATGCGGTGGGTTTACCATTGTGAGAAGTTCCCATCCTTTGGATATTATTCGAATTGAAAGTCCAAGCGACTTATACGCAACAGTCATTCACCCACAAATTGAACTCAAGACTTCTGAAATGCGTGCGGTGTTACAACCAATGGTTTCTTTGAAAAGCGCGATTACACAATGGGGCAATGTTGGCGGTTTGGTCGCCGGATTGTATACGAGCGATTACGATCTGATTGGTCGTTCGCTGCATGATGACATCGTAGAGCCTTTGCGCGGACCATTCATTCCACATTTTAACCAAGTTAAGCAGGCTGCATTGGCTAATGGCGCTTTAGGTTCCGGGATTTCCGGTTCAGGTCCGTCAATATTTGCATTGAGTAAAGGCATTGATATTGCAGAAAAAGTAGCCGACGCGATGCGTGAAATATTTAACGGCACTGAAATTCCTTATGAAATTCATGTTTCTAAAATCAATTCGGAAGGCGTTAAAATAATATAATGCGGACTTCACGGATTCCACGGATTTAAAATCTGTGACAATCTGAGAAATCTGTGTTTTAAAACATAAGTAATGAAATATTATAGTTTAAATCATAATGCACCAAAAGTGTCATTTGAAGAAGCGGTAATTCAAGGTTTGGCACCTGATAAGGGTTTGTATTTTCCCGAAAGCATTGCAAAACTTCCAGCTGGTTTTTTTAACAATATTGAAAATTTAAATAATGAAGAAATTGCTTTTGAAGCCATCAAACAATTTGTCGGTGATGAAATTCCTGAAGTCGACCTGAAGCAAATCATTGCGGAAACCTTATGCTTTGATTTTCCGACAGTAAAAGTCGAAGAAGGAATTTACGCTTTGGAATTGTATCACGGTCCAACAATGGCGTTTAAAGATGTCGGTGCTCGATTCATGTCGCGTTGCCTTGCGTATTTCAATCAGGATAAAAAAGACAGTACGAATACTGTTTTGGTGGCAACTTCAGGTGATACAGGCGGTGCCGTTGCTAGTGGTTTTTTAGGCGTTGAAGGTGTTGATGTCGTTATTTTATATCCGTCGGGAAAAGTCAGCGACATTCAAGAACGGCAGCTCACAACGCTTGGACAAAATATCCGAGCGCTTGAAGTTGATGGTGTTTTTGACGATTGCCAGGACATGGTTAAAAAAGCATTTTTAGATGACAGTCTGGGTTATAAAAATTTGACTTCCGCGAATTCGATTAATATTGCGCGCTGGCTGCCCCAGATGTTTTACTTCTTCTTTGCGTATAAACAATTGAAATCTCAAAATAAAGCGATGGTTTTTTCTTGTCCAAGTGGCAATTTCGGGAATATCTGTGCCGGAATCATGGCTAAGAAATTAGGATTACCAATCGCGCATTTTGTCGCTTCCACTAACGTGAATGATACAGTGCCACAATTTTTGACAACCGGAAAATACGAACCCAAACCTTCGAAAGCGACCATTTCAAACGCCATGGATGTTGGAAATCCTAGTAATTTTATACGCATTCAGGAATTGTACAATAACGACTTGAATGCATTCAAAAAGGATTTCTCTTCGTTTTCTTATGACGACGAAACTACAACCCAAGCTTTAAAAGATATCTATAAAAATGCTGGATATATTGCCGAGCCTCACGGCGCCGTTGGCTATTTGGGATTGAAAAAAGAACTGCGAAATCACCAAGATGCGATTGGAATTTTCCTAGAAACGGCACATCCGATTAAATTTCTTGATGTTGTAGAACCAGTTCTGCAGATTGAACTTCCGATTCCAACGCAGATTGAAAGTGTTTTGGGCAAACCTAAAGTCAGTGTGAAGATCAAGACTTACGATGAACTCAAAGCTTTCCTACAAAGTTCCTAAACTCAAATACGCTTTTCCGATGTGATTGATGATATCTGATGCAATGAACGATTGGTAACCCATTTCAGGCAACGCAATGTCAGCCGTTTTTCCGTGAAGGTAAACACCTAAAATCGCCGCATCAATTGGTGTGTAGGATTGGGCGAGCAAACTTGTAATCATCCCTGTTAACACATCGCCACTTCCAGCGGTTGCCAATGCAGCATTTCCTGTAGTGTTTTCATAAATCGTAGTGCCGTTGATGACTTTGGTGGGTGCGCCTTTCATGACGATAATCAAGTTGTATTTTGTTGCAAGATCAATCGTCTTTTGGCGCTTTTCTGCATCGGTTTCTGAAATTCCTATAAGCCGTTCGAGTTCTTTGGGATGCGGCGTCAGTATGGTTCCGGGTTGCAATAATGAAAGCCAATCAGGATTTTGTGCAATACAATTTAATGCGTCTGCATCGATGACTAATGGCGTTTTGTTGGTTGTGAGGAATTGATGAAGTGCTATTTGGGTTTTGGCTTTCTGTCCGATTCCCATACCGAGACCGATGGCTTGTGGTTCGATTTTAAATTTTATTTTGGAAATGTATTTTTCTTCCGAATCGGTAACCACCATGACTTCAGGAATTGAAATTTGAATAATGTCATAACCACATTTTGGAAGGAATGCCGTCACCAATCCGCAGCCGGTTTTGAGTGCCGCTTTTGCAGCGAGACTTACCGCTCCTATTTTACCATAGCTTCCGCCGATGAGTAGCGCGTGCCCTTGCATGCCTTTGTGGGTTTTGGGCTGGATTGGTTTGTATCGTTCGGCGGCTTCTTTTTGGTGGATTGGAATGGGAAGATTCATGAGGTTGTACTTTGAGTGCATTAGTAAAATTACAACAATTTTGAATGGAAACTTGCAGCCCTAGCCCCGACAGCAATGGAAATCCTCGGGCGCCGGAGTTCGGCGTCTGAGATTGCAATGAATAGCGGGATTAGCTTCTGAAAAATAATGCGATTTTTACATTTTTCGGTCTTATAAATTGAGATTTTTTGAATAAATTAGCGGCTTTAAATTTAATTCCACACCACAATGAAAAACACAGCGCTCACCCACATCCATGAAAGTCTTGGAGCTAAAATGCTTCCGTTTGCCGGTTACAATATGCCGATTTTATATGAAGGTGTCAATGCCGAGCACGAAACGGTGCGCAATGGTGTTGGGGTTTTCGATGTGTCGCACATGGGTGAATTTTTATTGACGGGTGACAATGCGTTGGCGTTGATTCAGAAAGTGACTTCGAACGACGCTTCAACTTTGACGATTGGGCGTGCACAATATTCTTGTTTGCCGAATCGCGATGGTGGTATTGTGGATGATTTGATTGTGTATCGCATGAAGGAAGATCAGTATTTGCTGGTCGTGAATGCTTCGAATATTGAGAAAGATTGGAATTGGATTTCGAGTTTCAATGATATGAATGTGGAGATGCGCAACCTTTCGGATGATTATTCTTTGTTGGCGATTCAAGGTCCAAAAGCGGTTGAAGCGATGCAATCATTGACCTCGGTTGATTTGAGTGCGATTGCTTATTACCATTTTGAAGTGGGTCCGTTTGCTGGTATTGATAATGTAATCATTTCTGCGACAGGCTACACCGGTTCTGGAGGATTAGAAATTTACTGCAAAAATTCAGAAGTTGAAATGCTATGGAATAAAGTATTTGAAGCCGGAGCCGCTTACGGAATTAAGCCTATCGGATTGGCGGCGCGGGACACGTTGCGTTTGGAAATGGGATTTTGTTTGTATGGAAATGATATTAATGATACGACTTCTCCGTTGGAAGCTGGTTTGGGCTGGATCACGAAATTCAATAAGGAGTTTGTGAATTCTGAAAGCTTGAAAAGACAAAAAGAAAAAGGCGTTAAGAGAAAACTTGTTGGTTTTGAAATGCAGGAACGTGCGGTGCCGCGTCAGGATTATGAAATTGTGGATGCTGCTGGAAACCTCATTGGCGTTGTGACTTCGGGTACGATGTCGCCTACTTTGGGTATTGGTATTGGTTTGGGTTATGTTACAATGGAGCATAGTGCTGTAGATAGTGACATTTATATCAGAATCCGTAAGAATGCTGTGGCTGCGCAAGTGGTAAAATTACCGTTCTATAAGAAATGATTATAACACAGACTTTACAGATTACACGGATTAAAATCTGTGCAAATCTGTGTTAGCTAAACAACCAAATATTTTTTTTTACCATAAAATAAAACTAAGCAATGGGAAGAGCGTTTGAATTCCGCAAAGGAAGAAAAATGAAGCGTTGGTCAGCGATGGCGAAAGCGTTTACAAGAATTGGAAAAGACATCGTGATGGCGGTAAAAGAAGGCGGACCGAATCCGGAAGCCAACTCGAGATTGCGTGCCGTAATCCAGAATGCGAAGGCTGCCAATATGCCGAAGGAGAACGTCGAACGTGCCATCAAAAAAGCAACGGATAAAGACACCGCGAATTATAAAGAAGTATTGTTTGAGGGTTACGCGCCACATGGCATTGCGATCTTGATTGAAACCGCTACTGATAACAACAACAGAACGGTGGCGAATATCAGAAGCTATTTCAACAAATGCAACGGAACGATGGGAACGCAAGGTTCGGTAGAATTTATGTTTGATCATACGTGCAATTTCCGCATCCCGTCAGCAGGACTCGATCCTGAAGAATTAGAATTGGAGTTGATTGATTTCGGTGCTGAAGAAGTGTTTGAAGATGAAGACGGAATTTTGATTTATGCACCTTTCGAAAGTTTCGGTGCCATTCAGAAAGAATTGGAAAACAGAAAACTGGAAATTTTATCTTCAGGCTTTGAGAGAATTCCACAAGTGATGAAAGGTGGTTTGACGGAAGCTCAGGTAGCTGATGTGGAGAAATTATTGGAAAAGATTGAGGAAGACGATGATGTGCAGAATGTGTATCATACAATGGAGGAAAATTAATTGATAATTGATCATTAACAATTGATAATTCGCTCCTGACAAATATAAAGCATTGGGTTATTCTTGAGGTCTTTAATATTCAAATGACCCTTAATGGAGTTAATATTAATGGTCTATTAAACAAAAAAAGTCCCAACTAAGGGACTTTTTTAATTATCAATTGTTAATTATCAATTATTTTATAAATTCAATCTTCTGCACTTCCTCAGCATTGACGCTGTCGAAGAAACCTTGATCGCTCATCCAATCATCGCTGAATACTTTGCTCAAATACCGTGAACCGTGATCCGGGAAAATGGCGATTACATTACTGCTTGCATTAAATTCGCCTTCTTCGGCGTATTGTCGTATCGCTTGCATCACGGCACCTGAAGTATAACCAACAAACAATCCTTCTTTTTTAGCGATTTCACGCGTTACATGGGCGCTTTCTTCATCGGTCACCTTCATGAATTTATCAATCATATCAAAATCAGTAGCGGTTGGAATAAGATTTTTCCCCAAACCTTCAATTCTGTATGGATAAATTTCTTTGTTGTCGAATTCTTTGGTTTCATGGTATTTCTTTAATACCGAGCCGAAAGCGTCAACACCTAATATACGGATATTCGGATTTTGCTCTTTCAGATATTTTGCAGTACCGGAAATGGTTCCGCCGGTTCCGCTACATGCCACCAAATGTGTAATTTTACCTTGTGTCTGCTCCCAAATTTCAGGACCAGTTGTCTGGTAATGCGCGTCGATGTTGAGTTGATTAAAATATTGGTTGATGTATACCGAACCTTTTGTTTCCTCATGCAAACGTTTGGCAACGCTGTAATAGGAACGATCGTCATCGGCAGAAACGTGTGCTGGACAAACATATACTTTAGCCCCTAAACTGCGGAGCATGTCAATTTTATCTTTCGAAGATTTTGAGCTTACAGCAAGAATACAATGGTAGCCTTTAATAATGCTAACCATTGCAAGACTGAAACCGGTATTTCCCGATGTAGTTTCTATGATGGTATCGCCAGGAGAAAGAATGCCACGCTTTTCAGCTTCTTCAATAATATATAAAGCAATTCTATCTTTAGTTGAATGACCCGGATTAAATGCTTCTACCTTTGCATAAAAATTACCTTCTAAGTTCTCGGTAACCTTATTGAGCTTAATAAGAGGTGTATTTCCTATTAATTCCAAGACATTATTGTAGGCTTTTATTTCTTCTTTCATAAAAAAATAGTTAATCGAGATTTGGTAGCAATACCGTTGATCTCAAATCCTTGCAAATCTAACAAAAAATTTCGAACTAGCTTTTAATTTTTTCTAAATCTAGCAAAAATGTAAATTCCTTTGCGAGCTCTTTCAATGCTTCAAATCTCCCTGAAGCCCCGCCATGACCGGCGTCCATATTGGTATCGAGAAACAATTGCTTGTCGTTGGTTTTCATGACCCGCAATTTGGCGACCCATTTTGCCGGCTCCCAATATTGCACTTGGGAATCGTGTAAACCAGTGGATACATACATATTAGGATACGCTTGTGCTTTGACATTATCGTACGGCGAATACGACAGCATGTAATCGTAATATTTTTGATCATTAGGATTTCCCCATTCATCATATTCTCCAGTCGTCAGTGGAATGGAATCATCGAGCATTGTTGTCATTACATCTACAAAAGGAACTTGCGCAATAATGCCGTTATACAATTGGGGAGCCATATTGGCAACTGCACCCATCAGCAATCCGCCCGCGGAACCACCTTCTGCGTATAAATGTTCCGGTGATGTCCATTTTTCTGCAATCAGATATTTTGAACAATCAATGAAATCCGTGAATGTGTTTTTCTTCTTCAACAACTTTCCGTTTTCATACCACTGACGGCCTAAATCTTCCCCGCCGCGAATATGCGCAATCGCATACACAAAACCACGGTCTAATAACGACAGACGTGTTGATGAAAAATAAGGATCCATCGACATACCATACGAACCATACGCATATTGCAACACTGGATTTTTACCGTCTTTTTTCAACCCTTTGCGATAAACAATCGACATCGGAATTTTGGTGCCGTCGGCTGCTGTTGCCCAAATGCGTTCTTCGATATAATTATTTTTGTCGAATTTCCCGCCTAAAACCTGCTGCTCTTTTTTAATTTCTTTGACTTTGGTCTTCATATTGAAATCAATCACCGACGAAGGTGTCCCCA
Source organism: Flavobacterium sp. (assembly GCA_031425295.1). Lineage (GTDB taxonomy): Bacteria > Bacteroidota > Bacteroidia > Flavobacteriales > Flavobacteriaceae > Flavobacterium. Next base: position 1,259 of record JANPJB010000017.1, on the reverse strand, counting down.
TCGATTGATAGCCATAACGCAATACATCAGTATCGAAATCGACATTAGTTGTCGTATAGCAAGTATACGTTTCTAGCTCAAAAGGCAGGTAATATTCCCCTTTCCCACTCCAGGGCATGATGCGGATTTTATTGAGTCCGTTGCTTCTTTCAGAAACCACCAGATAATCCTTAAAAATATCAATACCTTCAATCAAAACATCTTCACGATGAGCAATCAGATCTTTCCAATTGCTTTTTGATGTTGCAATTTCTGGCGTTTTCATCAATTTAAAATTCGTCGCTTTGTCTGCATTCGTTACAATATAAAAACTGTCGCCGTAATGTGAAATGCTGTATTCCAATCCGCGAACTCTTTCCTGAAAAACTTTGAATTCACTATCAGGTTGATCCGCCAAAATCATTCTGTATTCATCCGTTAATGTACTCGAAGAACCAATGGTGATGTATTTCTTCGATTTACTTTTAGAAACACCTACATTGAAAGTATCGTCTTTTTCAAAATAAACCAATACATCAGTCGCAGTCTTTTCCCCTAATTTGTGTTTGTAGACCTTATCCGAACGCAAGGTTTTTTCATCTTGGCGCGTATAAAATATCGTTTTATTATCGTTTGCCCAAGTTGCATTTCCCGTAGCATTTTCAATCTTATCGGCGAGAATTTCACCTGTCATCAAATTTTTGATTTGTAGGGTGTAAATTCTACGACCAACCACATCCAAAGCAAAAATCGCAAACGTATTGTCGTCGCTGATACTGATACCGCTCAATTGAAAAAACTTATGTCCTTTCGCCATTTCATTACCATTGAACATAATTTCTTCCGCAGCAGTGAGACTGCCTTTCTTTCTGGCATAAATCGGATAATCTTGTCCTTTTTCAAATCGGGTAATGTAATAATAACCATTGTAGAAATATGGAACCGACTCGTCGTCTTCCTTGATGCGGGATTTCATTTCATCAAATAATTCCGATTGGAATTTTTTAGTATGCGCCGTTGCAGTATTGTAATAATCGTTTTCTTTATCAAGGTAATCGATGACTTCCGGATTCTCCCGATCATTGAGCCAGAAATAGTTATCCGTTCTTACGTGTCCGTGTTTTTCAAGTGTTTTGGGTTTTATTGTAGCAATAGGTGGGTTTGCGGACTTTGACATTGATTTAATTTTGTTTTGAGAATATGAAGTTGCAAAAATAAGACAAAGACAATTCAATATAAGGTGTTTTTTCATCTTTTCGTTTTGATTTTAAAGCGGCAAT
>JANPJB010000016.1:0-17225 GCA_031425295.1 Flavobacterium sp. | reverse complement strand
AACAAATCAAGCAAAATCTGATTGTGGTATTTTTTCACCTCTTGAACCGATGCTTGCAACGACGCCGACTTTTCGAAATAATCCTTGACGACAATTTCCAAAGCATTCGTGGTTTTTCCCATGGCCGAAACCACCAGTAGCACGTCTTCATAACCTACTTTTTGAAGCACATCGTAAACGTTCTTGATTCCTGCCGCGTCTTTTACGGATGCGCCGCCAAATTTGAATATTCTCATGTATTCGATTTTAGATTTTAGAATTTAGATTGTTTGAGTTCAGAAATAGGTCGATCCCGTTTTCGTCCATTTGTGCCACACGCCAATCATCAAGGAGTTTTGCCCCCGATTTTTTATAGAAGTCGATCGCCGGCGTATTCCAGTCGAGCACATTCCACTCAATCCTGCGCACGCCGTCTTTTTTACCCTGCGCGATAATCTCCGCATACAACGCAGAGCCCAAACCCGAGCCCCGCATTTCTTCTTTGACAATCAAATCTTCAAGGTGAATCGTTTTGCCTTTCCAAGTTGAGTAGCGGTAATAATACAGCGCCATGCCCACAATCGTTTGATTCGCTTCGGCAACGAAAGTAAAGAATAACGGGTTTTCGCCGAATCCATCGCGCTGCAAATCTGCTACGGTTACGACAACGGCATCGGGTTCTTTTTCAAAAACGGCGAGTTCGCGTATCAAATCGAGCACTGCGGGCATGTCTTCTTTTTGGCCTATTCTGATGTTCATTTTTTAGGAGCTTTATCCCGCTATCCGTTGCAATCTTTTCCTTTTTAAAGAAAAAAGCAAAAGGATTTTCACTACGATCGGGGCTATGATTTATATCTAAATTTGTCGGGCTGTTTTCAAATCAAAAACTAAAAATACCTGAATTTCACTGGACTTCCTCGTCTTAATATCACCAGAGGAGCAGCCGAACTGAGCGCAGCTAAATCATCAGGGCTAGGTTATCGGTTTCGAAAACAAAGATACAAATCCCGAACATTTAAATTTCAAAGTATCTAAATTCCAATCATAAAATTTTAGATTCCAAACGTTTCGGCGCCAAATTGGAATTTGGAATTTGAATATTGGATTTTCCGAGTATCTTTGCACCACTAACTACAACGATTTCGGAATGGAAGAACGCAACAAAACCTTAGGAGAATTTATCATTGAAAATCAGAACGCTTTTCAGTATTCATCAGGAGAATTATCACGCATCATCAACTCGATCCGGTTGGCTGCAAAAGTGGTCAACTACAAGGTAAACAAAGCGGGTTTGGTTGATATTGTCGGGGCTGCAGGGGAACAAAACATCCAAGGCGAAGACCAACAGAAACTCGATGTTTATGCGAATGAGATTTTCATTCAAACGCTGATCAACCGTGAAATCGTTTGTGGCATCGCATCGGAAGAAAACGACGATTTTATTACGGTTTCGGGTTCCGATAAAAGCCACAACAACAAATATGTCGTCCTCATGGATCCGCTCGACGGTTCCTCAAATATTGATGTTAATGTTTCGTTAGGTACCATCTTTTCAGTTTACCGCCGCATCACACCGGTAGGATCACCAGTAACTTTAGAAGATTTTCTCCAACCCGGCATTAATCAGGTCGCGGCTGGTTATGTAATTTACGGTACATCGACGATGCTCGTGTATACAACCGGACATGGTGTCAACGGTTTTACGCTGAATCCCGCAATCGGTACTTTTTATCTGTCGCACCCGAACATGCAATTCTCAAAAGACGGTGTGATATATTCGATCAACGAAGGCAATTATGTGCATTTCCCGCAAGGCGTTAAAGATTACATCAAATATTGTCAGCTTGAAGAAGGCGATCGGCCTTACACGTCACGTTATATTGGAAGTTTGGTTTCCGACATTCACAGGAATATGATCAAAGGCGGCATTTATATATATCCGACCAGCTCAAAAGCGCCAAAAGGAAAACTGCGTTTATTATACGAATGCAACCCGATGGCATTCATTGCCGAACAAGCTGGCGGAAAAGCCTCGGACGGCTTCGGAAGAATTATGGAAATCGAACCGACGGAACTGCACCAACGTGTTCCATTTTTCTGTGGAAGCTACAATATGGTTGAGAAAGCCGAAGAATTTATGCATTTGGCGAAGTTGAGCAAATATTAATATTTCAAAAATTCCACACAAGGCGCATTCGAATTGCATGTAGCGCCGCACAGTAAATAAAAAAATTCCAAATTCCAAAGTTATCGAACCTTGGAATTTGGAATTTTAGTTATAAGAATTTCTTATTTATTCATATGTTCCATTTCGTAAAGAAAAGTGTCAGCATCGACTTTTTTATCAATCAAGGACAGGGCTTTGTCGACGATGTAATTTACGTTGCTTGGTGTGAAACCTAATGCTAGTCCTAATTTTCGCAACAATACATCTTGCTTGTCTCCCAAATGATGATCCACATGCACCATGCGCGCCAAATCATACAAACGCTCTAAACGCTGCGAATACAAATAAGGCGGATTGATTGGATATTTCAGAGGATTCTCTAAAATTTCCTCATATTCCGAAGTCGAGATATCAAGTTTGTGCGCCAGTTTGTCTAAGAACGTTCTTTCTTCGGTGGTGACGGTTCCATCGGCAAGCGCCACACGAACAATAGCAGAAAAATGGCCTTTGTTACGGGCTTTAAATTCGCTATCAAATAAATCAGAGATTGACATAAATCAGGTGTTTAATTTCCTGCAAATATAAATTTATTTTCATCTTCACAGAAAGGATTTGCGATGTTTTATTTAATTTTTTACGGCAGTGTTTTTATGATTTCAAAAGGATTTGTGTTTCAAAATAAATTGTAAGTTTACAAGCCCTGAATCTTTAAAAACAAAGCGATGTCAGATTTTTGGATATATTTTGAAACCGGATTAAATCATGTGCTGAACATTAAAAGCTATGACCATGTCTTGTTTTTGATGGCTTTGTCAGTACCACATAGTTTTAAAGATTGGAAAAAAATCCTGCTTTTGGTTTCGGTCTTTACAATCGGTCATACTTTAGCGCTTATATTGTCGGTGTTCGAGATTGTAATGATCAAAGCGCAATGGGTGGAATTCCTGATTCCCATTACGATTCTGATTGCCGCGGTTTTCAATTTTTTTACGGTTGGAAAAACAACAAAGAAAGAATCCGTCAACAGTATTGTGCTGATCACCTTGTTTTTCGGTGTCATTCACGGATTGGGTTTTTCGAATTATTTCAAAGCGATATTACCAGGAAAGCCTTCAGAAAAAGTAGCGCCATTACTTGAATTCGCGCTCGGTATCGAAGCTGCACAAATTCTCGTTGTGCTCATTATGCTGCTATTATCTTATTGCGTGCAGACTTTTTTTAGGTTTTCAAAACGCGATTTTACGATCGTGACTTCTGCATTCATTATCGGCGTCGTCGTACCTATGATTATACAAAACGAAATTTGGAATTGAAATGGAATTACAAAAACTAAACAAATACGATAAAGCGTATCTCAAAATCGCGAACGAATGGAGTTTGCTGTCGTATTGCGACCGTAAAAAAGTGGGTGCCATCATTGTCCGCGACCGCATGATCATTTCGGATGGTTACAACGGAACGCCAACGGGATTTTCTAATGGTTGTGAAGATGAAGACGGCCTAACCAACTGGTATGTTCTGCATGCGGAAGCCAATGCGATTTTGAAAGTCGCGCGCTCCACCCAAACCTGTGAAGGCGCAACACTTTACATCACATTGTCGCCTTGCAAGGAATGCAGCAAACTGATACACCAATCGGGAATCAAAAGAGTGGTGTATCAAAAAGGTTATCGCGATACCAGTGGTATTGATTTTTTAACCAAAGCAGGTGTTGTCGTAGAACAGATTGAAGATTTAAACTGATGAAAAAGACCAATGTCTATTTACCGTTTTTATTGTTCCTGATGCTTGCCATTGGCGTTGTCTTGGGCGGTATTTTGAATTTTCCAATCGATCGCCCGTCGCTTTCTCAAAACACGACCAAAAATAAGCTGAACCGTCTGATTGATTTTATCGACAATGAATATGTGGATCAAGTGAATACCGATTCCATAGTCGATCTTACCGTTACCAATATTCTCGCACAACTCGATCCGCATTCGATGTATTTGCCACCGAGCATCCAGAGTGATGAAGCTGAAAGCATGAAAGGGAATTTCGTTGGCATCGGCGTGAATTTCTATATGTATAAAGATACGGTCGCCGTCGTGAAACCGCTCGAAAACGGACCGTCAGCAAAAGCAGGAATCCAAGCCGGAGACCGAATCCTTTATGCCGATAACACCAAGCTTTTTGGCAGAAAACTATCTTCTGACACTCTGTTCTCGAAGCTTAAAGGTGAAACAGGATCTGAAGTTGAATTGACCGTTTACAGAAAAAATGAACAGAGAAAATTTAAAGTCAAAGTGGCACGTGACGTCGTACCGATTAAAAGTATTGATGCTGCGTTAATGCTTAGTGAAACTGCGGGCTACATCAAAATCAATCGGTTTGCGGAAACAACTTACAAGGAGTTCAAAGCAAGTTTGTTGCAGTTGAAAAAAAATGGCGCGACCTCATTAATCGTTGATGTTCGCGAAAACGGCGGCGGTTATGTGGAAGTGGCGACGCAAATAGCCGATGAATTTTTAAAACAAAACCAACTGATTGTTTTTATAAAAAATAAAAAAGGACAAATTGAAAAAACCTTCGCGACCAAACAAGGCCATTTTGAAACCGGAAAACTAGCGATATTGATCGATGAAAATTCAGCATCTGCAAGCGAAATTTTAGCCGGAGCGATCCAAGACAATGACCGCGGCACGATCATCGGCAGACGTTCTTTTGGAAAAGGTTTGGTGCAACGCGAAATGAATTTTGAAGATGGTTCGGCAGTGCGGTTGACCATTGCGCGGTATTACACGCCAACGGGAAGATCGATTCAAAAACAGTATGTCAAAGGTGAGGAAGCCGCTTATGAAAATGAATTTACGAAGCGTTTTGAAAATGGCGAACTGTATAAAAAAGACAGCATTAAGATCGCTGACACCTTACAATTTAAAACCCCAAAAGGGAAAATCGTTTATGGCGGTGGCGGTATTGTTCCAGATATTTTTGTTTCGTTGGAAGGTAAATCCGGAGAGGAAGGCATCGTGTACGTGATGGAGCAATCGGGTATCGTTAATCATTTTGTTTTTGAGCAGCTCGATCGTTACCGAAAAGATTTTAATGGATTGTCTTATAATCAGTTTCTCGCGAAAATGAGTGCCAGCGATTCGTATTTCGTCAACCTGCAAAATTATTTATTGAATAATGGTGTTGGATTGAATTTATCGAAAAACAAAACTTTGGTAAAGCGCTATTTGACGGCTGAATTTGCGTCGCAGCTTTTCAATGAAAAGAAATATTACGAAATTGTTTTGAAAGAAGATCCCATGATTCAAGCAGCGCTTGAGGATAAATCTAAAATTTAAATTTACGGTAGTCGGCTACACATCGAAACTTAAATCTTCTTAATGCTGTCGTGGCTTTGCGAATCGATGCCGTTATTCCACAATGTTAAAATATCGGTTGCGACTGCTGCACCACTTCCCGCGGCGATTGCCAATTGACTGCGCCAGCCTGCCAAAGTGCCTGCAACATAGATTCCTTCCGTTACTTTATGATCGACGTTGTTGAGTTGGATGCGCTGTTTTTCTGCAATCGCTTTCTGATGCGGTGCTACGTATTCCATCAAGCCTTCAATGTTGAAAGTGCTGGAATAACCAATTGCTACGACAATTAATCGGGTCGAATAACTGTTTTTGTTGGTTATCACCGTAAAACCGGGAGATTGACCTTCAATACGCATCACTTTCTCGCCATCGATTTGCATTACATGTGGATATAAATCGGATAATTGCTGAAGGCTGCTTTGTAGTAAATCGATACCTAAAGTACCCGCCGGTATGCCGTATGCATTGTTGAATATGGCTTCCTGAAGTGAAGATGTTTTCTGATGGGCAATAATGCCGATTTTTTTATCTGCTGCAAAAAGCTTTTCGTGTGCAGAGCCTAAGACCAGAGCGCAAGAAACGCTGGAAACGCCGCCGCCAATGATGAGTAGGTCAAAGGCCATTAGTCTTTTGTTTTGTCGGCTATCATTTTCGACATTCTGAAAATGAGTAAGATACAAACAGCGCAAAATGAAGCGGCAATTCCAATCAGTGCGATAACGCTATTGCCTTCAAACAAATGATCGAAATCGAGCAGTGTGATGTTGAAAACAATTAACGCCAGAGCGATAACAACTAAAGTAGAAGTAAAAATTTTCATTCGTAGTGAATTTGTGTGAAATATAATACAATTGAATTAAACAAACAAACCTTTAACATTCGATGCGAATAATTTAACGGCTATCGCCAGCAGCACGACACCAAAGGTTTTCCGAACGACACCAAGACCAGTTTTGCCGAGCATTTTTTCAATTCTTGATGATGATTTTAAAACGGCATATACCAAAATGATATTTAAGATAATCGCAATGATGATGTTTTCGATGTAAAATTGAGAACGCAAAGAAAGCAAAGTCGTCATCGTGCCCGCACCAGCAATTAGCGGAAATGCTAAAGGCACTATGGATGCTGAACTTGCTTCGGCATCGCGATAAATGCGAATACCCAAAATCATTTCTAAGGCCAAGAAAAACAAAACAAAAGAACCCGCAACAGCAAACGAATGTACATCAATACCAATAAGGTTCAAGAAACCTTCGCCAACAAAGAGAAATACGATCATGATCACTGCCGCTACAAGTGACGCTTTTTCAGATTCGATATGACCATGCTTGCTACGCAAATCGACAACGATCGGAATCGTACCGACAATATCGATGACTGCAAAAAGGACCATGCCGACCGTGGCTATTTCTTTAAAATCAAAGTTCATCAGGTGTTGTTTTACGCTGCAAAATTATTCAATATCACAGCGTTATTAGCTAAAATGAAGTTAATTTTAATTTTATAAATTTCCAGAAAAACAGCTTAAATCATTTATTTACGTATTTTTACAAAGCCAACACTAAAAATTAAGGATATGAAAATAACTATACTATTGACTGCTTTATTGATTTCTTCGATCAGTTCCGCTCAACTCGGACTTGAGCATGTTTATTACGACGCCAGCGTCACTAGGATTGTTTTGGAAAACTCAGGGGAGAAATATTATCGGTTCAATAAGCAGGCTAGCAGATTCGAATTTTTCAATGCGGATCATTCACCATGGAAAAATGTTCCCATTGTCTTGCCTTCCCCAACTTGGACGATTTATGTACCGCACATCTCCGAAACAAAAATAAATCCCGATGATCAGCTTGAGATTTCGTACGGTACGTTTTCGCCGGCAGGTAACCAAAGCAAAATCGTCAACGAAGTCGGCACTGTGCTGCTGAGTGTAAACAATTGTATTGGGTTGCCGCTTGACGAAAAAGTGGGGCTTGACAATAAAATTATTACGGCAACCGGTGTCGTTTATAGCGTTCCCGGACTTGCGCCTGAACATACGTATCCAACAAACTATTTGCGTAGGGTAAAACTTGAAAATTCAGGCGAAAAATATTATTTTTTAGATGTAGTTAACAGCTTGGTTGCCTTGTATAATGCGGATCATTCTTTTTGGAAAAATATAGCGCTCCCGAAGCCGGACGGCTATACGATTTCGAATATCATTTTTCTCTCGGAAAATCAAATTAATTCGGATGATTTGATTGAAGTCGGTTATGGATGTAGCAGCAATACCCAAAAAGAGTTGAGAATTGTCAATGAAAATGCATTGCCGCTTCTTACATTAGCCGATGCGGACGACCTTAGAATAAGCGCTCTTGATGGGTTGCCCAATAAGCTCATGGTGGATTATATTGATTCGGATATATTTGCAGACTATGATACCCAAGTCTATTCGCTGCCAGATTTCAATTTTGAGCACACTTACCCAACTAAAATAGAGCGTATAGATCTTGAGAATTCCGGAGAAAAGTATTTTGCAACCTTTTACGATCCCAATACTACTGAAATCACAGTTTACAATAGCGATCATACGCCGTGGAAAACGATTGCTGTTCCGATCCAAAATCCCGCTGAAACAATTCAAAATATTGCTATTTCGGAGACAAAAATTGATGCCGATAATCTGTTAGAGGTAGTTTATTCGATCTGGTCGAATACGCTCGACGGTGGACATTACGATTCCAGTATTGTCAACGAAAACGGAACGGTTTTATTGTCGATACCAGGCGCTTCTGCGATTTCGCTGAGTGAGTTTCCGAATATTGACAACAAGTTAATCGCTTATGTGCAGGTTGGTTCCTTCGATGATTTGCATTACCACACGTATGTATATGGTTTCGATGGAACATTTGCAACTGAGGATTTCAGTATAAAGCCGGTTGTAATTGCTCCGAACCCGGCACAAAACATTATTAATTTATGGTCAAAAACAACGATCGTCGAGGCAGATTTTTTCGACACCAGAGGCGTTTTAATTAGCCAATATCATGCGCCAGACGTCAAAACAATTCACATCGAAAACTTATCTTCGGGTATTTATTTGCTCAGTCTAAAAGATGCCAATGGCTTAGAATCCATCCATAAAATTGTTGTTTCACATTAAAATATCTGACCGCATTCAAAATCATATTCCATGAAACATACATTGCTTTTTGCATTTTTAATTTTTTCAATGACGTCATTCGGGCAAATTGAGCTCGAACACACTTATGATAACGCTTACATTACCAGAGTCAATCTCGAATATTCAGGCGAAAAATATTACGAATTTAAAACTGCAACTAATGAATTGGTAATGTATAATGCCGACCATACTTTATGGAAAACGATACTATTACCGGCACCGGCGCCGACAAAGTTTACACAAACATCATTGTTTCATCTTTCGGAAGCTAGAATAAATCCCGACAACAATCTCGAAATTATGTTTGGTTATTACGGTGCATCAGGATTTGAATGTAAAGTGATTTCAGAAGACGGAACAGAGATCACAATACTAAACAACGTGCAAAGCGTAAAATGGAGTGAAATTCCGGGACTTCCTGCCAAACTGATTACTACTTTCTACAATGGTTCTTATTCAAGCAAAGTATATTCTTTACCAGATTTTGCATTAGAGCACAGTTATTCGGAAGGAATTGTTTCGAGGATTGCATTAGAAAATTCGGGTGAAAAATATTCTATTTTAGACAAGATCAATGGCAATATCAAATTGTATGACCAATATCACAGTTTATGGAAAACCGTTGCTTTGCCGAAACCTACTGAAGCGATTTATTCCGATTTTAATATTGTTTCCGAAACGCTAATCAATCCCGATGCCGTATTAGAAATAGGTTATACTTACTATACGTATGAAAACAATGTCACGGTCTACGCCGGAAAAGTGGTCAATGAAATGAACGTAGCGTTGATCACAATTCCTGAAGCTAAGTCAATGTTTGTTGATGTTATTCCAAATGTTGAGAATAAACTCATCGTTACGATTAATCATGATTCTCCATTTAACGGACTTTATGCTTCATCTAATGTTTATCAATTGCCATCACTTGTTTTAGAAAACGCCTATGAATCTGAAATCGCTAGGGTTAATTTAGAAAATTCAGGTGTAAAATTCTATACTTCCCGAAATCCCATGGGTAGTTTTGCTAAAATTTATAATGCCAATCATACAATATGGAAAAGTATCTTTCTTGACATTCCTTTTGATAGTAATGCTATAGATTTAACGCTCAATATTATTTCAGAAACAAAAATTGCCTCAGATCCGTTGCTTGAAATAGGCTATTGTTATGTATACCATAGCCCGTTAATGTACGATGAATACTACGGACAAGTCATGAATGAAAACGGACTCACCTATCTGAATACTTCGGGAACACAAGCTTACGTCTTAAGCGAGTTTCCGGATCTGCCGATCAAATTAATCGAATTGATTAATATGCCTGATGTCTTTGAGAATACCTCAAGCTATGACAGCAACGTCTACAGCATTGATGCTTCCATGGCTGCAAATGGTTTTCAGAAGGATAGCTCTATAACGATTACACCCAATCCGACACATTCAATAATAAGCATTACCAGTGCAGCGACTATTGTTGAAGCTAAAATTTATAATATGTTGGGTGCCGAAGTAAAAGCCATGAAAGCACAAAATCTCACAAGAATAAATCTCGAAAACCTTCCATCGGGAATGTACCTTATCGATCTGACAGATGTAAACCACCAGAAATCGACGCATAAGATTTTCGTGGCAGATTAAGGCGTTTTATGTCCGTTGTTAATTTTAGACTTCCAACTGCAATATATTGAAAGTTGAAGTATCTTTGCCGCATGTTTCAACTCGGCAAAACCATCGTTTCAGAAGACATTTTAGAAAAAGAATTTGTGTGCAACCTTTCTGCCTGCAAAGGCGCTTGTTGCGTTGACGGTGATGCGGGAGCGCCATTGTCTGAAGCAGAAACAAAAATTTTAGAAGCAATCTACACCAAAGTTAAGCCATTTTTGAGACCAGAAGGTATTGCTGCAATCGAAGCGCAAGGCACTTGGCGAAAAGGCACAGATGGCGATTTAGAAACGCCATTGGTTGACGAAAAAGATTGTGCCTACGTTATCTATGATGGTAAAACTGCGCTTTGTGGTATTGAGCAAGCCTATAATCAAGGCGCGGTCGATTGGAAAAAACCCGTTTCGTGTCACTTGTATCCGATTCGTGTCAAAGATTTTACGGAGTTTGCTGCTGTCAATTATGACAAATGGGAAATATGTGATGATGCTTGTTCGCTCGGAAAAGAATTAGAAGTACCTGTTTATAAATTTGTAAAAGAAGCGCTCATCAGACGTTTCGGTGAAGACTGGTACGCAGAACTTGAAAAGGTAGCCGAAGAACTCAAAAGCCAACGACCAAAATAAGGCCAGTGAAGTGTTTTTAGTATCCGACAGTATTTTTGTAAAATGTTAAATTATCGAAAGGCCTCAACCTTGTAACAGCGCCCGTTTTAGGCGCTTTTTTCTTATATTTATTTTTTAAAGTACTGATTTTCAAGTTTTTAAAAATAGAATGAAAACACGTGTTAAAAACAAGATTTGTTAAAAACTACAGTCGATTGTGGATAAGTTTGGCTTTCATTTTCCGTTAAAAAAGGCAATCTTTGTAGCAGTCATAAAGGACTCGCTTTTTGGCTTACACTCACACAATCCACATCCAGAACATGTCAGCAATAGAGCCTATTCTACAAGAAAACAAAAACCGTTTTGTTATTTTTCCAATCAAGCACCATGATATATGGGAATGGTATAAAAAGATGGAGGCCAGTTTTTGGACTGCCGAAGAAATTGATTTGCATCAGGATTTGTCCGATTGGAACAACAAACTCAACGAAGATGAAAAATATTTCGTCAAACACATTCTCGCCTTTTTTGCCGCATCCGATGGTATCGTCAATGAAAACCTTGCAGAGAATTTTGTGAATGAAGTGCAATACGCCGAAGCCAAATTTTTCTACGGTTTTCAGATCATGATGGAAAACATCCACAGCGAAACCTATTCGCTGTTGATCGATACCTATGTAAAGGATGAGGTTGAAAAAAACCAACTTTTTACCGCGCTTGAAGTATTTCCGGCGATCAAGAAAAAAGCCGATTGGGCTTTAAAATGGATTGAGTCCGATTCGTTCGCCGAAAGACTCATTGCTTTTGCAGCGGTCGAAGGTATTTTCTTTTCCGGTGCTTTCTGTGCGATTTTCTGGCTCAAAAAGCGTGGCTTGATGCCTGGCTTAACGTTCTCCAACGAATTGATTTCGCGCGATGAAGGCGTGCATTGTGATTTTGCCGTGCATTTGCACAACCACCATTTGGTCAATAAAGTGCCGAAAAAGCGCATTAAAGAAATCATCGTCGATGCATTAAATATCGAGCGGGAATTCATCACCGAATCACTTCCGGTAAGTTTGATCGGAATGAACTCCAATCTCATGATACAGTATTTAGAGTTTGTAGCGGATCGTTTGTTGGTAGAATTGGGTTGTGAAAGAGAATACAATGGTAAAAACCCATTCGATTTCATGGACATGATTTCACTGCAGGGCAAAACCAATTTCTTTGAAAAACGCGTAGCCGAATATCAGAAATCAGGTGTCATGAACACCGATTCCGAAGCTGGAAAAATTTCGTTCGACGCCGACTTTTAGCAGTGCCGCGAAGTCGCTGAGACGGAAATATTTTTACCATAGTCAATACTGCTAAGCCAGTAATTCAGGAACCTTGTGGTTTTGCAAGACATAGTACACGCCTTTAAAAAAAATCCACGCCAAATACCACCGGATTGCCTAGCCCTGATGGGAGCGATATCCTTTTGTGCCGTTGTTCGGCGCGAAAGATTTAGCGAACAGCAGGATTAGCTTCCAAAAACACACATTACAAATACCCGAAGCAGCGAAAGGGATTTTCTGTTTCATTAAAACAAACAACACGATGTACGTAGTAAAAAGAGACGGCCACAAAGAGCCGGTAATGTTCGACAAAATCACGGACAGGATTAAAAAATTATGTTATGGCTTAAACGACTTAGTCGATGCCGTTAAAGTAGCCATGCGCGTTATTGAGGGATTATATGACGGCGTGACGACTTCTGAACTAGACAATCTTGCAGCCGAAACCGCCGCATCGATGACGATTGCACACCCCGATTATGCTCAGTTGGCTGCGCGTATCGCGATTTCGAATCTGCACAAAAATACCACCAAATCGTTCTCGGAAACGATGAATGAAATGTACCATTACGTAAATCCACGCACGAATCAGGCAGCGCCATTGCTTTCTGAAGAAGTACATGAAGTGATTCAGAAAAACGCTGAGTTTTTAGATTCTCACGTGATTTACAATCGCGATTTCAATTATGATTATTTCGGTTTTAAAACTTTAGAGCGCTCGTATTTGTTGAAAATCAATGGTAAAATCGTAGAGCGCCCGCAACATATGCTGATGCGTGTTTCGGTTGGAATTCACCTAAACGATCTTGATGCTGTGATAGAAACGTACGACTTAATGTCTAAGAAATTCTTCACGCATGCGACGCCGACCTTATTCAACGCCGGAACACCAAAGCCGCAAATGTCTTCTTGCTTCCTATTGTCGATGGCGGATGACAGCATTGACGGGATTTACGATACGCTGAAAAACACTGCAAAAATTTCGCAATCTGCCGGAGGAATCGGTTTGTCAATTCACAATGTAAGAGCTACAGGTTCTTACATCAGAGGCACGAACGGAACTTCAAACGGCATTGTACCGATGTTGCGTGTGTTCAATGATACCGCGCGTTATGTTGATCAAGGCGGTGGAAAACGAAAAGGAAGCTTTGCGATTTACCTCGAGACTTGGCATGCCGATATCTTCGATTTCCTCGATTTGAAAAAGAATACAGGAAAAGAAGAAATGCGCGCAAGAGATTTATTTTTCGCGATGTGGACGTCGGATTTATTCATGAAGCGTGTACAGGAAGATACAACATGGACTTTAATGTGTCCAAACGAATGCCCCGGATTGTACGATGTATACGGAGAAGAGTTCGAAGCGTTATACACTTCGTACGAAGAAAAAGGCAAAGGCAGAAAAACGATCAAAGCGCGTGAATTGTGGGAGAAAATCCTCGAATCGCAAATCGAGACCGGTACGCCTTACATGTTATACAAAGACGCAGCGAACAGAAAATCGAACCAGAAAAATCTAGGTACAATCCGTTCTTCGAATTTGTGCACCGAAATCATGGAGTATACTTCGCATGATGAAATCGCAGTGTGTAATTTGGCTTCGATCTCATTGCCGATGTTCGTTGACAATGGCGCTTTCAACCATGAATTGTTATACAATGTGACCAAACGCGTCACACGCAACCTTAATAAAGTAATCGACAGAAACTACTATCCGGTAATCGAAGCTGAAAACTCCAACATGCGCCACCGTCCGGTAGGATTGGGCGTTCAGGGCCTCGCCGATGCGTTTATCTTGTTGCGCCTGCCGTTTACAAGCGACGAAGCCAAAAAACTGAATCAGGAAATTTTTGAAACCCTATACTTTGCGGCAGTAACCGCTTCTATGGAAATGGCGATTGAAGAAGGACCATACTCGTCATTCAAAGGCTCACCGATTTCACATGGCGAATTCCAATACAACCTTTGGGGTATGAAAGATGAGGAATTGTCAGGTCGCTGGGATTGGGCTTCACTCCGAAAAGAAGTCATGAAAAACGGCGTTCGAAATTCGCTTTTGGTAGCACCGATGCCGACCGCGTCTACATCACAGATTTTAGGAAACAACGAAGCGTTCGAACCATACACTTCGAATATTTATACACGACGCGTATTGTCTGGCGAATTCATTGTAGTGAATAAACATTTACTGGAAGACTTAGTCAACCGTGGCTTGTGGACCGAAGACATCAAACAAGAAATCATGCGCCACAACGGTTCGGTACAAAATATCGAAGGCATTCCGGACGATTTAAAAGAACTCTACAAAACGGTTTGGGAGATGTCGATGAAAGACATTATCGATATGTCGCGCCACAGAGGGTATTTCATCGACCAGTCGCAATCGCTGAACCTGTTCATGCAGGACGCCAATTATGCCAAACTGACCTCAATGCATTTCTACGCCTGGCAGTCAGGTTTGAAAACCGGAATGTATTACCTAAGAACCAAATCAGCTGTAGACGCGATCAAGTTTACGCTGAACAACGATAAAAAAGCAGAAGCAACGCCGGAAGTCGCAGCAGCCGTTGAGGTCGCTGAACCAAACGAAACCGGAGAAATGTCTGCCGAAGATTTTGCAGCGATGATCGAATTGGCACGAAACGCCGGTCCGGACGATTGCGAAATGTGTGGATCGTAATTTCTGGGACGATTACTATCCTAATGAAACAGCTATCTTTCGGTAGCTGTTTTATTTTTAGAAGCCAATCCTGCTGTCCATTATATCTTTTCCGCGACACGAGCATAGCGAACTGACGAAGTAAACGCCGGCGCAAAAGGATGCCATTGCCATCAGGGCTAGGGCAGGCGGTCTTAAAAGCACTATTGCATAATCAAATATAATTGCAGTTTAAGCAGAGCGACCCTTGCGTCAAACTTTGCGTACTTTGCGGTAAATAAAGAAATCCAAATGAACTGGGAACAACTCTTATCACTCAAACGCCAAGGCGACACGAGCAAACGCTTGCGCAAAGAACAGGACGACACGCGCCTCGGCTTCGAGGTCGACTATGACCGTATTATTTTTTCGGCGGCTTTCCGAAGTTTGCAGGACAAAACGCAGGTGATTCCACTGTCCAAAACCGATTTCGTGCATACAAGACTGACGCACAGCTTAGAAGTTTCCGTGGTCGGGCGCTCACTTGGAAGATTGGTCGGGAAAAAGATCATTGAGAAATATCCGTACTTAAAAGAAGTGCATGGTTTCCACATGAATGATTTTGGTGCCATTGTCGCTGCGGCTTCACTCGCACATGATATCGGAAATCCGCCGTTTGGGCATTCGGGTGAAAAAGCGATCGGCGAATACTTCTCAATTGGAAAAGGGTTGCAATATAAAGATCAGCTGAGCGAAAAGCAATGGCAAGACCTGATTGATTTCGAAGGCAACGCCAACGGATTTTCCGTGCTTACTGCGAGTCGACCCGGCATAGAAGGCGGACTCAGGATTTCATACGCCACCTTAGGCGCTTTCATGAAATATCCAAAAGAAAGCCTTCCAAAGAAACCAACAAAGAACATTGCCGACAAGAAATATGGTTTCTTTCAATCGGACAAAGATTTTTTTGAGGACGTAGCTTCCGAATTGGGCATGATTCCAAACAAAACCGGAAGCGATATTGGTTTTGAAAGACATCCGCTGGCCTATTTGGTTGAAGCGGCTGATGACATTTGCTACACGATCATCGATTTTGAAGACGGCATCAACCTCGGATTGGTTTCCGAAGATTATGCGTTAGAATATTTGATCAAACTTGTCAAAGACACGATTGACACGGCCAAATACAAAACCCTGACAACCAGAGAAGACCGTATCAGTTATCTGCGGGCACTGGCAATTGGTAATCTGATTAGTGACGCAGTACGCATTTTCGTAGAGAATGAGGAAGCGATCTTGAACGGAAAGTTTCCATTTGCATTGATGGACAAAAGCATCTACAAAGCACAAATGGATGACATCATCAAACTCAGCGTCAAGAATATTTACCAAAGCCGCGAAGTCATTGATAAAGAGCTCAAAGGATATCAAATCATCAACACACTTTTAGACAAATTCATTACTGCGTACAATAATAATTTTGATGGTACGCCGACAAGTTATGATAAGTTGCTGATGCAGATATTACCTGAAAAGCACCACCACGAAAAAGAGACTTTATATGACCGTTTGCTGCACATCTGTCATTTCATTTCTTTGCTCACTGATGGCAATGCATTGCTGTATTATCAAAACATTATTGGTTTTAAGCATTAGATTGTTAATGTTTTAGAGGTTTATTTGAAATATTAAAAAAAATGAATTAAGTTTGTTTTTCAAAATCAAAAAAACATGAAAAAAATTACACTATTAACCGCATTATTGTTGTGTTTTGTCGGCTTCTCGCAGTCGAACAAGCAAACAATTAAAACCTATTTAGAAACCAACCGCGCCCAATTCGGATTGACAACTCAGGATATTGCTGATTTGGATATTGTAAACGAGTTTGAAGGTAAAGGAACCAAAATCACAAGTTGTTATGTTGTTCAAAGACACCAAGGAATTGAAGTATTCAATGGTCAATGTAACATTTCGATAAAAGATGGTAATGTTATTAAAGTTGGAACCAACTTACAAAGTAATATTGCACAAAAAGTCAATACGACTTCGCCTTCATTGTCTGTTGTTGAAGCGCTTAACAAAGCATACGTAAGTCTTGGCTACAGCCTTCCAAACTTTTCTATTGTAGAATCTACGGATGGAAAAAAATTCAAGTTAAGCGATGGCGTTCATGAAGATGCTGTCGTCGCTCAATTGGCTTACCAAAGTACAACGGACAGTAAATTGAATTTATCTTGGGGTTTCCAGTTCTATTCTCCGGATTCAAAACACTATTGGGATATTAAAATTGATGCTGTAAATGGTAGAATCTTAGACAAAAAAGATTTGAC
>JANPJB010000015.1:0-16037 GCA_031425295.1 Flavobacterium sp. | reverse complement strand
GTATGGAGTATGTATGGAGTATGTATGGAGTATGTATGGAGTATGTATCGTCCTAAAATAACTATACAGGTTAATAAATAAATCCTGTTATAGTTATACAAATATCATTTTTAATCCTAAATCAACTATACTGCTGTTTTAAATATTGATTCTCTTCTTGTAATTTTTCCAGCTTTTAGAATAATACTCTGATTGCAGATTCGCTTGTTCCGGATTCAAATAATCACAGCTTGCGTGTGGACGGATTTCATTGTAAGCTTAAATGCTTTTCTTAATCTGGTAGTAAGTCTGTTCAAATCCCATCTGGCTACTATGCAGGTTGAATTCTGTCTTGATAATTCCATTGACTCGTTCTGCTAGTGCATTTTCATAAGGATCTCCATTTTCGGTCATACTGATTCCAATGTGATTTTGATGTAACAGATTTACATATTGATGCGAGCAATACTGAGAGCCACGATCGGAGTGGTGTATTACTTTTTCGGTTACGGCACGGATTACAAATCCGCGCCATCGGTTTTTTTTTGCTTTGTTTATAACTTGTTGGACGTGCGTACTTTGTGAAAAAAGTTTTTCTGTACTGCAAAACCCAGTACTGCTTAGTTACCCAACCTGCAACTAATTTAAACAACATTTTGCAACTGTCCTAGCCCCGATAGCAACGAAAATCCTTTTGTGGCGGGGTTCGACACAAAAGATTGTAGTGGATAGCGCGATTAAGCTTCTTAAGGAAAATTAACTCTTAATTATTTTGATCGTTTTACTAGTGTTGTTGGAAGTTACTTTAATCATATAAATGCCTGACGTGAAGTCGGACATATCGATTTGGATGGACTTTGAATCATACGATTGGTTCGAAATATACTGTCCAAGTGCATTGATGATGATTACATCTTTGATGGTGGTAAAAGCACTCAGATGAAGAATATTGCTTACCGGATTTGGGAAATACTCAAACGCATTGGTTTGAAAATCTTCATTGGCTAAAGCCGCGCATGTCGTGGTAATGGAGCTTGAGCAAGCTGTTGTAGTTTCCCCTACCGTAAATAGAACTTCTTGTCCTGACAGTACACCAAGTACTTCGTAATGCGAAACACTAGTAGTGCCAAAAATGAAAGGACCGCCATTAATAGAATAAGAATACTGATAATCAGTTACTCCTGGTATTGCCTGCCAATCAAAATAAATGGAATTGGGCGCTGTGGTTTGTGAAGCGTCGCAAAATAACAGATTGAGCGTTGGGCTCACGACAATTACTCCCGATAAGGATGCCGTACCGCAACCGCCAATTGTTGCAACTGTAAAGGGGAACGTTCCGACTAGCAATGCCGTGCCGCTGATGGTAAGCAAACCGGCTGAGAAAATAACATTCACACCCACCGGCAAACCAGCAACTGTTGCGCTTACCGCACCATTGCCTATAGTATATTCTATCGGGGAAATAGGACTATTAAAACATACTACTTGGTTAGGTGAACTAGGTGAAGATGTCAATGTTATTGTAGCCGTTGGATTTACGGTTATGGTTCCTGATTGCGTGGCTGTACCACAGCCGCCTGTAGTTGCAATGAGATAACTGAATGTTCCTAATTCTGTCGGAATTCCGCTTAAAGTGAATGTTCCTAAAGACTGATTAAAAGTTCCAGTAAATCCTGACGGCACACTTCCCGAAATTAACGACGCTCCAGTGGCACCACCACCGACTGTAAAAACAACCGGTGTTATTGCAGTAAGTAAACATGTACTTTGAGCTGTTGACCCAATCGGCGACGTTAAAGTTAATGTGGCAGCGGGATTTGACGGCTGGTTGCCAATAGTCACAATAATGACACTGGAAATACAGCCTGCTGCATTTTTAGCCGTAACAGTATGTGTGGAACCCGCTAGTAGCCCGTTATAAATATACGTCGTTGTATATGGACCTCCGTCTAAGCTATAGGTGATTCCTGCAACTGCTACAATAGCAATACTTCCTGTAGCGACTGAACAAGTGGGTTGTATTAGTGTTACTACCGGTTCAGCAGGTGTATTGGATCCGTTGCAATTGACATTCGTGCTGCAATTGACCGTACCAAGAGCAAAACAACTTCCTACCGGACCAGTTGGTGAAACATAAAAATTGACGTTATCCCCTGCTGACAATCCTGATAGTGTATAGGTTGTCAAGCTTCCAAAACCTCCCGACATAAATGCTCCTCCATTAATTGTATAAGCTAAGGTATAAGTTGTTGCCCCTAGAACCGGAGCCCAGTTTATTGTGATTTGATTTGCAGTTGAAGCGCCACAAGTAATTGTTGGACTAAGCAATGGGTTTACAGTAATTGTCTGTGTTACGGTACAACCTCCTAAATTTTTATACGTTATGATGCAATTACCACCGGAAACGCCAGTTACTAGACCAACGTTATCGACAGTAGCAATAGCTGGATTTGAGGATGACCATGGCGTTATTACATTTGGAAATACGGAACCCTCCAATTGAAGATTTCCACCCGCGCATGTTATGTATGATCCCGATGGAGAAGTGATTGTTGGAAATGTGCTGACATAAACCGTTGCACTGGAATTAACGCCCAAATTATCGGTGTAAGTTATAGTGGTTGCCCCAAAACTTACAGCCGTAACCAATCCCATGCTATCAATTGTTGCCACTGCAAGATTTGAAGAAACCCACGGAATTACTGCGGATGGAATTCCGGAGCCTATCAATTGCGTGGTATTCGGTCCGGGCAAACAAATGCTGAAGTTACCGGTTATGCCATTGGGAGCCGCTGGTTCTACATTCAACTCTGAACATGTCCCGGGCGTGTCCAATTTTGAAAAACCATAGGATTGCAACTGAACTGCTACACACAAGACAATAACCAACAGGTAATATTTTTTCATAAAAAAAGAATTTGTTACCTCGTAAAAATATATTTTTTTAGGTAACAAACTCTTTTTCAGGATAAAATTCTAAATCTATTTATTGATTTGCTTGGCTTTCTCTTCCCAATAATCGGTCAACTTATCATAATCAATCGGTGTTGCGGGTTCTTGTCTGACAAGTCTACCGTGATCGAAAGCGCGCACTAGTATGGTTTCAATAAGGAAATCCTCGTTGTCTTCATAAGGTAAGTACTTTCTTTTGAGACTGATATCGAAGGCGCTCGCCGTGGCGTTCGACCAGAAAGCTTTCCAGCCACTTTTATAATCTTTAATCAGCTCAAAAGTGGTAAATCCGGTTTGACGACTGATTAGTTTCACAAGAATTTGACCTTGCTTGCGCGATAATTTTTTGAGTTTAGGCTCAAATTCATTCTGCATATAATCTTCAACAATTTTGAAATATTTCTTCTTCTCGCGATTCGTTTTCAAAGCATCCATGTTCTTATTCAAAAGCGTCAGTCGTTCAGCTGCTACTTTTGCATAAGGATAAACTTTATATACTCGGTTGCGCAACAGCAGAAATTGCTTCTTGCTTTCGGCATCCATATGCACTTTATAAACGGTAATTTCTTCTAATTGAATTGGTTCGCTAAGTGTATCAGTCTCTCGGAGCTGATAACCCATTTTAGTAGTGTCTTGCTCAACAACCTGAGCTTGAGTGGCAATTGAAAAAAATGAAAAACAGAGGATAAAAAGGCTAAACTTCATAGTAGAAAATTTATGATTCAAATTTAAACATTAATTACGCAACTGTAATGCCAAATTTATAAATTAGCCAAAAAAACGACGATGAGTACAAAATCAATATTGAAAAAATCTTCCATAAATTTTTTAGAACAATACCTCAATAACGCCTCGCCTACCGGTTATGAAGCCGAAGGACAAAAAATATGGATGCATTACCTAAAACCGTACGTAGACACATTCATTACCGATACCTACGGAAGTGCCGTAGCCGTTATCAATCCTGATGCGCAATATAAAGTTGTCATCGAAGGACATGCGGATGAGATTTCATGGTACGTTAACTATATCACTGACAACGGGTTGATCTACGTGATTCGAAATGGCGGTTCCGATCATCAAATTGCACCATCGAAACGCGTCAACATTCATACTAAAAATGGCATTGTAAAAGGCGTCTTCGGTTGGCCTGCGATTCATACAAGAAATCGTGGGAAAGAGGAATCAGCTACATTACATAATATCTTTATCGATTGTGGCTGCGCTACTAAAGCTGAAGTCGAAAAACTCGGTGTTCACGTGGGTTGCGTCATTACTTACCCGGATGAATTCATGATTCTAAACGATGATAAATTTGTTTGTCGTGCCATTGATAACCGTATGGGTGGATTCATGATTGCCGAAGTCGCGCGATTGTTACATGAAAATAAAAAGAAACTGCCTTTTGGACTATACATTACGAATTCTGTGCAGGAAGAAATCGGTCTGCGTGGTGCCGAAATGATTACCAACACCATCAAACCTAATGTTGCGATTGTCACCGATGTCTGTCATGATACGTCAACCCCGATGATCGAAAAGAAAATCGAAGGTGATCTTCAAATGGGCAAAGGTCCGGTGATTGCGTATGCGCCAGCGGTGCAGAATAAATTGCGTGAACTCATAGTCGATACCGCGGAGAAAAACAAAATTCCATTTCAACGGCACGCGACATCGAGAGCTACAGGAACGGATACGGATGCTTTTGCTTACAGTAATGGCGGCGTGGCTTCAGCATTGATTTCTTTGCCGTTGCGCTACATGCACACTACTGTAGAAATGGTACACAAAGACGATGTAGAGAACGTCATCAAACTCATTTATGAAACGCTATTGTCGATTAAAAGTGAAGATGATTTTTCGTATTTCAAATAGTATTTTCAGGAGCATTTCCCGCTATCCACTAAATCTTTTGTTCTTAACGCCAGAACAAAAGGATATCGTTCCTATCAGGGCTAAAAAAAAGCATCATGGTGATCATGATACTTTTTTTTTATAGAAGTTCATTTTGGTTAATTCATTCCTAGCAGTTTGCTGTTTTGTTTGAGCGTAAATCCTTTTTTGTTGATGGTTTCAAAATCCAACGGTTGCAATGTCACAGCAGTGCTTTCAATGATTGCGTTGTCTTCTGCGATTTGCTCTTCGATGGTTCTGTCTAAATACAACGGACGAACTTCTGCACCGCTTTGGTCTTCGATGATCTTGTTATTTTCCTGAATAATCATTTCAATTGGAGTTGGTTCAAAGTAACGAACACCTTCGTCCGTAATGTTACTCTCGATGATTTGATTATTCTCAGCGATGATTTCCTCCAATGTTTTTTCGTAAGTATTCGTCATAACGGCGGCAGGATTTAAAATAACCTGATCTTCTACCGGTGCGAAGTTTCTTTTTTCTAAAGGATTGTTTTCAGCTACGAATAAATCCCCTTGTTCATGGTCAGTAAAAACTGTTGGTGCTTTATCTGCCGCTTTTGCATTGTTCGCTGCTGTAGTAAAATTGAAAACTAAGACAGCCATTCCTAATAATACGATTGATGATTTCATGATGATTGTTTTTTTTTATTTGATGATAATTTTATGTTTATATTATTTTCTTATACAAAGATAAGGCTAAAAACTAGTATCATGTTTTACACAGTACTTAATTTTAACATTATATTAACAAAATAAATTTTTAATACCAATGCTAAAACAATCAAAATAAGTCCTATAAAAGAACTTGCAGTGCTCATATACAATGAACCGCAATACACCAAATTACTACGTAAATTGTAAATCTGTAAATCCGCAGCAAATGAAAAAGCCAGTGAAATGATCACTGGCTTCTAAACAATTATGCTTGTTTTAATATGGCGACGGCATCGCTGGCTATCGAGAGTTCGGCATATTTGAGAGCCGTAAATCCTTTCTCATCCTTAACGTTGACATTGGCGCCATTCGCTAATAAGAATTTTAGGATTTCCACTTTGTTATACCTTGCGGCTACCATTAATGGCGTCATACCGAAAGATTTCTCGTTAACATCGGCACCATATTCGACCAGCTTCTTAACCAAGTCGAATTCGCCTTTTTGAATGGCTACACATAAAGGTGTGTTTTTACCATAATTTGAAAGAACATTTTGTGTTGATTTTGCAACAGCGTTAGTTGCAAAAACAGGCGCCGTAAAAGTAACTAACGCCAATCCTAAAAGAACGATTGATTTTTTCATTGTGATTTGATTTATTTGATTGATGATTTCAGTAATAGACGTGTTTACAATGAAATCGTTACGATTCAGCTGCATTTTTAACATTAATTTAATTTCAAAGAAAAACCCGCACCTAAGGTAGCCGCGGGTTGTAATAAAGTACTGCTTCTTTCTTTTAAACTGATTTCAAATACTCCGTAATGTTGTCTTCTATACGCGCATCGATATTCGAAATATCAGCCTTCACAAACGCAATTCCTAAAATATTTTCATACAATTCTATGTAACGTTCGGAAACTGATGAAATGTAGGTATCGGTCATATCCGGAATCTGCTGACCGTCCTTTCCCTGGAATCCATTGTCAATAAGCCAGCGCCTAACAAACTCTTTCGACAATTGTTTTTGTTCTTCTCCCCGATCTTGACGTTCTTGATAACCTTCAAGGTAAAAATAACGCGAAGAATCGGGCGTATGGATTTCATCAATGAGCACGATTTCGCCGGTTTTGGTCTTACCGAATTCGTATTTGGTATCGACCAATATCAATCCTCGGCTGGCTGCAATTTCAGTTCCACGTTGGAATAAAGCATGCGTGTACTTTTCCAACACCAAATAGTCATCAAACGTTACGATGCCTTTCGCCAAAATGTCTTCACGGGAAATATCTTCATCGTGCGCGCCATTGTCTGCTTTTGTAGTCGGTGTAATAATCGGATGCGGCAACCGATCATTTTCTTTAAGCCCTTCAGGTAAGGTAACACCGCATAGCGTTTTTTTGCCTAAAGCATATTCACGCGCGGCATGTCCGGATAAATAGCCGCGGATAACCATTTCCACTTTAAAAGGTTCGCACAAATGCCCGACAGCAACATTCGGATCAGGTGTTGCAATCAGCCAATTCGGAACAATGTCTTTGGTCAATTCCATAAATTTTGTTGCGATCTGATTCAGTATTTGTCCTTTATAGGGAATGCCCTTAGGCAAAACGACATCAAATGCCGAAAGCCTGTCGGTGGCGACCATTACCAAGTATTGGTCATCAATATTATATACTTCTCGGACTTTGCCGCGGTAAACGGATTTCTGCTTTGGGAAATTAAAATCGGTCGTCGTTATGGTGTTGTTCATTATATTGGGTTGTTGTTGTAGTCGTACAAAAATACATTGTTTTGAGTGATACACAAAATACAAATTTTACATTCGATCGCATTTTAAAATATTATAATTTTAATGTTGAATTGTGTAAAATTATCATGGCATAAATCCGCATCTTTACATAGATTACAGGATTTTTATATTGTATATTGAGCCTCATTTAACAACCACAAAAAACACATCATATAACCAATCGGACGAGCTTGAAACCATACCTAAAAAAAGGCGCGAAAATAGTATTATGGACCATCGCTTCAATATTGATGCTGTTCATTTTCGTCGTGCTTATCATTCAAATTCCGTTTGTACAGAATAAAATCAAAGACAAAGCGGTAACCTATCTCGAAGGTAAAATTCACACTAAAGTTATGATCGGGCACATCAACATCGGGTTCCCGAAAGATGTGCTTCTTGAAAACGTTTACTTCGAAAGCCAACAAAAAGATACTTTATTATACGGTAATAAATTGGCTGTCAATCTTTCTTTTTTGAAATTGATTAGCAGTGAAGTCGAAATTAACAGCATCGATCTCAATGGCATCACCGCACACATCAAAAGAGATCAAGATTCTGTTTTCAATTTTGATTATATTATCACAGCTTTTGCGTCAAAAGAAAACAAACCCAAATCCGATTCAAAAACCAAAATATCGATCCGCGATGTAAATCTCGACAAAATTAAAGTCACGTTCGACGACGCCATCACGAAAAACGACCTCAAAGTTTCCATCCATCATTTCGATACCAAAATTGAGAAGTTCGATCTTGACAACCTTGATTTTAATGTGCCCAACATCAATCTTGACGGGCTTAAACTGCGACTCAAACAAGGAATGTTGGTTCATGAAATCGCGGAAAAATCAATACAGATTGCCGATTCCCTTGCGCGGAAATCCGATCTAAAGCTAAAACTCGGTCAAATCGCCTTATCCAAAATCGATGTCAAATATGATAACGCAGGAACCAATCTCAATACAGGATTAACACTTGAAAAGTCATTGATTCGTTTCAATACGTTCGACCTAAAAAATCAAATCATCGATATTGAAAGTCTCGATATTAAAAAACTAGACGGTGGACTGACATTTGTCAAAAAAGAAAATAAACTCCCCGACACCAAATCCGCACCGAACACTAAACTGCCCGATAAAGGCTGGCAGATGAAACTGAACCAAGCGAATATGAAACAAATCGCTTTCCGTTTCAATGATGAAAATGCTACACGCACAAAAAAAGGCATCGATTACAAACACTTAGACGTTAAGAACTTCAATCTCGATGGCGAACAATTTGCGTATTCCACAAAAGGAATTACCGGGAAAATCTACGCATTCACCGTTCAGGAAAAAAGCGGTGTCGATGTGCAATCGCTCAAAACCGAATTTTACTACGGACAAAAATCAGCTTATCTCAAAAAATTATACCTAAAAACGCCGCAGACATTGGTCAAAAACGAAATCATCGTCGGTTATCCGTCCATTGAAAAGGCTTCGAAAAATGTTGGCGAATTTAAAGTCGACGCGAACCTGATTGGCAGCCAAATCGGCGTCAAAGACATCCTAATTTTCGCACCGCAACTTGCCGAAACCAATCCGTTTAAAAGCAATGCCAATGCAGTTGTAAAGATCAACGGAAAAATCAACGGGAAAGTCAGCGACATTAAAATTCCGAATCTTGAAATCAATGGCATCGGCGATACAAAACTTGCAGCCAGCGGAACAATAGTCGGTTTACCTGATGCCAAAAAAGCGTATTTCGATATGAAGATCCGCAACTTCGAATCGACCTCCAAAGATATTTTGAGCATCGTTCCGAAAAATACGATTCCAAATACAATTCAATTACCAGCACGATTGGCGACACGCGGCACGTTCAAAGGAACCATGTCGGCTTTCTTCACCAATATGAGTCTGACGAGTAGTTTCGGAAATGCAACGGTCAAAGCGAATTTTAACCAGCAACGAAAAGGCCGTGAAACCTATCAAGCAAACACAAGCTTCACCAATTTCGATTTGGGGAAATTAATCAAGAACCCAACACTTGGAAAAATCTCGTTGAAGGCTAATATTAAAGGCGTCGGATTGAATCCAAAAACCGCCGTCGCTTCAGTAGATGCGAAAATCAGCAGCGCGCAATACAACCAATATACGTATCGCAATGCCAATCTTAACGGAAAAATCGGAAACGGCTTGCTCAGTGCAACAGTCGCGATGAAAGATCCAAATTTGACTTTCGATTTAGCCACCGAAGGCAACTTTAAAGACAAATATCCGGCGGTCAAACTGAAACTGAATGTTGACATTGCCGATCTTGAAAAACTAAATCTGCACGCGGGACCGTTAAAACTCAAAGGCCAAGTTGATGCAGACTTCCCAACGGCTGACGTTGATTTTCTGAATGGTGATCTCTTCGTACACCATTTAAGAATTGCAAATGCCAAAAACGAATTTGTACTCGATACGATCACCGTAAGCGCTACGGCAACCGCAGAAAAAAACACGATCGCTGTGCGTTCCCAAATGCTTGACGCTGATGTTGATGGAAAATACCAGCTGTCGAAATTAGGCAATGCGATCACCAATTCAATCGCAAAATATTATGATGCTAATCCTGCTGCAAAGAAACCAGTTGCGATGCCGCAGCATTTGGCATTTACGCTATCCGTAAAAGACCATCCGATTATTTTTCAATTGGCGCCTGATTTAAAAAGCATCGAGCCCATCAATATGTCGGGACGTTACAATTCCGTCAACGATACGATCATCCTGAATGCTAGCATTCCAAAAATCGTTTACCAAGACAATATTTTGAGCAATGGCAGTATTAAAGTCGATACCAAAGATGGCGCGCTGGTTTATGTAGTGCTCGTTGATGACATTCAAAACGCATCGTTAAGATTGCCGTATACTAGTTTGAGCGGAAAAGTCGAAAACAACCTTGTCGATTATCTGTTGCAACTGAAAGACGACAGTGACAAAGAGCGTTACATGATTGCAGGCACAATGAAAGCGACCCCGGCGTACACTGAAATCAAACTCAGCGATAAACTCACCTTGAATTATGATGCGTGGAATATGAATCCCGCGAATATGCTACGCTTCGGGAAAAACGGTATTTATGTCGATGAAGTTGCATTGGAAAAAGACAATAACGTACTCGTCGCACAGTCAGAATCAGAGCGTCCTAACGCGCCATTGAATATCGATTTCAAAGATTTTAAAATCGAAACCTTGACGAACATCGCCCAAAAAGATTCGATGTCGATCGGTGGAAAAATCAATGGAAAAGCACAACTGAAAGATTTGATGAAAACCCCGCTTTTTACTGCAGATCTCAATGTTTCTGATTTCAATTTTCGTAAAGATACCGTTGGCAATCTTGCCATTAAAGTCGACAATTATACCGCCAACACTTACACCGCCAACATCGTGATCACCGGTCAGGACAACAATGTGGTGCTTGATGGTTTTTACAATGCTAAATCGAATAGTTTCGATATGGATTTAGACTTGCAGAAACTGAATCTTAAAAGCATACAAGGCTTCACAATGGGCAACCTTACGGATGGTGCCGGTTTTTTTACGGGAAAATTTAAAGTCAAAGGCACGCCGGAAGCGCCACGCATCAATGGTGATCTGCAGTTCAACGAGATTGCGTTCCGCGTCAAACAATTCAACTCCTATTTCAAATCGATGAATGATAAAATTACTGTCAATGAAAACGGTATCGTCATCGACCGATTTGTCATGAGCGATGAAGAAAATAATATCCTAGTCGTTGAAGGTACGATGCCGACTACGAATTTTGTCGACTACGGATTCGATTTGTCGGTTGGTGCCGATAATTTCCGCGTGTTGAATTCAAAAGAAAAAGACAACAAATTGTTTTATGGCCAACTGTTTGTTGATACGCGACTCAAAGTCAAAGGCAACACCGACAAACCGATCGTCGACGGTACTATCGATGTGAATAAAGATACCAAACTTACCATTGTCTTACCGCAACAAGATCCATCAATCGCAGACCGGGCAGGCATCGTTGAATTCATCGATCAAGATGATGTGACCCTAAACCAAAAACTGATTGTCAACGATTCGATCAGCCAAACACAGCTTAAAGGACTCGAAGCTTCCGTAAACATCCAAATCGACAAGCAGGCTGAACTCAGTTTAATCATTGATAAAAGCAATGGCGATTACCTCAAACTCAAAGGGGAAGCGCGTCTTACGGGTGGTATTGATTCTTCTGGAAAAACAACATTGGCTGGCCGATACGAGTTTACAGAAGGAACATACGAAATGACATTCAGCCTGCTCAAAAGAAAATTTGCGATTAAAGAAGGAAGTTACATTTTATGGACAGGCGAACCGACACAAGCTGATATCAATATCACCGCAGTTTATAGAACCGACGCCGCACCGATTGATCTTTTGGGCGACCAAATCGGGAATGTTGATGCGAGCGTACGAAACACTTACAAGCAAAAAATTCCTTTCGAGACCGAACTCATTATGAAAGGCGAACTGCTGAAACCGGATATCACCTTCGATATCGTGCTTCCTGAAGGCAATAATTCCGTTTCAACGGAGATTATAAATACGACGCAGACCAGATTATCGCAGTTGCGCCAGGAACCATCTGAACTCAACAAACAGGTTTTTGCGTTACTACTTTTGAATCGCTTTATCGGTGAAAATCCTTTTGCGAGTGAATCGGATGGAACTTCATCAGGTGCATTGGCTAGACAAAGCGCAAGCAAAATCCTGTCGCAGCAATTGAATGATTTGGCGGGTGATTTAATTAAAGGCGTTGAACTCGACTTCGATCTCGAATCGACTGATGATTATACAACCGGTGAAAGGCAAAACAAAACCGATCTGAATGTCGGCATTTCGCAAAGATTATTGAACGACCGCTTGAAAGTGACCGTTGGCAGTAGCTTCGCACTTGAAGGCGAACAGCAGAAAAATCAGGAAGCAAATAACATCGCTGGTGATATTTCAGCCGATTACCAATTGTCGAAAGATGGTCGATACCGCGTGCGTGCGTATCGCAAAAACCAGTATCAGGTTGCTTTGCAAGGGCAAGTTATCGAAACCGGTGTGGCATTCATCATCACGATTAATTATGATAAATTCCGTGAAATTTTCTACCGCGCGAAAAGTGACAAAGCTGCCAAACTCGAACCTAAAAAGAAATTGTAATGAAAACGAAAACGCTGTACATCAGCTTGCTCCTGCTCTTTCTAGCTTCTTCGTGCAGCAATACGAAATATCTGCCAAAGGGTGAACTGCTCTATACTGGCGGCAAAGTGAAGGTTGAAGATGATTCGATTTCGAGAAAACAACGCAAAGACCTGCGCAAAGTCATGGAAGGCTTGCTGCGTCCGAAACCCAATAGTAAAATACTCGGACTGCGTTTCAAATTGTACATTTACAATATTGCGGGAAAACCTAAAAAAGAAAAGGGTTTTCGCCATTGGCTTAGAAATAAAGTTGGGCAACCACCCGTGCTTTTCAGCAATGTAGATCTCGATTTCAACAAAAACATATTGCTGAATTATGCCGAGAACAAAAGTTATTTTCAATCGCGCGTCGCTACCGATTCCACGCGACGTGGAAAGCGCGCTTCGGCATATTATTTGGTAAAACCCGGCAGCCCGTATACAATCAAAAACGTTATTTATCCTGCAGACACCTTAGAACTCGAAAGAGCCATCTTGTCGATTAAAGATAAAAGCTTCCTGAAAGCAGGCGACAATTATGACTTGGATATCGTAAAAGCCGAACGCCAGCGCATCGACACACATCTTAAAGAAAAAGGCTATTTCTTTTTTGGCAATGATTATTTGAAGGTGCAAGTAGACAGCACGGTCGGAAACCACCAAGTTGATTTGCTGCTCAAAGTAAAACCCGAAACGCCGAAACTCGCGAGAAATGTCTACAAAATCAATGATATTATAGTCTATCCGAATTATTCTGTCAACAAGGATAAGGCTTCGACGGCATCAGATTCGATTCAGAAACACAACGATTTTACGATCATCGATCCCGAGAAAACCTTCAATCCGAGAATTTTCGACCGCACGCTGTATTTCAAAAAAGGCGATTTGTACAACCGCACGAATCACAATTTATCGCTGAATCGATTGGTTAATTTAGGAACATTCAAGTTCGTTAAAAACCAATTCTTCATTGCTGATACGATCGGTAATTACCTCAATGCTTATTATTATTTGACGCCACTGACGCGGAAATCATTTCGTATTGAGGTGCTTGGGAAAACGAATTCGGCGAATTATACGGGAACGGAACTCAATATCAGCTGGAGCAACCGGAATACATTTCGGGGTGCTGAGTTGTTTAATGTGAGTGTTTTTGGTGGACTCGAAGTACAAGTCGGTGGGCAAAATCAAGGCTTTGATGTATACCGCGCAGGAACGGAAATGAATATGATCTGGCCACGGTTCCTGACGCCGTTTAAAACAAATTCCTCGAGCGGATTTGTCCCGAAAACGAAAGCGACAATCGGTTATGAATATCAATTGCGTTCGAAATTGTATTCGTTGAATTCGTTTAAAGCATCCTTCGGCTATTTGTGGAAGGAAAATATGCGCAAGGAACACCAACTCAATGTAACAGACATCACGTATGTTAGTCCAGGAAATGTGACACCTTTGTATCGCGAACAAGCCGCAACAAACGAATCGCTCAATAAAGTCATAGAAAAGCAATTGATTTTTGGTCCAAACTATTCCTATACCTATACCAATACGATGGAAACGGCTAAGAAGCATACGGTGTATTTCAAAGGTTCGTTTGATTTAGCCGGAAATTTAGCCGGATTAGTGACCAAAGCCGATATAAAGAAGGGCGATACGATTAAAGTGCTCGGCGTACCATTCAGCCAATTTGCTAAAGCTGAGGCAGAGTTTCGCCACTACATGAAAATTGGTGACAATTCGAAATTGGCAAGCAGAATCATTATTGGCGCGGGTTACGCTTACGGCAATTCGAATGAGATGCCTTACATCAAACAGTTCTTCATAGGCGGAACCAACAGTATCAGAGCTTTCCGAGCGCGATCCATCGGTCCGGGAACTTTTAATGCCGAAACCGAAACTAATGCTTTCCTCCCGGATCAGTCCGGCGATTTGAAGTTTGAGATCAATACCGAATATCGGGCGAAGCTTTTTAGCGTTGTGCACGGCGCTTTGTTCGTGGATGCCGGTAATATCTGGCTGATGAATGACAATGCGGAAAAACCTGGTGCGAAGTTTTCCGGAAAATTTCTTAATGAACTCGCAGTCGGCGCCGGAGCGGGATTGCGTTTCGACTTATCGTTTTTGGTCTTGCGAACCGATTTGGCGTTTCCGCTCAGAATTCCTTATTTGCCTGATGGCGACCGTTGGGTTATCGATCAGATCAATTTTGGAAGCGGCCCGTGGCGAAGTGATAATTTGGTTTTCAACTTGGCGATTGGTTATCCGTTTTAATTACGGAATGATAGGCGTTGTTCTCTTGGGAATTGCCTAGCCCCGATAGTAGTGGAAAGCCCACAGCGCAGCGAGGACTTGAAGCGGATAGCGGGATTAGCTCTTAAAAAAAAAGGCTTACACCGTCACAGCGTAAGCATTTTTGTGGATGCATTATTTTCTTAATCTGTATTTTCGATTTGTTTGTACGCATCGATGACTTTCTTGACGAGTCGGTGGCGCACAATATCTTTGTCGTCGAGGTAAATGATGCCGATGCCGTCGATGTCTTTTAGTACAAGCAATGCTTCTTTAAGACCGGAAATCGTTCTTCGCGGCAAATCGACTTGTCCCGGATCACCCGTAATCATGAATTTTGCGTTTTTACCCATACGCGTCAGGAACATTTTCATTTGTGAATGGGTCGTATTTTGGGCTTCATCGAGAATTACGAAAGCGTGGTCTAACGTTCTTCCACGCATGAAAGCTAATGGCGCAATCTGAATGATGCCTTTGAGGATGTAATCTTCAAGGGTTTGTGGTGGCAGCATATCGCGTAACGCATCGTATAGCGGCTGCATGTACGGATCGAGTTTTTCTTTCATATCGCCAGGTAGGAAACCTAAGTTTTCACCCGCTTCAACCGCCGGTCGTGTTAGGATGATTCTCTTGACTTCCTTGTCTTTCAGCGCTTTGACAGCCAGTGCGACACCGGTATAGGTTTTCCCTGTTCCAGCCGGACCTACCGCAAAAACCATATCGTTTTTATAGATCGTATCAACGAGCCGTTGCTGGTTTGGTGTCATCGCTTTGATGATTTTGCCACCGATGCCATGCACTAAGATTTTATCATGATCCGGCATGCGTTGCTCATCCTGTGAATTGCTTTGGATGACGCGTTCGATGACATTGTCGTCAATTCTGTTGTAACGCGTAAAATGCTGCATCAGACGATTGAAACGAATCTCGAACTCATCGAGTACTTCCTTCTCGCCGAAAGCCTTGATTGTAGTGCCACGAGCAACAATTTTTAATTTGGGATAGTATTTTTTAATGGTTTCAAGATGAGAATCTTGTGCGCCCCAGAATTCTTTCGGTGCGATGTCGGTGAGTTCAATTATTCTTTCGTTCAAAAGGAAGTCGTATTAAATTAAAAATTTGTTACTATAATTAGTAGCTTTGCATTCAAATTTAATGAGTTTTTAGTTCGGTTCTCTTTTTATTTATAAACAATTTTATGTCAATAATTACCCTTACTACTGATTACGGATTGAAAGATCATTT
>JANPJB010000014.1:0-4932 GCA_031425295.1 Flavobacterium sp. | reverse complement strand
CGAAACGTAATTGCCATAGACCATTTCATCGCTTTGACAATTGTACATCGCGTACTCGTAATCGGTCGAAATGTTGATTTTTTCAAATTCTGTTTTGAGGTAAAATTCTAAAATCTTAGGCTCGAAATCATTTTCAATATTCACAATATAATAGTCGTTCGACACTTTCTGCACCGGATTTTGTGCGGGCAATTCGTGGTTCTTGCCTTCGTATAATTTTTTGGCGACTTCCAAAAGTCCGATATGCACTTTCTGGCTGAATTTTTTTTCCTCAAGGTTAAAAGCCTGTTTCGTCCACAGCAGCTGCGCAACGAGAATGCCGATGATTGCTAATAGTCCGAGAAGAATGATGCCGTTGAGTTTGTTCATAGTGCGTGAGTGCCTGAGTTTTTGAGTGCCTGAGTTTAGGAGCCGAGAACCTGCTATTCGCTAAATCTTTTGCGCCACCCGAGCCAAGGGCGAACTGACGAAGTAAACGCCGGCACAAAAGGATATCGCTGCTATCAGGGCTAGGGTATCTTCTTACCTAAAAAAAAACTTAGGCACCAAGGCACTTCTTTCACTCTCGTACAATATTACTCAAAATTCACGAGTCATGGCACCATTAACAACTCGTTAACAAAGATTAGAAAGCGCTTAACAAGGGTTCAAGCATAAGCAGGTTACTTTTGACTTGTTCAAACAAATTAAACTAAAAATAACCATTAAAAACTACGATTATGAAAACCATCAAAATTTCAATTCTAGCAAGCATTTTAGGATTAATGTCATTCACCGTTTTACCAACGGCACACAAAATGCACACAACAACAACTGGAACACCGATCGCTTGGAAAAGTGAATCGATAGATTTGGGCGAGATTCCACAAAACAAACCAAAGGAAGTTGATTTTGAATTCAAGAACACCGGAAAAACCGCAGTAGTCATCACCAATGTAAAAGCATCTTGCGGTTGTACCGCGACCGATTATACGAAAACGCCAATCCAGCCCGGCGAAACCGCAAAAATTAAAGCTACCTATAATGCTGCAGCTAAAGGTGCATTTACCAAAACGGTTACGGTAACGACGAATGCTGAAGATACTCCTAAAGTCCTGACATTCAAAGGAACGGTTATATAAATTTAGAGGTTGATTATGTTGTAAACTCCAAGCGAAAGTTTGGAGTTTTTTTATGTCGACATCGAATTGTTGGCGACTTATTGCACTGAAGCGTTGTTAAGAACTTTTGATTTAATATTTTTCTGATACGAGAAAGTACATTCTTATTGTTTTAAATTCGGACGTACAAATGAATTTACAATGGAAGTTAAAAAAACGTATCCAAAAATATTGCTGCTGATTTTTTCGTCTAGCCTATTTTTCATGCTGCTGTTTTTCTTTTTATATTATTACACCAAACAAGTTGAAAGTCAAGTTCGCGTCGATTCGAAGGGGCAATTCAATCACGAAATCAATAAATTACTCGAGTTGGAAAATAAACCGATTCAGGTGGCCATCAACAACGACACCAACTGGGACGAGTTTGTAAATTTCATTCGAACCAAAGATCAGCACTGGTATGACGAAACCATTAGCAATGAGCTCGATATTTACAACGCAGACTATTTGGGCGCTTACGATGCCGATAAAAAGTTTGTGATGCGCACGGCTTCCGCCAAAATTAAATCCGAAGATATTATTCCGCAACAAGCGATGACGGCTTTGAATCACTTGGGATCGAGCAAGTTTTATATCAAAATTCCTGAGGGTTTGGTGGAAATCAACCGCGCCTCGATTCACCCTTCAAACGACCCTTTAAAAAATAAAACAAGACCCTTCGGATACTTTTTTGTTGCGCGGCTTTTGGATCCAGCTTTCGTAAAGGACCTTGAAAGAATCTCAGAATCGGAAGTTGATTTCATTGATGCCAAACACTACGATATTGAAGCCGATCATACGGTTTTTGCGACCGTTGATTTGAAAGATATTGAAGGGAAAACAATTCAGCGGCTGCTATTTAAGAGAAAGTTTGAAGTGTATTTCGAAAACATGATTACGATTTTATACGTGATCTTTTTTGCGTTTTTCGTGAATTTGGTGATTACTTTACTCTACACCCGAAAACTCGTGTATTATCCGCTTGATTTGATTACGCGCGCCCTCGAAACCGGAAACAAAAAAGCGATCAAAAAACTCAAAACCACCACGGGCGAGTTCAGTCATATTGGAATTTTATTCGAAGAGAATAGCAATCAAAAAGTAGAACTTGTTAAGGCAAAATTAAAAGCAGAAGAAGGCGAGCGGCTAAAATCGTCTTTCCTCGCCAATTTATCGCATGAGATTCGTACGCCGATGAACGCGATTAATGGTTTTACAGATTTGATCTTAAATACGGAACTCAATAAAGAAGAGCAGCTGGAATATCTGAAAGTAGTCGATAAAAGCGGTAAAAACCTTGTGTCGATCATTGATGATTTGATCGAAATGTCGAAAATCGATTCGAACCAAGTTTCCCCAAACTACACGAATGTCAATTTAGAATCTTGCATCAACGAGCTTTACGAAACGATAAAAATTACAATTCCGAAAACCAAATACATAGATTTTTATATTATTGAAAACAACCAACCTGCGGATTACAATATCATTGCCGATGAAGTAAAATTGAAGCAGGTAATGGTCAATTTGGTGACCAATGCGATCAAATTTACCGACGAAGGCCACGTTGCTTTTGGATATCAAATCGACAATCAAAAGCAGGAAATTATTTTCACGATTACAGATTCGGGACCCGGAATTGACAAAATCAACCAGCAGCATATTTTCGATCGTTTCAAAAGAGTCGAGAACGATGCGACAATCAAAGCCGGAGGATTGGGCTTAGGTCTTGCAATTTCAAAAGCGTACGTAGAAATGATGGGTGGCACGATCGCATTGGTTTCGCAAGTGAAGAAAGGGTCGACATTTACGT
This sequence comes from Flavobacterium sp., assembly GCA_031425295.1. GTDB lineage: Bacteria > Bacteroidota > Bacteroidia > Flavobacteriales > Flavobacteriaceae > Flavobacterium. The sequence continues at coordinate 1,980 of JANPJB010000014.1, read as the reverse complement.
TTATGATTCCGCTACAGTATGATGAGGCACAGAAAATAACGGTACAGCCGGTCAAGACTACTGCGATTCTTCATCCCGAGGGTGTCATTACGATACTGATTGCCGAAGATGATAATATTAATTTCCTGCTTTTTCAAAAGATCATTCAAGTCAAAAATTATAACATTGTTCGCGCGGTCAATGGGCGAGAAGCAGTCGAAATTAGTTTGGGCAATCCCAATATCGACATCATTCTAATGGATATAAAAATGCCCGTGATGAACGGTTTTGAGGCGCTTGAAAAGATTAAAGCCATCCGGCCGGATTTAGTCGTTATTGCGCAAACGGCGTATGCTTCCGTCGAAGATCAGCAGAAAATCATGAAAGCGGGGTTCTACGGATATCTGACCAAACCGATCAGTCGGGAAAGTCTGTTAGAAACGATTGATGAAGTCATCAAAAACAAATTGTAGATGAGGGCGAAATTGCGCTTTTGTATTGCTTTGATTAACCGGTAATATTATACAGGCTCACCATACAAATCAAACTCAGTCGCTTCGGTAATCTTAATCATCGCAAATTCACCAGTTTTTAAATAGTGTTTTGACGCATCGATAAGCACTTCGTTATCTACATCGGGGCTATCGAATTCTGTCCGTCCGACAAAGTGAGCACCTTCTTTTCTGTCGATGATGCATTTGAATACTTGTCCGATTTTTTCTTGGTTTAAGTCCCATGAGATTTGCGACTGCAATTCCATGATTTCTTCGGCGCGCGCCTGTTTTACGGCATCTGGAACATCGTCTTCGAGCAAGTAAGCGTGCGTGTTTTCTTCGTGAGAATACGCAAAACAGCCCATGCGGTCGAATTTCATTTCTTGTACAAAGGCTTTTAGTATGTTGAAATCCGCTTCGGTTTCACCCGGATAACCAACAATTAAAGTCGTACGAATCGCCATGCCGGGGACGGCTTCACGGAAATCTTTCAACAGTTTTGTGGTCTTTGCTTGAGTCGTTCCGCGGCGCATCGATTTTAGGATTGAATCCGAAATATGCTGCAATGGAATGTCGATATAGTTGCAGATTTTAGGTTCACGTCGCATCAATTCCAATACATCCATCGGGAAACCTGTCGGGAAAGCATAATGCAGGCGAATCCACTCAATGCCTTCTACTTTTACAAGGTTTTCAAGCAATTCGGCTAGGTTTCGTTTTTTATAGATATCGAGTCCGTAATACGTCAAATCTTGTGCTATCAAAATCAGTTCTTTCACACCGTCACGAGCCAAACCTTCGGCTTCTTTGACGAGTTTTTCTATCGACTGAGAAACGTGTTTTCCACGCATTAAAGGAATCGCACAAAAACTACAAGGTCGGTCGCAACCTTCGGCGATTTTAAGATAAGCGTAGTTTTTTGGCGTCGTCGTCAAGCGTTCGCCTAACAATTCATGTTTATAATCAGCACCTAGCGCTTTAAGCAATTGAGGCAATTCTGTCGTTCCGAAAAACTGATCTACATTCGGAATTTCTTTCTCTAGGTCTGGGCGATAACGTTCCGACAAACAACCGGTTACGAATACTTTATCGACTAATCCGCGTTCTTTTTTATCGGCATATTCGAGGATCATATTGACTGATTCGGCTTTGGCATTGTCGATAAATCCACAAGTGTTAATGACGATGATATTGCCTTCACGTTCTGCCGGTGCCTCATGTTCGACGTCTTTTCCGTTGGCGCGCAGTTGTCCCATTAATACTTCACTGTCATAAACGTTCTTCGAACATCCTAAAGTGATGACATTAATCTTATTCTTCTTCAACGATTTGGTTCTCATGGATTTATGCCTCGATTGTTCGGAAGGCGTGCAAAATTACATTTTTTTATTCCTTGGAGCACTATAAGAAGTTAAATTTTAAGAAGCGGAAACTTGCTATCCGCTAAATTCCCGATTAAGAGAAGCTACGGCTGAAGCCTTGTTTTCTACAATCGCGAGATACCGCT
>JANPJB010000013.1:0-33442 GCA_031425295.1 Flavobacterium sp. | reverse complement strand
ATTTTAAGGGTTATTTTCATAGCGGGCCTATAAAATTAGTTAAAAAAACCTTAAAGGCTCAAATATATCTGATGAAATGTCATTAATCCCGACGAACGAAACAAACGGGTATTGGGTTCATTTTGTGTTGGTTACTTTTATGCATCCGTTTATAAATCGAGAAAACTTCTTTTTCTCTGCCTGAAAAACTATCTTCCAAGCGACCGGCTTCATCGGCAAGCATCGCCCATTCGAGTTCATCATAGCTGGCGCCAAGTTGGTCTTCATCAGTACGGTCATCGCCAAACAAACCGTCTGTAGGTGCGGCTTTGAGTATAGAATCTGGTACTTTGAGGTATTCACCTAAAGCAAAAACATCCGATTTCATCAGATCTGCAATCGGGCTCAAATCAACACCGCCATCGCCGTATTTCGTGTAAAATCCAACCCCGAAATCCTCAACTTTATTACCCGTTCCGGCAACCAATAATCCGTGAATGCCGGCCAGATAATATAAAGTCGTCATTCTGAGTCGCGCCCGCGTATTGGCCAACGATAAATTTAATTTTGCGCTATCGTCTTCATTCGGAACTACTTTTTTAAACGCTTCAAACACCGAAGTCAAGTCGGTTTCCACATTACCGACGTTTGGAAAACGATTTTTTAATTGCTCTACATGTTCTCTGCCGCGCGAAACTTGGCTGTCCGCCTGATGAATAGGCATTTCCACACACAATACTTTGAAACCCGTTTGTGCACAAAGCGTTGAGGTTACCGCAGAGTCAATGCCACCTGAAATCCCAATCACAAATCCATTCACTTTCGCATTAGAGGCGTAGGTTTTTAACCAATCCACAATCTGTAGATTCACTTTTTCAACGGCAATTGTACTTTTTTTAGGCATATTTTCTGAAAATTTAAGGTGTGGCAATGTATCTTTGCCAAAATTAATAATTATTTGTATTTATTCTGATGCATTTCAGGAGCTATTTCCTGCTGTTCGCTAAATCTTTTGCTCCGAACCACGGCACAAAAAGATATCGCTGCCATCAGGGCTATGACAACCCATTTATGAGAAACTATTGTTTGCTGTTTTCCGTTTTTTGCCTAGTATTGTTTTTCTCTTGCGATAAAAAGACGAAGGTCGAAAAGGCTGTGGAAGAAATTCCACTCGAATTAAAAGTGGAACGTTTTGACAAAGCTTTTTTTGAAACACCGCCGAAGGATTTACCAAAACTAAAAGCGCAGTACCCAATCTTCTTTCCAGCAGGAAACGACGATCAAGTATGGATTGAAAAAATGCAAAACCCGCAATGGCGCGAATTGTATACTGAAGTCGAAAAAAAATATTCTAATTTCGATGGAGAAACCCAAAAAATAGAAGAACTTTTCAAGCACATCAAGTTCTATTTTCCCGAAACCAAGATTCCGAAAGTATACACGATCATCGCCGAAATGGATTATGAGACGAAAGTTATCTATGCCCGAAATGTTTTGGTCATTGCTCTGGAATTGTATTTGGGGAAAGACCACAGATTTTACGAATTTCCACAATATCTGAAGCAGAATTTCGAGCAGAGCCAGATATTGCCTGATGTCGCTACTAGTTTTGTTAAAAATAAAATTCCACCGCCGACCGATACGTCATTTCTTTCCCAGATGATTTATGCCGGAAAAGAATTGTACCTCAAAGATCTATTACTGCCCGACTATTCCGATGCTGATAAAATGGGCTACATGCAAGAGCAAATCACGTGGTGTCAGGAAAACGAAGGTTATATTTGGCGCTATTTCATCGAGAATAAAATGCTGTATGATAACGATCAAAAACTGATTCCAAGATTTATCAATCCGGCACCGTTTTCTAAATTCTATCTTGAAATTGATAACGACTCGCCAGGAAGAGTAGGCGCATGGATTGGCTGGCAAATCGTGCGCTCGTATATGGACAGCAACGAGGTTTCAGTCGAACAACTTTTAAAAACCGATGCCAAAGAATTATTTGAAAAATCACGTTACAAACCCAAGAAATAATGTCAAAAAAAATCACTTCTGAAATAAAATTCCTGGTTGAACTCGACGAAAACCGCGTACCCGAAAAGCTAATGTGGAGCGCACAAGATGGCGGTGTCGAAGCCGAAGAAGCCAAAGCGATGATGCTATCTATTTGGGATAGTAAGGCCCAAGAAACCTTGCGCATCGACTTATGGACAAAAGACATGCCCGTTGATGAGATGAAATTGTTTTTTCACCAGACATTAGTCGCCATGACTGATACGTTCCGACGTGCGACAGCCGATGAGAAAATGTCGGATACCATGAAAGACTTCTGCGATTATTTTGCTGAAAAACTCGAATTGAAATCATAAAAAAAATCCCGGACTAAACAGTTTGGGATTTTTTATTTGTATGACCTAATGTCTTTGTGTGTTTGTGGCAAATCAAAACGCGCTATTGCTTTTAAAAACTTCCTGATTGATCTCGTCAATATACGAAAGTAAATCTTCTTTCCCAGTCCCTTCAGTCGACGAGGTCACAAAATAAGGAGGCATTTCGGCCCAATTGTTCATCATCATTTGCTTTTTATAGGCCGCGATATGCGAATCGATTTTTACTTTGCTGATTTTATCGGCTTTCGTGAAAATGATGCAGAAAGGAATTTCACTCTCTCCCATATAAGCCATAAACTCCAAATCGATGCTCTGCGCTTCATGTCGAATGTCAATCAATACAAAAGCACAAACCAACTGTTCTCTTTTTTCAAAATAATCTGTGATGAATTGCTGGAATACGGATTTCGTTTTCTTCGAAACTTTCGCATAACCATAACCCGGTAAATCAACTAAAAACCAATTATTATTGATTTTAAAATGATTAATCAACTGCGTTTTCCCGGGTCTTCCCGAAGTTTTTGCAAGATTTTTATGATTCGTTAACATGTTGATCAGCGAAGATTTCCCAACATTAGAGCGACCGATGAATGCGTATTCAGGCAGTAGCTCTTTTGGGCACTTATCGACTTCAGAATTGCTGATGATAAATTCAGCAGTATTGATTTTCATAACAACGGAATTTTGCTTCGTGAGTTTAGTCACTTTGACCTAAGCTCGCAAAGGTAACTAAAAATAACCGCGCTATTTTTTAAAACAGCGGTTAAAGAGCGTATGTCTTACAAATGGGTTTCCTTGAGCCATTGGTGCATCAATTGGTTGAACTCCGTTGGCTGTTCCATCATCGCGGCATGCCCACATTTGTCAATCCAATGTAGAGACGAATTAGGCAACAGTTTGTGGAATTCTTCAGCGACTTCTGGTGGTGTCACATTGTCGTTTTTCCCCCAAATGATACAAGTCGGAACGTGCATTTTAGGCAAATCCTTTGCCATATTATGGCGTATGGCACTCTTGGCAATCGTCAGGGTTTTGATCAATTTTATGCGGTCATTCGCCATCGCGTAAACTTCTTCAACGATCTCAGGCGTTGCAATTTTCGGATCGTAAAAGACCGCTTCCGCCTTTTTTTGTATGTAATCACGATCGCCACGTCGCGGGTAACTGTCTCCCATAGCGCTTTCATATAAGCCCGAACTTCCTGTGATAATAAGCCCCAGCATTTTTTCTGGATACATTTTCGTATGGTACAATGCAATATGTCCGCCAAGTGAGTTTCCCAAAAGAATCACGCGGTCAAAACCTTTATAAGTTATAAAATCCTTTACGAATTTAGCAAAGGCTTTTACATTGGTTTTTAAAATATTTTGGGTATATATCGGAAGTTCAGGAATGACCACTTTGTAGCCATGCTGTGGAAAATAATCCGCGACACCGTCAAAGTTACTGAGTCCGCCCATTAAGCCATGTAATATGACAATTGGGGTGCCTTCTCCTGCTTCGAAATATTTGTACTTACCTTCTTTTTTTAAGTTGTAATTCATTGGGATTATTAGCTTTTTTACTGCGCACAAATATATGATTTTATAGGCAATCTGAAACGCCAGGTTTATTATTTGAAAAATAAGTGCAGCAAACTCTTCGTAAAAGCGGTTTGAAAACTTGCTGTTTAGGCATTTTGGTTTTCTTGAATTTAATGCAACGTTTTCGAGAGAATCACTGCGTTTTTACAATATCTATTTCAATACCGCATCTTTCTTAACAATTTGTTAAATAAGCCGTTGTGTCTCTGAAACCAGTAACGTCGGAATTATTGGTTAAAGTGGTAAAACTTATCAACAAAGTGGTATTTAGTGGTAAAATGTGGTAATTATTTTTATATTTTTGCTCCAAATCATTAAAACCATTTTCTTGAATACAATTGTTGGAACATACGAATGTAAAGTCGATGCCAAAGGAAGGTTGCTCTTGCCAGCGCCTTTGAAAAAGCAGTTGTCGGCTGGACTTCAAGACGGATTCGTTTTGAAGCGTTCGGTTTTTCAGCCGTGTCTCGAATTGTATCCGATGCAGGAATGGAATCTGATGATGCAGAAAATCAACACGCTGAACCGTTTCGTTAAAAAGAACAATGACTTCATTCGTCGTTTTACGGCGGGCGTGAAAGTGGTCGAAATCGACAACCTTGGTCGATTGCTGGTTCCAAAAGATTTAGTGGTTTTTGCCAATATCTCGAAAGATATCGTGCTGTCTTCAGCGGTGAATATCGTTGAGATCTGGGATAAGGACTTATACGAAAAAGCAATTGATGATTCTGTGATTGATTTCGCAGATCTCGCAGAAGATGTAATGGGCAATGTAAATGATGATGACAATGGAATATCATAATCCGGTATTGCTGCACGCCTCTGTCGATGGATTGAACATTAAGCCGGACGGAGTTTACGTCGATGTAACTTTCGGTGGCGGTGGGCATTCCAAAGAGATTTTAAACCGACTCGGACCCAACGGTAAGCTGTTCGCCTTCGATCAGGATGAAGATGCTTTAGCCAATGCTTTAGAGGACGAAAGATTTGTGTTGATCAATGAAAATTTCAGATACATCAAAAGATTTTTAAGATTCCACAATATCAAAAGTGTTGATGGGATTTTAGCCGATTTAGGCGTTTCATCGCACCAGTTTGACGTAGCCGAAAGAGGATTTTCGACTCGATTCGATGCTGAACTTGATATGAGAATGAGCAAGAAAAATGATTTGGATGCTTTTAAAGTGGTCAATGAATACGATAGCGCAAATCTCGCGAGAGTATTTCTTGATTATGGCGAATTGAAAAATGCGCCGGCTTTAGCAAGAACGATCATTGAAGCACGTGAAGGTTACCCGATTAAAAATACCGAGCGTTTGAAATTCATACTCGGACGTTATTTACCGGCACACAAAAGCAACAAAATTCTAGCGCAGATATACCAAGCCATCCGCATCGAAGTCAACCAAGAAATGGATGTTCTAAAGGAATTTCTTGAGCAATCATTAGAAATCTTAAATCCAAACGGAAGACTGAGTGTCATTTCATACCATTCTCTCGAAGATCGATTGGTCAAGCGATACATCAAAAATGGCATGTTTGAAGGCGAACCCGAACGCGATTTCTTCGGAAATTTTTCTGTGCCATTCAAAACAATTGGAAAACTGATTGTTCCCGATAATACCGAAATCAAAATCAACAATCGCGCACGCAGCGCCAAATTGAGAATTGCTGAAAAAATCTAAAAATGAAAAACGGAGTTTACAGCATATTAAAAGCAAGATTTCTAATCAACGAAGAAGCCAACGCAGCGAAGAACTGGCGCTTCATCGTATTCCTAATCATTCTTGCGATCATCATGATTGCCAATACGCAGCGCTACGAGCAAAAGGTTTTTAAGATTGTAGCACTCACGAGTGAAGTCAAAGAATTGCGATCCGAATTTGTCGACCGCCGTTCGGAACTGATGAAACTCAAAATGGAATCGACTGTATCCGAAAAAATGGAAGCCAAGCAGATTTATCCTGCATCGGTTCCTCCGATAAAAATAAAAGTCAAACAAGAAGAACAGCAAAATTTCTTTAAGAAAATATGGCAGTAGAAGATAAAAACATATCGTATCGCATGTATCTCGTGGCATTCATGATGTTTGTCATGGCGATTGCGATTACTGTCAAGCTGACCAATATTCAGTGGGTTGAAGGTGATTATTATCGAAAATTAGCGAAGGAAAGAACGGTGCGTAATTTCGTCATTCCGGCAAACAAAGGCAATATTTATTCCGCCGATGGAAGTTTGCTTGCAACATCAATTCCAAACTACGAAATCAGATTCGATGCGGTCGCGCCCAAAGCTGAAGCTTTTGAAAAAAATGTAAAACCGCTCGCAGATTCCCTTTCCTTATTGTTGAAAAAACCAAGTGGTGAATTTCAATCTGGACTCCGAAAAGCCAGGGCCAACAAAAATAGGTATTTCCTCGTAGCGCGCGATTTGAGCTACACGGAATATATGAAAATCAAAAGCTATCCGCTGTTCAATCTCGGCGCTTATAAAGGCGGCATCATCACGGAACAAAAAACAGTACGCGAACATCCAATCGGTAAAATTGCCGAAAGAACGATAGGTTACGAACGTGTAACACCAAACGGTTCGCTCGACGGTAAAGGCATTGAGTGGGCTTTCCGCAAATATCTCAATGGCAAAGACGGCAAAATTCTCAAACAAAAAATCGCGAAAGGCCAATGGAAACCGATTCGCGATGTGAATGAAGTCGATCCGCAGGACGGCTACGACATCATTTCAACAATCGATGTTTACATTCAGGATATCGCGCACCACGCTCTGCTAAAGCAACTCCGACAATTCAATGCAGATCATGGTTGTGTCGTTGTGATGGAAACCAAAACGGGCAAAATCAAAGCGATCTCCAATCTTGGAAAAAATCCAAACAGCGCGAACAAATCTATCGACAGTACTTATTTCGAAACTACAAATTACGCGATTGCAGAATCGCATGAGCCGGGTTCAACCTATAAACTCGCCGATTTGATGGCATTGCTTGATGATAAAAAAGTCGATACCAGCGCCGTTTTCGACAGCCAAGGCGGCATCGTCATGTACTCCGGTAAAAAAGTACGCGACTCACATGAAGGTGGTTACGGAAAAATTTCTCTCGCCAAAGGTTTTGAAGTGTCTTCGAACACGGTTTTGGTACAAGCGGTTTATAACAATTACAAAAATGATCCGGCGCAGTTCGTGAATCATTTGAACGATTACGGGTTGAATAAACCTTTGGGATTGCCGATTAAAGGCGAAGGAATTCCATACATTCCGCAACCGGGAACACCGCGTTGGAGCGCAATCTCACTGCCATGGATGGCTTTCGGATACGGTGTTTCAATTACACCATTACAAACTTTAACATACTACAATGCCGTTGCCAATAACGGAGAAATGGTCAAGCCGCAATTCGTTTCCGAAATCAAGGAATGGAACAAAACCATCAAGAAATTCAACAAGGAAGTCATCAATCCGAAAGTATGTTCGCAGGAAACCATTCTAAAACTTAAGGCTGTACTGAAAAACGTTGTCAAAAAAGGAACGGGTTCTAAACTCTATTCCAAAGATTTTTCGATGGCTGGTAAAACCGGAACCGCGCAGGCGAACTACGGTAAAAATGGTGGAACCGAAAAGCATTACATCTCATCATTCGTAGGCTATTTTCCTGCTGAAGAACCAAAATATTCGTGCATTGTTGTCGTGCATGAACCCGATACTTCGCTCAACAATTATTACGGCGCTGATGTCGCCGGACCAGTTTTCAAACGCATTGCGCAAAAGATTTTTACCGATGCGCCTTCGATGAACGAAATCAAGAACCTGAACAAAAAGAGCGTCATTCAGGAAAACAGCTACGCCAATTATTACACCAAAGCACAAACAAAACACAATACGATTCCCAATGTAAAAGGAATGTCCGGAATGGATGCGGTTGCACTACTTGGAAATTTAGGGTTAAATATAAAAGTTAAAGGTACCGGAAAGGTCAAATCGCAATCCATCCAGCCTGGGCAGATTTTTAATAAGAACACCATCATCATACTCGAATTATCGTGATCATCTTAAAAGACATATTATATAAAGTCAGCATCGAAGCCGTCAAAGGTTCGACTGAAATGGCCATCAATGCCATCGATTTCGATTCTAGAAAAATTGCCGACAACGATGTTTTCATTGCAATCCGCGGTTCGGTTTCTGACGGCCACGACTACATTGAAAAAGCGATTAATCAAGGTGCGGTAGCCATTGTTTGCAATACTTTCCCGGAAATTATCGTGGGCGGAATCACTTACATTCAGGTTAAAGATACGAATCGCGCTTTGGCATTTATGGCGGCAAATTATTTCGGTGATCCATCGCAACAACTGAAATTGGTAGGCATTACGGGAACCAACGGCAAAACAACCATCGCTTCTTTGTTGTATCAATTATTTAAAAAAGCGGGTTTCAAGGTGGGATTGCTTTCTACAGTTAAGATTTTAGTCGATGATGTTGAATACAAAGCCACACACACCACACCGGATTCTATTACGATCAACAAATACCTGCGCGAAATGGTCGATAACGGCGTGACGCATTGCTTTATGGAAGTCAGTTCACACGGCATCCACCAAAAAAGAACCGAAGGCCTGCATTTCGAAGGTGGCGTGTTTACGAATCTGTCGCACGATCATCTCGATTATCATACTGATTTTGCGGAATACCGCGACGTTAAAAAATCGTTCTTCGATCATTTGCCGAAAACCGCTTTCGCATTGTCGAATCTAGATGATAAGAACGGTATCGTAATGCTGCAAAACACGGCTGCGAAAAAACTGACGTATGCTTTGAAATCCTACGCGAATTATAAAGCGCAGATTCTCGAAAGCCAAATGGCGGGTCTGTTGATGAAAATCAATGAGAATGAAGTTTGGGTACGATTGATCGGCACTTTCAACGCATACAATTTGTTGGCAATTTATGGAACGGCGGTCGAACTCGGACTCGATTATTTCGAAGTGCTGCGCTTGTTATCGGAACTCGAAAGCGTGTCGGGCAGATTTCAATACATCATCTCAAACCAAAAAATCACAACCATTGTCGATTATGCACACACACCGGATGCTTTAGAAAATGTACTCAAAACCATCAACGACATCCGCACTAAAAACGAACAGCTGATTACGATTGTAGGTTGTGGCGGCGATCGCGATACGACCAAACGCCCAATCATGGCGAACATTGCATCGACCTTAAGCGATAAAACAATCATCACATCAGACAATCCAAGGACGGAAAAGCCAGAAGACATCATTGCTGAGATGGAAAAAGGCGTTGAACCGCAAAACTATAAAAAAACAATGTCGATTACCGACAGAAAGCAAGCAATACAAGCAGCTTGTCAGATGGCACAGCCCAACGATATCATTCTCATTGCCGGAAAAGGGCACGAAACATACCAGGAAATTCACGGCGTCCGATACGATTTTGACGACATGCAGATCGTAAAGGAACTATTAACCCAACTCAATAAATAGAAAATATGCTGTACTATTTTTTTGAATATCTCGATAAGACTTTGAATATCCCGGGAACAGGCGTGTTCCAATACATCACGTTCCGTTCGGCGCTCGCCATCATGCTATCGCTGATGCTCTCAACGATTTATGGAAAAAGAATCATTCGTTTTTTAAGAAACCAGCAAGTTGGAGAAACAGTACGTGAACTCGGATTGGCAGGTCAAAATGAGAAAGCAGGAACGCCAACGATGGGTGGATTAATCATCATCTTCGCGACATTGATTCCGGTTTTTCTACTTACAAAACTCAACAACATCTACATCATTTTATTAGTCGTGACCACGCTTTGGATGGGCACCATCGGTTTCATCGACGATTATATCAAGATTTTCAAAAAAGACAAACAAGGGCTCAAAGGTATTTTTAAAGTCATCGGACAGATTGGTTTGGGATTAATTGTAGGAACCGTTTTGTATACGCATCCTGGAGTGACTTTAAGAAAAGAAATGCCAAAAACCATCAATTTCAACCAAACAGAAAACGTCATTTCACAACTGCCACTCGAAGAAAAATCAACGGCGACAACGATTCCGTTTTTCAAAAACAATGAGTTCGATTACGCGGAATTATTATCATGGATGGGCGACGGTTACGAGGATTGGGCATGGATTATCTTCATTCCGATTGTAATCTTCATCATCACCGCAGTATCCAACGGCGCAAACCTAACCGATGGTATCGACGGATTGGCCGCAGGAACTTCTGCAATTTCAGTACTTGCTTTGGGGATTTTCACATTCGTTTCCGGTAACATCATTTTCTCGGGTTACCTCAATATCATGTACATCCCAAATTCCGGCGAAATGACCGTGTTCATTGCATCCTTCGTTGGGGCGTTGATTGGTTTCCTTTGGTATAATTCGTATCCGGCATCCGTCTTTATGGGCGATACGGGAAGTTTAACCATCGGCGGGATTATCGCAGTATTGGCGATTTCCGTTCGTAAAGAATTGCTGATTCCACTGTTGTGCGGGATTTTCCTAGTCGAAAATTTCTCGGTGGTTTTACAGGTGAGCTATTTCAAATACACCAAAAAACGCTTCGGCGAAGGTCGCAGGATTTTCTTGATGTCGCCATTGCACCACCATTATCAGAAAAAAGGCTACCACGAAAGCAAAATCGTAACACGCTTCTGGATTGTCGGTATTTTACTGGCGATTCTCTCCATAGTAACATTAAAACTGAGATAGATGCAGCGACTGGTAATTCTTGGTGGTGGCGAAAGTGGAGTCGGTACGGCGATTCTCGGCAAGCAAAAAGGCTACGACGTTTTTGTGTCTGATTTCGGAAAGATCAAAGATCACTATAAAGAAGTTCTTACCATTAATGGCATCAAATGGGAAGAGGAAACCCACACGGAAAAGAAAATCCTCCACGCTGACATCGTAATGAAAAGCCCCGGCATTCCGGACAAATCAGGCATCGTTAAGCAATTGAAAGAAAAAGGCATTCCGGTCATTTCCGAAATCGAATTTGCAGCGCCATTCACCGCCGCCCAAATCATCGGAATCACAGGCAGCAACGGCAAGACAACAACGACAATGTTGACGTATCATTTGCTGAGATCGGCAGGTTTAAATGTCGGACTCGGCGGCAACATCGGAAAGAGTTTCGCCTGGCAAGTCGCTGAGAACAAATACGATTATTACGTATTGGAGTTAAGCAGTTTCCAACTCGATGGGATCATCGATTTTAAACCGCACATCGCGATGATCACGAACATCAGCCCGGATCATTTAGACCGCTATGACTATAAGTACGAAAATTACATCGCTTCGAAATTTAGAATCACGATGAACCAAAGTCAAGAAGACTTTTTTATATACGACGCCGACGACGAAGCCATTGAAAACTGGTTAAAACAAAATAAAACGAATGCTCAATTAATTCCTTTTTCATTGACGAAAACATTCGAAAGAGGAGCCTACCTAAACAACAATAAAATGGAAGTAAACATTAACGAAGAAGAGTTCATCATGGAAACCGAATATATTGCGCTCGAAGGCAAGCACAATATCAAAAACGCGATGGCAGCCACATCGGTAGCGAAACTGATGCAGATCCGAAAGGAAACGATTCGCGAGAGTTTATCCAATTTCCAAGGTGTCGAGCACCGTCTCGAGAAAGTCCTCAAGATCCAAAATGTGCAATACATCAACGACTCCAAAGCGACGAACGTCAATGCGACTTTCTTTGCGCTCGACAGCATGAACGCCCCAACAGTCTGGATCGTCGGGGGTGTCGACAAAGGAAACGATTACGCCGACCTGATGGAACTCGTGCACGAAAAAGTTAAAGCGATCATCTGTCTCGGTGTCGATAACAAAAAAATAATCGATGCTTTCGGGAACGTGGTCGATGTGATGATTGAAGTCGATACGATGGCCGATGCCGTAAAAATGTCACAACGATTGGCCGAAAAAGGCGATAACGTATTGTTGTCACCAGCCTGCGCGAGTTTCGATTTGTTCGAGAATTACGAAGACCGTGGCAAGCAATTCAAAAACGCGGTTCAGAATTTATAGGAGCCGGGAACCTGCTATTCACTGCAATCTTTCGCGCCGAACGCCGACGCAAAAGGATTTACGTTTCTATCAGGGCTAGGGTTCTCGCTATATACTAACAATTTTTTTATAATTCATAATTCATAATTCATAATTCAAATAGGAATGTTGCAACTCATCAAAAACCTCAAAGGAGACAAAGTAATCTGGACATTCGTGGCCTTATTAGCGCTGTTCTCGTTTATGCCGGTTTTTAGCGCGAGTAGCAATTTGGCCTACATGGGTCATGGAACCGGGAATACGTTGGGTTATTTGGTAAAACATTTCGCCCACATCTGCATCGGATTCATGATCATCTATTGGATCCATAAAGTGCCCTATCATTATTTTCGCGCACTGTCGAAAATGGCGTTGCCCGTCGTTTGGGGATTGTTGGCATATACTTTAGTCAAAGGAACCGTCATTGCCGGCGCCAACGCAAGCCGCTGGATCAAGGTGCCTTTTATCGGAATCACGTTCCAAACTTCAACGCTGGCTTTAATTGTGCTGATGATTTTCGTGGCGCGTTACCTATCCAAAAAAAGAGAAACACCCGTAACGTTTAAAAACTCGTTGTGGGAATTATGGTTGCCCGTTTTCATCACGCTCGGATTCATACTTCCGGCAAACTTTTCAACCGCGGCATTAATGTTTTCGATGGTATTGATGCTGGTTTTTATTGGTAAATATCCGCTCAAATATATCGGATTGATCATTGGCGCGGCTATTATCTCACTTGCCTTTTTCTTTCTGCTGAGTAAGGCTTTTCCCGATGCTCAATTTTTCAGCCGTGTCAAAACCTGGGAAAGCCGTATCGAGAATTTTACGACCGACAAATCAGACGAAGACCGCTACCAAATCGACATCGCTAAAACGGCGATTGCATCAGGTGGCATTCAGGGATTAGGACCGGGCAAAAGTGTACAGAAAAACTTCCTGCCGCAATCATCTTCCGATTTCATTTATGCGATTATCGTAGAGGAATATGGACTCATCGGCGGATTGACCATCTTGGGACTTTACCTACTGCTTTTCTTCCGTTTCATCGTCGCGGCGCATAAAGCGAATTCCCTATTCGGAAAACTGTTGGTTGTCGGGTTAGGATTTCCAATTGTTTTCCAAGCCCTGATTAATATGGCAGTCGCCGTCGAATTATTGCCCGTCACAGGACAAACCTTACCACTCATCAGTAGCGGAGGAAGCTCCATCTGGATGACTTGCATCGCACTCGGCATCATCATCGGCGTGACCAAAAAAGAAGAAGAAATCACAGCCGAACGCAACGAAAAAGAACAACGGGATGAAACTTTAAAACGCATGATCGACGCCCAAATCGAACGCGAAGAAAGAGCCGAAGCAGCATTACAAGAACGCGAAGCCACTACCAAAACGGAAGACTACTCGATAGAAGACAAAACCAACCCGATGAACGCGGTTCTCGGAAAACAATAAACCCAAGCACTTAAAAAATGACTAACCCAAAATTCATACTAAGCGGCGGCGGCACCGGTGGACATATCTACCCGGCCATCGCGATTGCCAATGAATTGAAGTTGCGTTTTCCCAATGCCGAATTCCTTTTCGTCGGCGCCAAAGACAAAATGGAAATGCAGAAAGTGCCGCAAGCCGGTTACCAAATCATCGGTTTGTGGATTTCAGGCCTGCAGCGAAAAGCGACGCTGGGCAATGCGCTATTTCTGTTAAAAGTACTGGTAAGCTTAGTAAAATCGCGCGCTATTGTCAAACAATTTAAGCCTGATGTGGTGATCGGCACCGGTGGTTTTGCCAGCGGACCATTATTACAGTCAGCACACCGTGCCGGAATCCCAACGGTAATCCAGGAACAGAATTCGTATCCGGGAATTACCAATAAATTACTCGGCAAAAAAGCGAAATCGATTTGTGTCGCGTATGAAAACCTAGAACGCTTTTTTCCAAAAGATAAAATTCAACTCACGGGCAATCCGGTGCGCCAAGATCTGATCGCCATCGACGAAAAAAGAGTTGAAGGCATCGCGTATTTCAAATTGAATCCATCAAAAAAAACGTTGCTCATATTGGGCGGCAGTTTAGGTTCCAAAAGAATCAATCAGCTCATCGCTAAAGAACTCGACTTTTTCTTACAGCAAGGTATTCAGGTGATTTGGCAATGCGGTAAATTTTATATCGAAGAATACGAACATTTCAATCAATTCGAAAATGTGCAGGTTGTAGCGTTCATCGACAAAATGGATATGGTGTATGCCGCAGCGGATATTGTGATTTCTCGGGCCGGAGCATCGTCGGTTTCGGAACTGTGTATTGTAGGGAAACCCGTTATTTTCATTCCATCGCCGAACGTTGCCGAAGACCATCAAACCAAAAACGCCAAGGCGGTTGTAGACAAACACGGCGCATTACTATTAAAAGAAAAAGAACTCGACGAAAAGTTCGAATCTGTTTTCAGCAATCTTATCGACAATGAAAGTGAGCAGGCAAGATTGTCAAAAAACATCAAGTCGTTGGCAAAACCCAACGCAACAAAAGATATTGTCGAAGAAATAGTAAAATTAGTCAAAGTAAAAAACGAGTAAACTCAGCAGCACAGGCACTCAGTAATTCAGCAACTCAAAATGAATCTAAACCAAATCCATAACGTCTATTTCATCGGCATCGGAGGCATCGGAATGAGTGCATTGGCACGCTATTTCAAAACCATCGATAAGCAGGTTTCTGGTTACGACAAAACGGAAACCGAACTCACGAAGGAATTGCAGGAAAGTGGTATCGACATTCATTTTGAAGACAGCATCCAGTTGATTCCCGCGGATTACTACATTGAAAACACCCTTGTAATTATCACGCCGGCAGTTCCGATCACGCATTCGGAATGGAACTATTTCATCGAAAGGAATTTTCAAATCAAGAAAAGATCCGAAGTGCTCGGCATCATCACCAAAGACACATTTTGTTTCGCAGTGGCAGGAACGCACGGAAAAACAACGACATCAAGTATACTGGGACATATTTTATACGAGAGTGGTGTTGATGTCACAGCGTTTGTAGGGGGAATCGTTGAGAATTACGACTCGAATTTAATCGGCAATGGAAAAACCGTAACGGTTGTTGAAGCGGATGAGTTTGACCGCTCGTTTCTGCATTTGTACCCTGATATCGCTTGTGTGACTTCGACAGATGCGGATCACCTTGATATTTATGGCGACAAAGCTTCGATTGAAGCCTCGTTTTTGGAATTCGCCGATAAAGTTGAAGATAAAAAGAATTTGTTTATCGCCAAAGGTTTGAACTTAAAAGGAATTTCGATTGCTGTCAATGAAGAAGCGGCGTTCAAAGCCATGAATGTTAGGATTGAAAACAGCCAATACGTATTTGATGTGCAGACACCAACGGAACTCATAACCGATGTACGGTTTAGTTTGCCCGGAACCCACAACTTAATGAATGCGCTGATGGCACTCGCAATGGCAAAAACTTACGGCGTGGCTTCGGAAGCTATTCGCAAAGCACTGGCTTCGTTTAAAGGAATTCGGAGGCGTTTTTCGTTTCAGATTAAAACCGACGATTTGGTTTTCATTGATGATTATGCACACCATCCGACCGAAATCAATGCGGTGCACCAGGCAGTTCGAGAATTATATCCGGAGCAAAAAGTGCTTGCGATTTTTCAGCCCCATTTATTCAGCAGAACCAAAGATTTCGCCGCTGGATTTGCAGCAAGTTTATCGAATTTCGATGAAGTGATTTTACTCGATATTTATCCTGCACGCGAATTGCCGATGGAAGGCATCACCTCGCAATGGCTGATGGGCAAAATGACAAATCCCAATGTGAAATTGGTTTCTAAAGCCGATTTGATTACCGAAATTTTAGAAAGCGACGCGCGAATTATCGTCACGATTGGTGCGGGCGATATTGGTGAACTAGTTAAACCGATTAAAAAAGCACTTTTATGAAATATTTCAAATGGAATAACGTAAGATTAATACTAATGTTCGCGTTGATGGCGTTCTTATATTCGTTCACTTCGATGCGAAACGAACATCGGAAATTGACCAAATCGATGGTTGTTTTTACCGATGATTCGAACCCATTTATCAAGCAGGAAACGGTTAATAAATTGTTAATAGAAAATAAAACGGATGCATCAGCCTTCCAAAAAGTTGATTTAGATTTGAACCAATTGGAAAGGTCGATCAATTCGAACCCAATGATTGAAAATTCGGAGGTTTTCGTCAGCATAGATGGAGTCTTAAAAGCCGTGGTTAAACAAAAAACGCCCATTGCTCGATTGTTCAGTGACGAAGGATCTTTTTATATTGACTATGAAGGAAGTACAATGCCTTTGTCAGAAGAATTCACAGCAAGAGTTCCAATAGTTTCGGGGGAATTTAACAAAGTAAATAAGAGCGAGTTCAACAAATTATTGCGATTTGTTTATGACGATGACTTTTTGAAAAAAAACATCATCGGAATACGAATCACGCCTTCAGGTAGCTTAAAAATGTTGAACAGAAATTTTGATTACGAGATTGAATTCGGTCAAACGGTGAACATCGAAAAGAAATTCAATAACTATAAAGCTTTTTTCCAGAAGGCAGTTTTAGATAGTTCGTTATACAAATACAAAAAAATCAATCTGACGTTTACGCAACAGGTCGTTTGCACTAAATAAATTTAGTTATGGAAACCCAAGGAGACAGAAAAAGAACCGATGTTGTGGCAAATAAATTAGTAGATAGTATGGAAAAAGAAAACATCGCGGTAGGACTCGACATTGGAACCACCAAAATCGTTGCCATGATCGGCAAGAAAAATGAGTATGGCAAGCTCGAAATTTTAGGCGTTGGAAAATCCAAAAGTTTGGGTGTCGCTCGTGGTGTCGTCAACAATATCACGCAAACGATTCATTCCATACAACAAGCGATTTTAGAAGCGGAAAACAATTCAGGATACAAAATCAAAGATGTCGTCGTCGGTATTGCAGGGCAGCATATCCGCAGCATTCAACACAGCGATTACATCAGCCGTGCGAACTCGGAAGAAGTCATCGGTGGCAAAGACATCGATTTGCTGATCAATCAAGTACACAAATTAGCAATGCTTCCCGGTGAAGAAATCATTCACGTATTGCCGCAGGAATTCAAGATTGACGGGCAATCCGATATCAAAGAGCCCATCGGCATGTATGGCGGACGCTTAGAAAGCAGTTTCCATGTTGTGGTCGGACAGGCGTCATCCATCAGAAATGTCGGAAGATGCATCCAAAGTTCAGGCATCGAATTGTCGGGATTGACGCTAGAACCGTTAGCTTCTGCGGATGCTGTCTTAAGTCAGGAAGAAAAAGAAGCCGGTGTAGCCTTAATCGATATTGGTGGCGGAACGACGGATTTAGCGATTTTCAAAGATGGCATCATTCGCCACACAGCGGTGATTCCTTTCGGTGGAAACGTGATTACCGACGATATCAAAGAAGGCTGCTCGATCATCGAAAAGCAAGCCGAACTGTTGAAAATCAAATTTGGGTCCGCTTGGCCAGGTGAAAATAAAGACAACGAAATTGTTTCAATCCCTGGATTGCGTGGCAGAGAACCGAAAGAGATTTCACTCAAGAACCTTTCGAAAATCATTCACGCACGCGTGGTTGAAATCATAGAACAAGTATTTGCTGAAATTAAAGCATACGGTCACGAGGATCCACGCAAGAAATTAATTGCTGGCATTGTATTGACCGGCGGCGGCGCGAACTTGAAGCACATCAAGCAACTCGTAGAATACATCACCGGAATGGATACGAGAATCGGTTACCCGAACGAGCATTTGGCAGGCAATTCCGATGAAGAAATTTCGAGCCCGTTATACGCAACAGCGGTCGGATTGGTGATGAATAGCATCGAGAACAAAACGCAAAGCGCGGTGAAGAAAGAAACGACCGTGGTTCCGGAGAAAGTGACCTTCAAACAAGAACGTACTTTCGAGCCATTCGACATCCCAAAGGTAGAAACAGAAGTTGCTTTTGATAAAGTGGAAGAAAAAGTAGAAGCGAAGGCAGCGGTAGCGGTGGAAGAGGCGATATACAAACCGGAATCCACTGAAACCAAAATCAGACGTTCGTTTTTCGACAAATACGTCGATAAGATCAAAGAATTTTTAGACAACGCAGAGTAAAGGCCTCGGCCAAAAAGCATATAAAGAATAAGAATATCAAATACCCAAAAATTATGACAAGCAACTCAGATTTTGGAAACATTTCGTTTGATTTACCTAAAAATCAATCCAATGTGATTAAAGTAATTGGAGTAGGCGGTGGCGGAAGCAATGCCATCAATCACATGTTTAAGCAAGGCATTAAAGGAGTCGACTTCATCGTCTGCAACACCGATTCACAAGCTTTGCAAAACAGTTCGGTTCCGAACAAAATTCAATTGGGGGTGCACCTAACTGAAGGACTTGGCGCTGGAGCCAACCCGGAAGTAGGACAGCAATCCGCTATTGAAAGCATAGCTGATATCGAAAAGATGCTCGATAGCAATACCAAAATGGTGTTTATCACTGCCGGTATGGGTGGCGGAACAGGAACAGGCGCGGCTCCGGTCATTGCACAATTGGCGAAGGAACGTGATATTCTTACCGTTGGTATCGTAACAATTCCATTCCAATTTGAAGGTAAAGTGCGTCAGGATCAAGCATTGTTGGGTGTTGAAAAACTCAGAAGACAGGTTGATTCTTTAATCGTCATTAACAACAATAAATTAAGAGAAGTCTATGGAAATTTGGGTTTCAAAGCCGGTTTCTCAAAAGCAGATGAAGTTTTAGCAACTGCATCTCGTGGCATTGCTGAAGTCATCACGCACCATTACACACAAAACATCGATTTAAAAGATGCGAAAACGGTATTGTCAAACAGCGGAACTGCGATCATGGGTTCAGCTACCGCAATCGGTGACAACCGTGCTAAAGAAGCGATCATTTCAGCTTTGGATTCACCGCTTTTAAACGACAATAAAATCACAGGCGCCAAAAACGTATTGTTGCTTATCGTTTCTGGTTCAAATGAAATCACGATTGACGAGATCGGCGAAATCAACGACCACATTCAAACCGAAGCGGGCTTCAACGCCAATATCATTATGGGTGTCGGAGAAGATGAAACACTCGGAGATTCGATCGCAGTTACGATCATTGCGACAGGTTTCAATGTAGAGCAGCAGAACGAAATCGTTAATACAGAGCCTAAAAAAATCATACATTCTTTGGATGGTGAACATAAATTAGAGCACGATTTGACCAACAAAACGATTCCGTCTTTTCAGATTGATAACGATACTGATAAGCCTATTGCGGCGAAGACAGATGAAAAAATCGTTTTTGAACTGATCGAAGATGAGGCGTTGGAAATTCAGCAAGTTCATGTCGTTGAAGAAGTTCAGCAAATCGAAGTTATCGAAACACCGGTTATGCTCGACAACAATGAGTTGATTGCCATGACGCAATTCATCAAAAATCTTGATGTGACTTTCGAAATCGTTTCACCGGAAAAGCCATTCGATTTTGAAATCTCAAAACCGGCAGCTGCCGATGTTAAGCACCCGAGCGTAAGCGAACTGGCGAAGCAAATCAAAGTGGTGGACCACACGGAAGTAAAGGAAGAACAAGCTGTTTTTAGTTTCGATTTGCCAATCAGTAAAGCACAAGAAGCACCAATCGCTGATGAAAATAAAATCCTTTTTGAACTCACCAGTGAAACCAAAGACATCATTGTAAACCAAGCGGTACAAATGGTTCCGATGACCGAACTCAACGAGAACGGCATCATCAAATATTCGCTTGAAGAATACATGGAAATAGAAAATGAGCTTCTCAACTCAAAACCTGTTGACAATGTTGCTGCAGAGCCAATAGCCGAAGAACTCAACATTACAATGAAGCGCGTTGATGAAGTGTCAAGTTTCTCATCGGCGTTCGAAGATGTTTCTCCAATGGAAATGTCGATCGAGGAATCATTGAAAGTACGTGCAGATGAAAGAAGAAGAAAGCTGAAAGAATTCAATTATAAATTCCACAACAATCCGTCACGTATGGATGAGTTTGAGAAAGAACCAGCCTACAAAAGACTCGGAATCGACATCTCAACCAACCCAAAAGACAACTCAGCATCACGCACATCATTAGGAACCGATAGCAACGACGACATACAGTTGCGTTCTAACAATTCGTTCCTTCACGACAACGTCGATTAGCGAATATCACCCAAATCCCTGCGAATAACCCGAAAATCCCCTCGAATTTTCGGGTTATTTTTTTGCGAAATATTTTTGATTATATTGCGTCCGCAAAAACGAATAATAATACCCAATAAACAAATTAAACAATGAAAAACACAAAAAAAACCATGGTAATGATCGCTGCGGTCGCTATCAGTTCCGTAAGCCATGCGCAGCTTGGAGGCATGTTAAAAAAAGCGGCTAAGAATGTCGCTACAGATCAAGCTGCTAAAGCAGTTTCAGGCAATTCCGCTGCATCATCTTCGTCCTCCTCTTCTGGTTCAATTGGCGGTGCAAGTTCTCCTGCTTTAGACTGGAAACAATACCCGATGACGCCGTCTATCACGATGAAATCTTTATTAGACGGTACAGAAGTATCGGATAACGGAAACTTAAGAATGAACTTCTACAGAGCAACATTCATCCCTACCAAAAAAGCTAACGGAGAAAACGTAGATATGATCAGAGATGACAATGTTCTTACGACTAAAGTATACGTTAACGACCAATTGGTGAAATCACCTACATATAATGATGGTAGCTATTTCAATGACGGAAAACAAAATACGTTTCAAGATAACGGTAACCAACAGTCAGATATTATGATGACCCAAGAAGGAAAATACAAAATCGATTTCTTCGCCGGTGGTCAGCAGTTCTATACTTTTGATTTCAACGTATCTAAAAAAGTCAACAGTGATCCTTACGCTACAAGCGCGGCGCTCTGGTATTCAACTGGTCCGTGGGAGAAATGGGCTTACGTTACGCCTCAAACTTCAGGAAACTTCATCTTCGGATTTTACATGATGCATACCGAATTGAAACCGAATCCAAACGACGCGAGAAAAACGTCTAAAAGCGTAATCTGGATGCCGGAATTAATGCAAAACGGAAAAACGATTTCAGTACCTAACAAGCAAACATCTACTGTGAAGCAAGGAGAATGGGAAGATTTCTCTTGTTCAATGAAATTGGTGGGCGCTAAAGATTACTTGAAAATCGCTGATTTGAAAGACGGAAGCTATACGATGAAAGTAACTGTTGACGGTGAAGCGGCGCCAAGATTATACGATTTCAAAATGGCCGGTGGCAACATCGTTCAAAGCGACAAACAAGACAGAGCCAAAAATAAAGATCCAAAAACTTTGGTTGAAGGCTGGAATAACTACTGGTGGCTGGAGCGTAAATAATTTGTAATCACCACTTGAAGTAACCCGAAAATAGTCTGCTGTTTTCGGGTTATTTTACATTACAGGATAAAGAAAATCTAACATTTTTTTGTAAATTTGTCGGGCCATAATCCGGCTGTCCGCTATATCTTTCCTGCCGAACAACGGCAAGAAAGGATGCCGTTACCATCCGGGGCAAACACGCGGTTTCAAATACAAATTATACATACACAAAACAAATGAGTTTATCGACACAAATCATGGAGCACATCAAAGATGCCATGAGAGCCAAAGATACTGTAGCGTTAGAAGCGTTGCGCTCCATTAAATCCGAATTGCTTTTGGCACAAACGGCAAGCGGATCAAAAGAAGAAATCACCGAAGAAGAAGAAGTAAAATTGCTTCAAAGACTCGTGAAAACCCGTAAAGAAAGCGCTAAAATCTACACCGAGCAAAACCGTCCCGATTTAGCAGAGCCAGAATTGGCGCAAGTGGCCGTGATCGAAAAATTCCTTCCGGCACAATTGAGCGAGGCAGAAGTAGAAGCCGTAGTCGCTAAAATCATTGCAGAAACCGGCGCGTCAGGAATAGCATCGATGGGCAAAGTCATGGGATTGGCGGCCGCACAATTGGGTGGTGCAGCAGAAGGAAAAACCATTTCCGCGATTGTGAAGAAACTATTGGTATAATAAATTCTGGGTTTGAGATTGAATCTACAATCTGAACTCAAATATCTAAAATCAAAAATGGCTGCGTAGTTCAACTGGATAGAATATCAGATTTCGGCTCTGATGGTTGCAGGTTCGAACCCTGCCGCGGTCACATCAAAAACCAGATGAAATTTCATCTGGTTTTTTTATTTATAGAATTGATTTGTAATTAATTTATCTACATTTGGTTGTGACTAAAAATCAGTTTCTTATGAAAATAAAATTACTCTTCAGTTTTCTTTTAATTCATGCGTTTCTTATCGCAAGTGCAGTTACACCGCCAATCGCTACAATTTCTTATAATTCGCCGATTTTTTGTACGAACTCAACTTTAGAGTTTGCAATTTTAATCGGCACGACAGGAGGCACTTTTTCGGCTTCCCCTTCAGGGCTATCTATAAATGCTGTTACGGGTGATATATCTCCAAGTCAAAGTGCGCTTGGAACATACACAGTAACTTACGATATACCGGCTGGAGTTGATCCTGCTTTTTCAACTACAACAACAATCATTATTACGCCGGAAGTAGTGCCGTTATTTCAGGCAGCAAGCATCACGATTTGTGAAGGCTCAACACCACCGCCGTTATTTACAACTTCGTACAACGGAATTACAGGTACTTGGAGTCCTGCTGTGGTCGATACTACTATGAGCGGCGTCTACATTTTTACACCCAATGCCGGACAGTGCGCCGTGACCACAACAATGAATATTATTGTAAGGGCACTTCCGACAGCCATGATTTCAGCATCAGGTGACATCGTAAATTTTATTGGCACGCCAAATGCTAGCGTCACATATATCTATAATGGTGGGGCATACCAAATCATCGCGCTTGACAGTACAGGAACTGCTGCGTTTTCGCTGCTGCCGAACTCAGTTCCGGCAACGATTTGTTTGGTTAGTGCGGAATCAAATGGTATTCTGAATTGTACGGCTCCTTTGGTTGGTTGCGCCACAGTCCTCGGCAACAACCAATTTGATTTTAACGATTTAACATTTGGGCCAAATCCGGTAGCGGATGTGTTACATGTAGAATCAAAAGATATGATCAAAGACGTGACGGTTTTCAATATCATGGGCCAAAAAATACTACAGCAGCATTTTGACAGCCTTGATTTACGATTGTCATTAAGTCAACTCAAAACAGGAAACTATTTTATCAAATTAGAATCTAACAATAAATCGCAAGTGATTAAAGTCATTAAGGAATAAGTTAATTCGAGGTCAGCCTTTTCAGATCAGCAATGGTTTGGATAGGGTTTTCGGCTTTGAAAACATAATTTCCCGCAACCAATACATCAGCGCCGGCAGCCACGAGTTGTGCGGCGTTTTTGTTGGTGACGCCGCCATCGACTTCAATGATTGTGGAAGCGTTTTTTCTAGCAATTAAATCTTTTAGTTTTTCAATCTTATTTTTACGAAAAGTTAGATTTCATATTAATTTATATAAATTTGGTATCGACTAAAAATCAATTCCTTATGAAAATAAAAATACTCTTCAGTTTTCTTTTAATTCATGCGTTTCTTATCGCAAGTGCAGCTACACCGCCAAGCGCTACAATTTCTTATACTTCTCCGGTTTGTACCGGCACTGGATTAGTTACTGCAACTTTAACAGGCACTACCGGAGGAACTTTCAATGCGAGTCCAGCAGGCTTATCAATAAATGCTGTTACTGGTACCATTGACCCTTCGACAAGTATACCGGGAACTTATATAATCTCTTACACTATTCCTCCGGATCAAACCAATCCTGCATTTGTATATTCAGTACAGTTTATCATTGTTGGAGAACCCAATCCGGGAGCTGATGGGGCGATGGCGATTTGCGAAGACCCTGCAATAGCCATAGATTTATACAGCGTAATTTCAGGAGAGGATGCTGGTGGCACCTGGACAAGGTTATCAGGAACCGGCGGTACTTTTGATGCAGCCACAGGTACTTTTACACCAAGTATCGGAGCCACGACGAGCCAATTTCGCTATACTGTTGACACTGGAGGACCCTGTGCGGCATTGCCAAGTACGGCTACAATAACAATCATTCCTGTAATAGTGCCGTTTTTCGGACAGATTGCCCCGCTTTGTCAAGGTTCTACACCTCCCACTTTGCCTGCATTTTCTGCAAATGGACCCTCAGGTACGTGGAATCCGTCGGTAATTAACACTCAGATTTTGGGTACTTATACTTATACTTTCACACCAGATCTACAAGGTATATGCGCCTCTTCACAAAGCCTTACAGTTACAGTCGTGCCAACGATAGTGCCAACATTTACATTTTTAACTGCTATTGAATGTTTGGCAAATGTACCTGTTTTTCCGACAACATCGGACAACGGAATCACCGGAACGTGGACTCCGTCTACAATAACCGAAACAGGGACTTATTTGTTTACACCTAATGTAAGCCAATGTGCAACTTCAGCAGTTGTACCAGTTTTTGTCAGCCCAGCACCTCAAGCTACTATAATTGGGAGTACGACGGTATGCGCAGGAACCTCGGCTACAGTCACTTTCACGGGTACGCCAAATTCGATAGTCACGTATGAAATTGCTGGCCCAATCCAATCAATTGCTTTAAATGCTACTGGAACGGCAACATTCACTTCTCCAATGTTGTTCGTTTCTACAGCAATTTGCTTGATTAGCGTGACTTCGGGGAACTGTACAGCTCCTTTGTCGGGTTGTGCTACTATTTATGTGGCGCCCAATGTTGTTATCCCGGCAATGCCAGATTTAACGGTTTGTGGAGTCTATACTTTGCCGCCGCTTCCAATAGGAAATTATTATACAGCGCCCAATGGTGGCGGAACGATGCTTCAAGCCGGAGATGTTATTACGAGTACACAAATTATTTATGTCTATTTGCCGGGTATGTGCAGCTCCAATGAGGAATCTTTTGTAGTCACGATTCTTCCGGTGGTCAATGCGACGATTTCAACAGTAGACGATATCAATTACATCATTGTAGAAGACAATCAAATCGTTCAGACATTACAGCTCAATACCGAAGTTCAAACGGGGAATTATGCTTACCAATGGATCGAGTCTCAGAATGAAATTAATGGAGCTAATAGCCCTTCATATACAGTCAATAATCTACTTAATGGAGGATTGCATTACTATTCGGTGCGAGTTACCAATAATGACACAAACTGTGTTTCGCAATCTCCGGTTTTTCAGGTATTTGAAACGCCAGTTCCGCCACCTACAGGAGATGTGGAGCAAACATTTACGCTTGGTCAGACTTTGGCAGATGTCATAGTTTCAGGACAAAATATCCAATGGTATGATGTGTTCAATAGAAACGCCACTTCAAATCCGTTGCCGTTAAGTACGGTTTTGGTCGAAGGTGTTACTTATTACGCAACACAAACCATCAATGGTTATGAAAGCGCCTCTGCATTTGAAATTACGATACAATTCCTGGCGAATGATTCTTTTGGATTTAAGGACTTAAGATTCAGTCCAAATCCGGTTCAGGATCTTTTGCAGATCACATCAAAAGATGTAATTGAGAATGTGACGGTATACAACATTATGGGACAAAAAATACACCAGCAAAACTTTGATAGTCTTGACTTTAGTTTGTCGTTAAGTCAACTCAAAACAGGAAACTATTTCATCAAACTGGAATCTGGCAATAAATCACAAATAATTAAAGTGGTTAAGGACTAACTAATAACTTGTCAACGTTTTCAAATCAGCGATGGTTTGCGTTGGGTTTTCCGCTTTAAACACATAATTTCCAGCAACCAATACATCAGCGCCGGCAGCCACCAGTTGTACGGCGTTTTTGTTGGTGACGCCGCCATCGACCTCTATAATCGTCGAAGCATTTTTTCGGACTATCATCGCTTTGAGTTTTGCTATTTTGGCGTAGCTGTTGTCGATGAATGATTGTCCACCAAACCCTGGATTGACGCTCATGATGCAAACCAAATCGATGTCGTTGATAATGTCTTCCAGCAAATCTACATTCGTATGCGGGTTCAAAACGACGCCGGCTTTCATGCCTTCGGCTTTTATCGCTTGCAAAGTTCTATGAAGGTGATTACAGGCTTCATAATGTACGCTGAGTATATTAGCGCCCAAATCCGCAAAAGTCTTGATATAGCGATCAGGGTCGACAATCATCAGATGCACATCGATGGTTTTCTTTGCGTGTTTGGCGATGGCTTCTAAAACGGGCATGCCGAATGAGATATTCGGTACGAAAACACCATCCATGATGTCGATGTGAAACCAGTCGGCTTCGGAGTTGTTGATCATTTCGATGTCGCGTTGTAAGTTCGCGAAATCGGCGGCTAGTATGGATGGGGCGATGATGGTGTTCTTCATGTTGTAGTTGTGTTTTGTTTGGCAAAAATAGTTTTTTTTACCGCAAAGCCGCAAAGTTTTTCGCAAAGCTCGCAAAGTGAAGGTGATTCTGCGTGAGGGATAGCAGCGGAAATCCTTTTGCTTTTTTCTTTAAAAAGGAAAAGATTGGAGTGTATAGCCCGACCCTTGAGATCACGCCCAAAAGCATAAAACTTATCGCATAGAGCCTAAAGCCTTAAAAAAACAAAACTCCGGAAACCCGAGCACAATGTGCGAACAGACCGGGGTTTTGTTTCGAGAGAAAAAACAAAACTCCGGACACCCGAGTACAATGTGCGAACTGACCGGAGTTTTGTTTCGAGAGAAAAAAACAAAACTCCGGTAATCAGCCGGAGTTTCAATCATCAATCAAAAAACGAACAGTTAATCAGACTGCTGTTGGGGTAAATGTATAAATTTCAATTCTAAAATTCCAAATTCCAGTTGGAATTTTGCTTCGCACAGTTCGGCTTATGCCTCGGGTGTGATTTCGTTATTGGAATTTATCCTAAGTATGTTTTTAATATTTTACTTCTCGAGGTGTGTTTCAATCTTCGGATTGCTTTTTCCTTGATTTGTCTTACACGTTCTCTTGTCAAATCAAAAGTCTCGCCAATTTCTTCGAGCGTCATCGGATGCTGGTCGCCGAGTCCGAAATACAAACGTACGACATCCGCTTCTCTTGGTGTAAGCGTTTCTAAAGAACGTTCGATTTCGGTGCGCAATGACTCATGAATTAACTCTCTATCAGGATTTGGTGATTCTCCAGAACGCAATACGTCGTAAAGATTCGAATCTTCTCCTTCCACGAGTGGCGCATCCATCGATAGGTGACGGCCCGAGTTTTTCATGCTTTCTTTTACATCATTCACGGTCATGTCCAATTCCTTGGCAATTTCCTCTGCAGATGGCGGGCGTTCGTTAGATTGCTCTAGCAAAGCGTACATTTTATTGATTTTATTGATCGAACCAATTTTGTTCAAAGGCAGACGAACGATACGAGATTGTTCAGCCAAAGCTTGCAAAATCGACTGGCGAATCCACCAAACGGCGTAAGAAATGAATTTGAAACCACGCGTTTCATCGAAACGTTGTGCCGCTTTGATCAAACCTAAATTTCCTTCATTTATTAAATCGGGTAGTGTTAATCCTTGGTTTTGATATTGCTTGGCTACAGAAACCACAAAACGCAGATTGGCTTTGGTTAGTTTCTCTAAGGCTTTCTGATCACCGGCTTTAATTTTTTGTGCTAATTCTACTTCTTCGTCCGCGGTAATCAAATCAACTTTTCCAATTTCTTGTAGATACTTGTCTAAAGATGCCGTTTCACGATTCGTTACCTGTTTGGTGATTTTAAGTTGTCTCATGTTTTTTTACACTTCTTTTTTACAGCGTACGGGTCTTGTACGGCGCGAGATTGGATAAAGTTACAAAAGTGTTACAATTTTATTATTATATTGGCATTTCCCTGCGGGCCGCGCTGTCCGTACTCGCTTTTTTGCTGCATTGCATTACACAAAAAGAGCTCAAACAATCACTACCATCGCTAATGTGGTGGGCGTTATAAATATAAAACCCAGTTTCGAGAGTGAAACTGGGTTTAAATAGTATTGAAAGAAATTTTATAAAGTTCTTGAACAAGTCCAGGTTCCTGAAGGACCTTGTGGGTTAGTGCTTTGCCATTGACCACTAATGTTATTTCCAGAAACGGTTCCGTTAAATGATCCACCATCGATACCTTCGCCAAAAGTCCCTGTAAGTATGTTTTCTGCTTCCGAACCATTTAAAAAGTCAGCACCATTTTCATCGCCAGGTATATAAGCTAAACCAGAAACATAACCATCGTTAATCATAACGTTCAAGACACCAGTTGATCCTCCATCGGTTTGAGTATGGCTTCCTTGATAGCATTTTAGAACTGCCCAAGAATACTCTTTTAGAATATTTAAGGTGGCTTCAGGATGTTCTGGAAAATTTAAATTGGTTGCCTCAACGTTATCTCCATTTTGTGATATATTCAAATCGAATGACATCGTACCGCTTGTAAAAGTCAATCCGGAAATATCTCCGGTCGCGGAAGCCGTTTCAGTTGTTGTAAATTCATATACTGCGCCATCTAATACGAGCGTAGCATTTAGGGCACCATCGTTCATGATGTTAATTTTTATCACGCCCGAAGAACCAGTGAAAACCCCTTTATAGAAGCCTAAGTTACTAGTGTCAAATTGTTCTTTTGCCGTAGGTGTATCCGATAAAACTGCGCCTCCATCAGAATCGCTGTCGCTCGAGCAACCAATACTCAAGATGCCAATAATTAATAATGCAAATAATTTTTTCATTGTTTTATAAGGTTAAGTTTGTGAGTTGTCAAAGATATTCATTAATAATTTTTTTGGTGTTAAACATTCAAATTATGCAACAAAAGTAACGAAAGATATAAAAAAAACCCGTTACAATCGTAACGGGTTTTCTAAAATGAAGTCAGGATTAGTCTTGTGGTTTGTCCTGATTATCGTCTTTTCTTTCTTCTGTTCGTTCAGGACGCGGACCACGATCATCTCTGCGATCATCCCTTCTCGGACCTCGGTCATCCCTTCTTTCAGGACGCGGGCCTCGATCTTCTCTAGGCGCATTCTCATCTCTTGGAGGTCTTGGCATCAAAGCTTTTCTTGAAACCTTCTCTTTTCTAGTTTTTGGATCGACACCAAGGTATTTCACTTGGAATACGTCGCCCATATTCACTACATCAGTAACGTTTTCAGTACGTGCCCAATCCAATTCGGAAACGTGAAGCAATACTTCATTGCCCGGAGCATCGATATATTCTACAACGGCGCCAAAATCAAGTAATTTAATGACTTTCACTTCGTAAGATTCGCCCATTGTCGGTTTGAATATGATCGAGTCGATTTTAGCAAGAACCGCTGCAATTCCCGCTGGATCTGTTCCTAAGATTTCTACGACACCTTGTTCGTCAACCTCATTAATCACGATCGTTGTTCCAGTAGCTTTTTGCAATTCTTGAATTACTTTTCCACCAGGTCCGATTAAGGCACCAATGAAAGCACCAGGAATGGTTCTCATGATGATTTTTGGAGCGTGTACTTTTACTTCAGCTCTTGGTTGTGCCAAGGTTTCGGTTAATTTACCTAAAATATGTAAACGTCCATCACGGGCTTGAGCCAAAGCTTGCTCCATGATTTCGTATTTCAATCCATCGATTTTAATGTCCATTTGACAAGCGGTAATTCCTTCAGAAGTTCCTGTTACTTTGAAATCCATATCACCTAAGTGATCTTCATCACCTAAGATATCAGATAATACCGCGAAACGATCTCCATCTGTAATCAATCCCATTGCGATTCCAGAAACTGGACGAATCATTTGAACACCCGCATCCATTAAGGATAATGTTCCAGCACAAACGGTAGCCATTGAAGATGAACCATTCGATTCTAACACTTCAGAAACCACACGAATGGTATAAGGACAATCAGCAGGAATCATGTTTTTCAAAGCACGTTGTGCCAAGTTTCCGTGACCTACTTCTCTTCTTGATGTTCCTCTAAGTGGACGCGCTTCTCCTGTAGAAAATGGCGGAAAGTTATAATGCAAGTAGAATTTTTCTTCTCCTTGTTCAGAAGGCGAATCAATTTGGTTGGCTTCTCTAGAAGTTCCTAGAGTAGCTGTAGCCAAGGCTTGCGTTTCTCCACGAGTAAACAAAGCTGAACCGTGCACTGATGGTAAATAATCTATTTCGCACCAGATTGGACGAATTTCAGTTGTTTTTCTTCCGTCTAAACGCGTTCCTAAATCTAAGGTTACGTTACGAACTGCTTCTTTGTTGGTTTTGTAGAAATATTTTCCTACTAAGTCCCCATTTTCTGCCAATTCTTCTTCTGTAAATAAAGCTTTTACTTCTTCTTTTACCGCATCAAATGCAGCTGAACGTTCGTGTTTAGCAGAACCTTTGCTGGCAATGGCGTAAATTTTATCGTAGGCAGCCGCTCTTACTTTGGCGTAAATAGCGTCGTCAGATTTTTCTTGTTCATAGGTACGCACTTCTTTTTTTCCAAAAGCAGCTTGCAAACGTTCTTGAGCAGCAATTTGGTTTTTGATGTGTTCGTGCGCAAATTTGATTGCTTCAACCATTTCTGCTTCTGAAATTTCTTTCATTTCGCCTTCTACCATGGCGATAGAATCTGTTGAAGCTCCAATCATCATGTCGATATCTGACAATTCCAATTGCGCACGAGATGGATTGATGATGAATTTTCCATCAATACGACCCACTCTGGCTTCAGAAATTAAGGTTTCAAACGGAATGTCAGACAAAGCCAAGGCAGCCGAAGCCGCTAATCCTGCTAAAGCATCTGGCATCACATTGTCGTCATGCGACATTAACTGGATCATCACTTGAACTTCAGCGTGATAATCACTTGGGAAAAGCGGACGCAATACACGGTCTACTAATCTCATGGTAAGCACTTCGTTGTCGCTCGGGCGTGCTTCTCTTTTGAAGAAACCTCCTGGGAAACGACCTGCTGCAGCAAATTTTTCACGATAGTCTACCGTCAATGGTAGAAAGTCGATACCTGGACTTGCTTTTCTTGCGGATACTACTGTTCCTAAAATAACAGTATTTCCAATTCTTACTACTACTGAACCGTCGGCTTGTTTTGCTAATCGTCCGGTCTCGATTGTGATGCTTCTGCCATCACCTAAATCGATTTTTTCTACAAATAATTGTGGAATCATAAATTTTCCTTTTTTAATTTTACATTGGTTCTCTGCCTGTCGACAGAATAGTTGTGTTGCTTGTAGTTGTTGTTTACCCAATGAAAAACCAAACTTTTTTTATGCAATATAATGGTAAAAAAAAGAGGCGCGTGAGCACCTCTTTTTCGTATTGATTATTTTCTAATATTCAATTCTTTGATAATCTCACGGTATCTGTTGATTTCTGTTTTCTTCAAGTAATCCAACAAAGATCTTCTTTTACCTACTAATTTCACTAGTGAACGCTCGGTATTGTAATCATGACGATTTTTTTTCAAGTGTTCTGTTAAGTGATTGATTCTAAATGTAAACAACGCAATCTGGCTTTCTGATTTTCCAGTGTTTGTTGCTTCTCCTCCGTGTTTAGCGAAGATTTCAGCTTTAACTTCTGATGTTAAGTACATGCTAATATTATTTAAATGATTATTATGTATGAATTGGGATTTTCCTAATTCGTGTGCAAAGGTAAAATTAATTATCAATTATGAGTTATGCACGAGGAATTATTTTTAAAATAATTTAGCAACTTCTTGATTTACAAACTCTAAAAATCTTTCGTCCTCAGGAGTGAAGGGATCCAACACATTTGAATCGATATCAATCTGACCAATATTTTCCCCATTGACGAACAGCGGAACGACGATTTCAGATTTTACTGTAAAACTACACGCAATATAATTGTCTTGCGCCGCAACATCAGGCACGACAAAGTTTTGGTTAGAAACCGCCACTTGTCCACAGATGCCTTTTCCAAAAGGAATTATGGTGTGATCTGTTGGAGCTCCAACATAAGGCCCAAGATGCAAGGTTTGGGTTTCGTGATTGGCAAAATAAAAACCAACCCATGTATAATAGGAAATGTTGGTTTCGAGCAATTTGCAAAGGTGAAGCAATTTTTCATCTCGGGTTTCATTTTCTGCTGCGAGAATGGCTTGGACTTGTGGTTTTAAAAGATCAAATGTCATAGGAATGCGGATTCGCGTTAGGGATGGAGGCGGTATCCTCGCAACATAGTGGAGAGATAAAGCCGAGAGCCCGACCCGCCGCGGCGGGTAACGCCATTATTTTGTGCAAAAGTAATCCTTGCGTGCGAGTTTAAATTATATAAATTTGTTAAAAATAAATTTTTTGAAAACGTACTTCCAGCTTTATCGTCCCTTTTTGGTTTTTCTCTTGAAATTTTTCGCGGTATACGGCGGGCTCACTTTTTTGTATCAATCTTATTTGAGTCAATATGATTCTATTTTGGCATTTGAAGTGGATGCTTTTACGAAAAGTGTGGCGCATCAAGTGCAATATGTTTTGCGTTTTTTCAATTACGATTGTCAATTGCAACTGCACGAAAGTCAGGCGTCAATCAAATTGATTATTAATGGCGTATACGTTTCGCGCGTGGTAGAAGGTTGCAATGCGCTGAGTGTAATCATTCTTTTTGCGGCTTTTGTCGTTGCTTTTTCGGGGAAATGGTTGAGAACAATTGGCTTTTTATTTGTTGGTAGTTTTCTAATTCATATGATGAATATTCTCCGCATCGCAGTTTTATCTGTGGCGCTTTTGTATTATCCGGGTCAAGAATCATTACTTCATGGCGTGATTTTTCCGCTGATAATTTACGGTTTTGTCTTCGGCTTGTGGGTCATTTGGGTTAATCAATTTTCGAATTATGCTAGAAAAGATTAAGTTAAATCGAAATAAGATTATTGCCATTGCGATATTAGTTTTCGTATTGGTTGCTATTCGTGCCTTTGAAGATTGGCTTTTCTACGATCCTTTTGCGCTTTATTTTCGAAATGACTATTTGAGTTTGGGTTTTCCAAAATTTGATATGTTGTCGTTGTTTTTGAGTATGGGTTTGCGTTTTGCGTTGAATTCCTTTCTTTCTTTGGCCATTATCTATTGTCTATTTAAAGATTGGACATTAACAAAATTTGCCTCAGTGCTCTATGCGTTCTTTTTCGTTGTTCTCATTACAGCCTTTTTTGTTTTGGTGCTTTTTACCGATCAGTATAACAATTTTATTGTGTTTTACGTGCGACGATTCTTGATACAACCTCTTTTGTTACTACTTTTTATTCCCGCAATTCTCTACCAAAAAAGAATGAAG
>JANPJB010000012.1:0-67652 GCA_031425295.1 Flavobacterium sp. | reverse complement strand
AATAGCAGTGGTTTTTTCTTCATCATCGCGAGTTTTGCCGAAGCGATCGCGGTAATCCAGAAACCGTAGCCTAAGCTGTAAAAAGCTTCACCTTGCTTGAACCGTGCCGTTTTTGCATAATTTGCGCCGGTGGGTTTGAGGTGTTTGACTTTCAACGTTTGGTCGGTTACGACTTTCCAACCGTAAAATATCGCGAGCAATTCATCCACCGTATCCCAACCCATGGCAGGTTTGAGTCCACCGATTTGTTCGAAGCATTCCTTACGATACGCTTTGAAAGCACCGCGGATATGATCTTTGTCAGTCAGGTTTTCGAGAATCCAATGGCCATCTTTTTCTATAAATGCAAAACCACCCGCCATTCCGATCTTGGCGTCTGCTTTGAAATGTGCCGCTATCGTTTCGAAATAATTGGCAGGTAGCATTAAGTCGGCATCGAGTTTCACGATAAAGTCGAAATCGCTATCCAATGCATCCAAACCTTTTTGAAAGGCACGGATTACTTTGCTTCCGGGCTGGTGCTCTGAAGTCGAATTGTTATTTATTAAAATGACATTAGAATTGTGTTCTGCAAAAGTACGCACGATCATTTCCGTCTCGTCCGTAGAATGATCATTGACAACGACGATCTTTTTCGGAAGCAATGTCTGCGCGCTAACCGATTGTAAAGTCAATCCGATATACGCTGCTTCGTTGTGTGCTGGAATGATAAGATAATACTGCATCGACTGTTTGACTTTAGCGCTTTCAAAAATAACGAAAACGATTGAATTCTTAACTAGTTTAATAAATGCAAAAAGAGGAATTCCACAATTGAAATTCCTCCTTTATATTTGGGGCAAAACGGGTATTTAGTTCGAATCGGCAAGTGCCGCTTTTTTCTTGATAAAGGCTTCGATGTTATCGTAGATTACCGGAATAACTTCTTTTCCAGTTTTATCGATGAAACCTAATTTATCTTTGCGATCTTTCACGAGCGCCCAGTTTTTTCTGACTTTGTCGAATTTTTCAATTTCAACATATTTTGCAGGTACGATAATGTTGCCCTCTTTATCTAAAAAGCCTTTCAATCCGTCTGCTTCTACGAGCATCCATTCTTTGGCATATTCGCCGAAACCACCGATTTTATCGTAGATTGGCGGAACGATTTCTTTTCCCAAGTCATCGATAAAACCATATTTTCCTTCTTTTTGAACCAAAGCCCAACCTTCGTTTAAAGTGCTGTAATTGTTGATTACTTCGTATTTAGGTTCAACAATGATTTTTCCTTTTTTGTCGATAAAACCATAGAGATTGTTGAGTCCAACTTTCGACCAGTTCACATGAACTTTATCAAAATCATCAACAGAGGTGTATTTCGCCGGAATGATCTCGACGCCGTTTTCGTTAATGACTCCAAATTTGTTATCAGAGTTAACGATGAATAATTGCTGTCCAAAAGACACAGTGCATAAAGCCAATGCTGCGTAGGTGTAGATTGCTTTCATAAATTTGAATTTGTGTTTTTAATTGTGTTTTATTATTACAGAACAATGATACTGCAAAAGTCCGATTAAAAGCAAATAAAATCGATGAAATACATAAAATGATAAAATTAAAATATAAAAATCTTACAAATTAATCTCGTTTACTTGCAAAGAACTACTTTTTCTTTCCGCATAAACGATGTAATAACGATTGGTAAATAACCGCAACAACGGTCTGATTCCGATTTGCTTTACCGGGTTTGTCCACTGTTGCCTATCGATAATCTTCCACCCCGTTTTTTCCAAAAGCCAATCCAACTGCCAATCTTCAAATTCGTGGTAATGCCTATCCCAAGGATCTGTTTTGCTGCGATATGCAGGTGAAAACCACAAACGCATCGGAATGGAAATGAACAGCTTCTCCGCTTGTATTTCGTTGAGAATCGTATACGGATTTAACAAATGCTCGAAAATCTCAAAGGCTGTTACTACATCAGCGGGTTGCTTTTTGAAAACCGTTTGGTCTTTATCTAAATCTTCGCCTGTTGTGTTTGTTACTTTAAATCCCTCAGCGATCATAATTTTGGAGAACGGATTTTCAACACCCAAATCCAAAATACTTTCATCGGTGTTCATGTGTTTTTTGAGAAAAGCTAACGTCAATTGGAATCTTTTGCTTGGAAAAGTGTTTTCGTACATTGGAGATAAATTTAAGCGACTACAAATATAGGCAGAATGATATGCGAACGTTCATGACAAGGCATAAAAAAAGGGATTCCAATGATGAAATCCCTTGTTAGTTTATTTGAATGTAGTACTAGTCTACGTTGGCAATCACTGTTTGTTTTTTAACGAAAGCTTCTATGTTATCATACACGACAGGAATCACTTCTTTTCCGGTTTTATCAATAAATCCAAGCTTGTCTTTACTGTCTTTAACCAGCGACCAGTTTTTTCTGACATTGTCAAATTTGTCAACTTGCGTATATTTGATCGGCACAATTACGTTACCGTCTTTATCTACAAATCCTTTTAAGCCGTTAGCTTCCACAAGCATCCAGTCTTTTACGTAATCTCCGAAAGCACCTACTTTATCATAAACCGGTGCAACGATTTCTTTGCCTGCATTATCGATAAATCCGTATTTGCCGTCTTTTTTAATTAGTGCCCAGCCTTCATGGAAGACATTATATGCGTTGATTTCCTGATACTTTGGTTCGATAATGATTTTGCCGGTTTTATCAATGAAACCGTAGAGTTTGTCCAAGCCGACTTTCGACCAATTTGGGTGAACCAGATCAAATTCATCAACGGAAGTGTATTTCGTTGGAATAATTTCGACGCCATTTTCATTGACAACACCAAATTTGTTGTCGGAGTTCACGATGAATAGTTGTTGTGCAAAAGAATAGGAGCACAATGCAAGTGCTGCGTAAGTGTAGATTACTTTCATATAAAATTGAGATTTAGGGATTAATTTTGTTTGTTCATTAACACATTGCAATAGTAAGATGAAATGACGATTAAAAACAAATAAAATCGATAAAATGCTTAATTTTAATAAAAAATGCTATATAAATCTTACATTTTTATTTTTTGATGCAGTACTATTTTAGAAACATCTTTTTAAGAAACAGAGAAATCGGAGTAAATTTAGTGTCGGTATACAAACGCATTGACGTTCATTCCGGCGCCAACCGAAGCAAAAATCAACACATCGCCTTTACGGATTTGCTGCCCGTCAATTTGATCATTTAACAACAAATCGAACAATGTTGGAATCGTCGCAACGCTACTGTTGCCAAGTAGTGTAATACTCATCGGCATAATCTTATCGGGCATTTCAAGTTCGTAAAGTTTATAGAATCTAGAGACAATCGCCTCGTCCATTTTTTCATTGGCTTGATGAATCAGGATTTTTTTGACTTCATCAATCTGAACGCCACTTTTATCAAGACAACTTTTCATGGCCACCGGAACTTGACTTAAAGCAAATTCATATATTTTTCTGCCGTGCATTTTGATGTAACGCACATCGGGATCCAGTGCTTTGTTGAACGAATT
This sequence comes from Flavobacterium sp., assembly GCA_031425295.1. GTDB lineage: Bacteria > Bacteroidota > Bacteroidia > Flavobacteriales > Flavobacteriaceae > Flavobacterium. Next base: position 64,122 of record JANPJB010000012.1, on the reverse strand, counting down.
TCCGAAGTATAAATAGTTGGCTTCGTCATAGGTGAAACTTGCACTTTCATACGAAAGCAAACCGTCGCCGTCTTCACAAGCTTCTATAATTGAGGCTCCAGCGCCGTCAGAATAGATCATGCTATCGCGATCATGAACGTCGACAACCCGCGACAAAGTTTCGGCACCAATCACCAAACAGCGTTTTGCCATGCCCGATTTGATGTAGGCGTTGGCTTGTAGAACACCTTCGACCCAACCCGGACAACCAAAAAGAATATCATAAGCAACACATTTCGGGTTTTTAATCCGCAATCGGTATTTTACACGAGAAGCCAAGCTGGGTACTGTGTCGGATTGTATGGCGTTGGGTTTTACATCACCAAAATTGTGGGCTAATATAATGTAATCGATTGTTTCAGGATCGATATGGGCAGCCTGTATCGCTTTCTCCGCTGCAAAAAAAGCCAAATCGGAAGAAGTTTGATGTGGTTCCGCATAGCGTCTTTCCAAAATGCCGGTAATATCTTTAAACTTACTAATGACGACTTCATTGGAATACACGAAAGGAGTGCCGTCATCATTAAAAAATACATGGTTTTCAAAATCAGTATTCTTAACTTTCATTTCAGGAATGTAACTGCCGGAACCCGTAATTTTGATATTCATATTATTACTATTTCATTACGAAATTATTAATAAAAAACTTCGAACGTCCCAAAATACTACTTAATTTAAATTAATTGTGAAATTATAAAATATTTAAAGATAAAATTATTGATGTCGTAATTATTTACTTTGCTGGGCGATTTTAATCTGCATAATCGTAGCAATGTTGAGCGCGTTGGTTTTGATTTTTTCAGCATGCTTTCCGGCAAAATGTGCATCAACGGTTGCATAGAAATGACCCAACCAAACCTGAAATAATTCCGGAGATAGATATTCTTTTTGATTGATGTCGAGATGAATCTGCGTCAGGTTCCGCGTATAACCGCCCGTGCCTAAAATAGCCTGCGACCAAAACGTAACCAAGATCGGCAAATGCGCCTCGATGTTGATTTTGACCACTTCGGTGAATATAAAACTGATCGCCGGATCACGCAGCAAACGTTCGTAGAACTGATCAACTAACAAATATAAATCGTCCTGATTTTGAATGTCATTCATGATAAAAAAGAATCCCAAACTCACATTGGAATTTGGGATTTAGAATTTTAATTTTTGAAATTTATTTTTCCATATACGCTTCGATCGGAGCACAACTGCAAACTAGATTCCGGTCGCCATAAGCATCATCGGCACGTCGAACGGTCGGCCAGAATTTATTGTCGGCAATATAATCCAACGGGAAAGCAGCTTGCTCTCGTGTGTATGGAAAGTTCCAAGTATCGGCTGTCAGCATGGCTAACGTATGCGGTGAATTTTTCAAAACATTGTTCGGCTCATCAACATCGACAGCTTCAATTTCTTTTCTGATTGAAATCATCGCTTCACAAAAACGATCGAGTTCTTCCAAGTTTTCACTTTCTGTAGGCTCAATCATTAATGTTCCGGCCACCGGAAACGAAACCGTCGGCGCATGGAAACCATAATCCATCAAACGTTTCGCGATATCGGTTACTTCAATGCCTTTTTGTTTGAATGGACGGCATTCTAAAATCATCTCGTGTGCTGCGCGACCCATTTCACCAGTATATAAAGTGTCATAATGACCGGTAAGTCTTTCTTTAATGTAATTCGCATTCAGTATCGCATACTTTGTAGCATCGGTCACACCTTCAGCACCAAGCATCGAGATATAACCATACGAAATCAGGCAAACCAAAGCCGAACCCCAAGGCGCAGCGGAAATTGCGGAAATTGGTGTGCTGCCACCAGTCGGAATCACAGGATTTGTAGGTAAAAATGGCACTAATTGTGGAGCGACACATATAGGTCCAACACCAGGGCCGCCGCCGCCATGCGGAATCGCAAATGTTTTATGCAAATTCAAATGGCAAACATCAGCGCCAATTGCGGCCGGATTTGTGAGTCCAACTTGCGCATTCATATTGGCACCATCCATATAAACCTGTCCACCATTGTCGTGAATCATTTTCGTGACTTCGATAATCGACGCTTCGAATACACCGTGAGTCGACGGATAAGTCACCATCAAACACGATAAGTTGTCTTTATGTAAAAGCGCTTTTTCTCTTAAATCTTCAACATCGATGTTCCCATTTTCCAAAGTTTTGGTCACAACAACCTGCATTCCAGCCATCGCAGCCGAAGCGGGATTCGTTCCGTGTGCAGAAGATGGAATCAATGCGATATTCCTGTGGTGATCACCACGCGATTGATGGTACGCACGAATCACCATCAAACCCGCGTATTCGCCTTGTGCACCGGAATTAGGTTGCAAAGTCGTTCCTGCAAAACCCGTAATCACATTCAGCTGTTGCTCTAATTTTTTGAGCATTTCCTGATAGCCCTGCACTTGGTCAAGCGGTGCAAAAGGGTGAATATTATTCCATTGCGGATTGCTCAACGGCAACATTTCCGCAGCAGCATTGAGTTTCATCGTGCACGAACCCAACGAAATCATCGAATGGTTTAACGACAAATCTTTACGCTCGAGCATCTTGATGTAACGCATCAATGAAGATTCAGAATGATGGTAATTAAAAACTTCATGCGTTAAAAACGAAGAAGTTCTTGCTAAGTTTTGTGGAAAATGAATCCCGTCCAATAGTGCATCAAACGTCGTAAATGTTTTCCCATGTGCCGAAGCAAACACACCAACAATGTCGTTCAAATCTTGCATACTCGTAGTTTCATTCAACGAAATTGAAACGGTTTGCGCATCGATATAATTGAAATTGATTTCGTTTTGCTCGGCAATAGTACGTACTTTTTTCGCATCGGTTTTGATTACAATCGTGTCAAAGTAAGCGGTGTTGGTTTGATACAATCCTATTTTCTCGAGTTCGTTTGCCAAGGTCGCCGTTGAAGCGTGCACTTTTTTAGCAATGTATTGCAAGCCTTTCGGTCCGTGATACACCGCGTACATTCCAGCCATTACGGCTAATAAAACCTGAGCAGTACAAATATTTGAAGTTGCTTTATCACGTTTGATATGTTGTTCTCTGGTTTGTAAAGCCATGCGCAAGGCACGATCTCCATTGGTATCAACGGTTACGCCGATAATTCTTCCGGGCATGCTTCTTTTGTATTCATCTTTAGTAGCAAAATAAGCTGCGTGTGGACCACCATATCCTAAAGGAATTCCAAAGCGCTGTGTCGTTCCAACAACTACATCGGCACCGATTTCACCAGGCGGCGTCAATTGCACCAAACTCAAAATGTCAGCTGCAACAGCAACTTTAATTTCATTGGTTTTAGCTTTCGCGATAAATCCCGCATAATCATAAATCTGCCCGTGTTTCCCTGGATACTGCAAAATCGCACCAAAAAAATCACTTGAGAAATCGAAATTTTCGTGGTTTCCAATGACCAATTCCACACCAATTGGCGTCGAACGTGTTTGTAAAACCGATATGTTTTGTGGCAACAATTCTTCAGAAACGAAGAACTTATTGACGTTGTTTTTCTTTTGATCGCGGCTCCGTACATCGAACAATAAAGCCATCGCTTCAGCAGCTGCTGTAGCTTCGTCTAACAATGAGGCATTGGCGATTTCCATTCCGGTAAGTTCAATAACCGTTGTCTGATAATTCAATATCGCTTCTAATCGTCCTTGCGCAATCTCCGCCTGGTAAGGCGTGTAGGCCGTATACCAACCCGGATTCTCGAATATATTTCTTTGAATCACCGCAGGCACAATCGCTTGATGATAACCCAAACCAATGTACGAACGGAACACCTTATTTTTATTTCCCAAGTGCTGGATGTGGTTCGCAAATTCGTATTCCGTCATCGCAGGATCCAGATTCAGAGGCGCTTTCAAACGGATATCATTGGGTAAAGTTTCGTAAATCAGTTGGTCAATCGAGTCGACTCCGATCGTTTTCAACATCTGTGGTACATCTGTTTCTCTAGGTCCGATGTGTCGTAAAGCAAAAGCGTCTGTTTTCATAAAGCAAGGGTAGGGTGTTTTTTTGATGCACAAATTTATGGATTATTCTCAAAGAAAGTAGGCTATTAACAGTTCATTTCGACTAATTTTTCAACCAAATCAGGTTCTTATTAACACTTTGACTAATTTTGTTGGATGCGCATCCTAAAACGGCTTTTAGATTTCTACCTAGACAGCAGCATCCATGTTGCTTTATCATGCTGCACACTCGTTTTGATGACACAACACATGTTCCAGATCGAAGACAGTCAACACATCGTCTATTTCGCTTTTTTCGGCACTGTCGTCGGCTATAATTTCGTGAAGTACGACGCGCTCGCCAGAACGCAAAAAATCAAAATGGGAAAATATTTGATTGCCATTGCCGTGTTGAGTTTCATAGCATTTATCGGTGCTGCGATTGCCTTTTATAAACTCGAACGCACGACACAAGTAGTCTCGATTGCCTTTTTAGCGTTGACATTATTATACACACTGCCGTTTTTTCCAAATGCAAAAAATGCGCGGAATTGGACAGGCATCAAGATCTACATCGTCGCATTTTGCTGGGTTGGCGTTACTTTAATACTTCCGATTTTAGATTCGGGCATCAATCTCACTTCTGATTTTTACTGGAAATGTCTTCAGCGGTTCCTATTGCTGTTTGTTTTAATCACCATCTTCGAAATCATAGATCTCAAAAATGACGATCCGAACCTGCAAACCGTACCACAGAAAATAGGCGTGAGGCGTACTAAAATTGTTGGGATTGTTTTGTTAATAGTATTCTATTTTCTTGAGTTTTTGCAACGGCAAGTCGACACTTCACAACGGATCGTCAATCTCGTTTTAGTGTTCGTTATGGCGCTCTTTCTAGGGTTGGCCAACGAAAACCGCTCAAAATATTACACGTCTTTTTGGGCGGAAAGCATCCCGATTTTTTGGTATCTGATGCTGGTTCTTATAACACGTTTTTGATATTGGGCGTTCCCTACGGTCAGGCTGTACGCACTCGCTTTTTTGCGCTGAACGCCAGCACAAAAAGAGCTCAGACAATGCTGCCATCCCTAACGCGGCGCGGGGTAATGCGTTATTCCCGAATCAAATAAGTCCTTTTTATGACATCAAGTTTTGGAAACGTTTTGTTGAACAGCGCACGATTCAGGTACAAATTTTCATCGTCCATCGTCTTTTCACCATAGCCGCCATATAATCTTTCGATGGTTTCAATACCGGAAACAATCTTGCCAAAAGCGGGAAAACCGACGACGCCTTCATAATGAAGTGTGTCCAAAACGCTATTGTCACCCATATTGATAAACAGCTCCAAGTCACGCGTCTCTTTGCCTGAGCGCGCAAAACTGACTGTTCCTTTTTTATTGCCTAACAAGACCGGTTCATCAGGAATTTTAACCGAGCGCCATTGGTTCATAATTGCGGTATCGGTATTGCCAAACTGTACCACAAAACCCGGAACAACTCTGTAAAATAGAGCATTGTCGTAGTAGCCGTGTTGCACCAATTGGTAAAGTCGGTCGGCAGCTTTGGGAGATAATTTTCTATCGACTTCAATTTCAAAATCACCTTGGGTAGTCTCAAATTTCGCAGTGAATTTTTCAGGAGCTTGCTCGAGTGTCCATTCCAGTTTGAAACCGGATTCTCGGCATCCCATCAGAAGCATTATTGAAATGAAACAGAGCATTCGCATCGTACGCGCTTTTAGTAGTTTTCAGTCTAAACCAATCCCGCCCTTTTCAACAAAGCTTCCGGTTTCGGTTCCTGTCCGCGGAAACGTTTGTACAAAACCATCGGTGGTTCCGTGCCGCCTTTCGACAATACATTGTCTTTGAATTTTGTTGCTACTTCTCGATTGAAAATCCCTTGTTCCTTGAAGTATTCAAACGCATCAGCATCGAGCACTTCGGCCCATTTGTAGCTGTAATAACCCGAGGAATAACCACCTTGAAAAATATGCGAGAACGAGGTGCTCATCGCATTTTCTAAAACTTCAGGATACAATTGCGTGTCGGCGAATTGCTCGCTTTCAAACTTTTTGACATCATTGATATGCGTTGTATCCTGTCCGTGCCAACCCATGTCGAGCAAACCAAAACTCAGTTGCCGCATCGTTGCCATGCCCTCTTGGAAACTGGCACTTTCCTTGATTTTCTGCACAAGTTCCATCGGGATCATTTCGCCGGTTTCGTAATGCGTCGCGAATAAGGCAAGCGCTTCAGCTTCGTAACACCAGTTTTCCATGATTTGGCTCGGCAATTCTACGAAATCCCAGTAAACGGAAGTGCCCGACAAACTCGGATACGTGGTATTGGCAAGCATGCCGTGCAATCCGTGACCGAATTCATGGAATAAAGTGGTAACTTCATTAAATGTCAATAAGGAAGGTTTGGTTTCCGTCGGTTTGGTGAAGTTGCAAACGTTCGAAATATGCGGGCGCTCATTCACGCCATCTTTAATGTATTGTGATTTGAAAGAAGTCATCCAGGCACCGTTGCGTTTTCCTTTGCGCGGAAAAAAATCGGCGTAGAAAATGGAAACCAGATTCCCGTTTTCATCTTTCACTTCATAAGTCGTGACTTCTGCATGGTATTTATCGATGTTGAAAATCTCTTTGAATGTGAGTCCGTATAGCTTCTCTGCGACCGTAAAAGCACCCGCCAACACTTTCTCGAGTTGGAAATACGGCTTTAGTTTCTCATCATCAAGATTGAATAGCTGCTGCTTGAGCTTTTCTGAATAATACGCGCCGTCCCATTTTTCGAGTTGTTCGATACCGTCAAGATCTTTCGCGAATTGTGTCAGTTGTTTGAATTCGCGTTCGGCAGCCGGTTTGGCTTTGGCGAGTAATTCCTCCAAAAACGATTTTACTTTTTCGGGGCTTTGCGCCATGCGTTCTTCCAATACGAAATGCGCGTGGGTTTCATAACCTAACAATTTGGCTCTTTCAAAACGCAGTTTGGCAATTTTTAGGACGATATCTTGGTTGTCGTATTCATTTTTCTGAAATGCTTTGGCTCCAAAAGCGAGCGCCATGAGTTTTCTTAGATCTCGGTTGTCGGCATAGGTCACAAAAGGAACATAACTCGGATAATCCAAAGTAAAAATCCAGCCTTCTTTGTCTTGGCTTTTGGCTAACGAGCGTGCGGCTTCTACAGCGCCTTCAGGCAATCCGGAAAGGTCTTTTTCTTCAGTCAGGTGCATTTGGAAAGCATTGGTTTCTGCGAGCACATTTTCGCCGAACTGCAAACTCAGCATTGATAATTCTTTGTCGATTTCGCGTAGTTTTTCTTTTTTGTCTTCCGAAAGATTGGCACCGTTTCTTGAAAAGCTTTTGTAGTTTTTATCTAAAAGCGTCGTTTGCTCCGGCGTCAAATGGAGTTTGTCTTTCTGCTCATAGACGGCTTTTACTTTCGAAAATAAATCGGCGTTGAGTCGAATATCGTTGCTGAATTCCGACAACAAAGGCGAAACTTCTTGTGCGATTTTCTGGAGTTCATCATTGGTTTCGGCCGAATGCAGGTTGAAAAAAATATTCGAAATCCGGTCTAAAATATCGCCGCTAAACGCTAACGCTTCAATTGTGTTTTCGAAAGTCGGGGCTTCGGGATTGTCTACAATTGCATCGATTTCTGCTCTCGCGACAGCAATTCCTTCATGGAAAGCCGGCATAAAATCGTCATTTTTGATTTGCGAAAATGGCGCGGTGTCGTATGGGGTTTGGAATTTTTGGGTCAGTATGTTCATGGATAGTGGAAACGTAAAGTTTTGATGTGAATGTTTTTAACCGCAAAGTTCGCAAAGATTTTTCGCAAAGTCCGCAGCGGTTTTGGAATTTCAGCCTAGCCCCGATAGTAGTGAAAATCCTTTTGTGCCGGTGTTCGGCACAAAAGATTACCTCACAAAGATATTATTTTTATTTGTGTTCGGTCGATTCGCTGCGCTCGGGTGCAACGGATAGCGGGAAACAGCTTCTAAAATTATTGATTCTTCAGATTCTCCGACGACGCATTGACGCTGTCTTTGAGGCTTTCTTTATATTGTATGATTTTGGTCTGGATGTTTTGGTCGTGGCTTCCGATGATTTGGGCTGCTAGGATTCCTGCATTTTTTCCGCCATTCAACGCTACGGTCGCAACGGGAACGCCGCCTGGCATTTGCAGGATCGATAAAACACTGTCCCAACCATCAATCGAATTGCTTGATTTTACGGGAACGCCGATGACGGGCAAGGGCGACATCGAAGCGACCATTCCTGGTAAATGTGCGGCGCCACCAGCACCGGCTATAATGACCGCGATTCCTTTGGTATGGGCGTTTTTGCTGAAATCGAATAATTTTTCGGGTGTTCGGTGTGCTGAGACAATATCGACTTCCGTCTCAATCTCGAAACTTTTTAGGATGTCGATGGCTTCTTGCATGATGGGCATGTCGGAGATGCTTCCCATGACGATGGCTACTTTCATATTAATATTCTGAATTTTGAAGTTTGAATTTTGAATGATTGTTACTTTTCATTTAAAATTTAAAATTCATCATTTATAATAGATTCTTAACTAATTACTCTAATTGTATTTTTGACCTGTTGGGCGATCTTTCTTGCTTCATTCATATTTTCATTGACAATCGTGACGTGCCCCATTTTTCGGAACGGGCGGGTTTGCTTTTTTCCGTAAATATGTGGTGTCACGCCATCAATGTTTAGAATTTCGTTGATGTTTTCATAAACTACGTTTCCTGAAAATCCGGTTTCTCCAACGAGATTGACCATGATGCCTGCGACTTTACTTTCCGTATTGCCTAATGGAAGATTCAGTATCGCGCGCAAATGGTTTTCGAATTGTGAGGTGTAGCTCGCTTCAATCGAGTAATGACCTGAATTGTGTGGCCGTGGCGCGACTTCATTGACGATGATTTCGTCGTCTTGTGTTTGGAACATTTCAACAGCAAGTAAACCGACGGGTTCGAAAACTTCAGTAACTTTTAAGGCAATTTCAGTTGCTTTTTGTGCGACTTTCTCGTCAATTCTTGCGGGGCAAATCACATATTCTACTTGGTTGGCTTGCGGGTGGAATTCCATTTCAACGACCGGATAGGTTTTGATTTCACCTGAAAGATTGCGCACGACAATGACGGCGAGTTCGTTTTTAAAGGGAATCATTTCCTCGATGATACATTCACCATCCGGAAGACCATCTAAATCGGCTACTTCGCGTATGATTTTCACACCGTAGCCATCGTAACCGAATTCGGTGCATTTCCAAACGAATGGGAATTGCAATTTTGAATTTTGAATCGAGCTTTTGCGAACAGGCGAAGCAATTTGGGATTTTAAATTTTGCAAATTTGAAAACTGTTCAAATGCAGCCGTTGGAATTTGGTGCTTTATATATTCGTTTTTCTGGATTCCTTTATTTTGGATTTTACGCAGCGTTTTTGGAGTCGGATAAACTTGTACGCCTTCAAATTCTAGTTTTTCTAGGGCATCGATATTAACGAGTTCGATTTCAAAAGTCAACACATCGACTTGTTTCCCAAATGCATAGACCGTTTCAAAATCCATCAGATCACCTTGAAAAAAACGGTTGCAGGCCATCTTGCAAGGCGCATCAATACTTGGGTCGAGCACGAAAGTTTGAATATCCCATTTTCGGGTTTCTGACAGCAGCATTTTGCCGAGTTGTCCGCCGCCTAAGATTCCTAGTTTAAAATCGGAAGAGAAATAGTTCATTCGTTGTAGCTATTGTTTTGAAGATCTCATGCAGTCGCTGCGCTCGTGTCATGTTGTGGTAGTTGTGTCGCGCAAAGATAGGTATTCAATTAATAAATATTAATGAACAGCTCATAATTAATGAATGACCATTGACGTGCTTTATCGTCGTACAACTATTTTTTTGTGATAATTTCCTTGATCTGTATTGATAATCAGATTATAAATACCGACTGACAGTTGATTCACAGGAATAGTATACTGGTTGGTGGTGAGCGGATTGTTGAATTTCTTCACCAGTTTTCCGTCGATGGTATAAATTGTTACGGAATTAATGGTTTCTAGTGAGTGTATTGTAAAAGTTTCCGATTTCGGATTGGCGTAAACAATAATTTCATTTGTTGCATTAACTGTATTAGAAGCTAAAAGAGCATCGGAATAACAAGAGATTGGCACTGTGTTTTCGAGTTTGATTAAGGCGTTGACTTTATTTCCTGAAAACCCGGTAGCATTGGTGTAATCATAAAAAGTCAAATCTAAAACCGAATTTCCAGCGCCGAACCAATCTTGTAAAATGGTGCTAAAAACGCTGCGGTAGTCGTGTTGCACAGTTTGTACTTGATAGTTGTTGGCTAAAATGGCTTCACTCAAATTGATATTGGTTCCAGAAACGCCCGGTGTGATCGAACTTCCAAAAACAAACATAGGCGCAATTTCACCATGATCTGTTCCCAAACCACCATTTTCGCCTGCTTTTCTTCCAAATTCTGAAAAGGTAACTGCGAGAACATCATCGCTCAAACTCTGATTGCTTAAGTCGGTGATAAAACTGGAGATCGCGCCAGAAAGCTCCGCCATCAAATCGGCATGTTTCCCTAAATGCGGTGTTGCTGTATCTGCAACTTGTAGGTTGTGTGTGTCAAATCCGCCAATTTTTACCAAATAAACTTTGGTTTCCAAACCGCCGGAAATAAATTTCGCAACCGTTTTTAATTGATTTGACAAACTGTTGTTAGGATACGTAACCGAATTCGTACCATTGTTGAACGCCGCTGAAATCGTTTGGGCGTAGGTATTGGTTGAAGTGTCGTTGTTTAAAATGAACTGAATCAAATCGCCATATTCAGAATCCGAAATTGTTGTAGGCGCGGGACCGCCTAGGCCATTCACTACGGAATAGAATCCAGACGGATCTTGTCCGTTAATATTAAGTGACATACCATGTTCAACTTCACCATGAAATCCTAAAGAGTTTTCACTACTGCCCAGTTGAATACCTAAAGGGAAATTAGCGGTAAGAAAATTAGCATAGTAATTCTCTAAAAAACGACCAACCCAGCCACTTTCCAAGATGTTGTTTGCTTGGGTTCCATCGCCGCCAGTCAACCATAAATCTGTTGATTTAAAATGTGATTTGTCTTGACTCGGATAACCAACGCCTTGCACCAACCGCATCAGGCCACTATCGTATAGGTTTTTAAATCCACCCAAAGAAGGATGTAAACCGACCTGATTTTCAAGTGCTAAAGTAGTATCGAGATTGATAATGCTATTGGCGCCTGTATTGTCTAGTTTTATGGTTGGTCGCAGTGCAGCATAGGTGTCGTATTGATTTAAAGGCACTACAGTATTGATACCGTCATTGGCTCCTGAGAGTTGAATCAAGACTAATTTTTTACCGCTGATATCGGGGCAAGTGGTCATTCCGGCGGATTGAAATAGCGCAAATACTTCTGTCGGCAACAGCGATAATGCACTGGCGGTTGAGGTTAATTTTATAAAACTTCTTCTTTTCATTTTCTTTGAATTTAAAAATGAGAATGAATGTCAATCTCTGAGTTAAGTTTAAAATATTTGGGATTCAGGAGCGCTTAATAGCTTGGCAACTAATAACTTGAGTCGGGGCTCAACGACCGAATTATCGGCGCTTGACAGATAAGTATTCCAGGCATCTGTCCAATAATAATTGACGGAACCTTGCAACAAAAACGAATTCATAAAATAATTCACCCGATCGGCATCAGGGGCTTGCGCAAACAATGCATTGCATAATTCGGTAGTCAGCACAAGCGGGTCGGAAGCATCAGCAACCAATCCTCCATTTTGTATCACCGCTGAAATGTTGATTTTTGCAGCGATATTGGCATTGCCACTAATGCGATTGAAGCCATCCAGTAATGATTCGCCCAAACGATATCGCGCAATTAATGTAGAAGAAGAAATCCAACTTCTGTCAAAATCGGGTGCTTGATAGTAGGCAAGATGTCCCGCTACATTTTCGGGGTCAAATAAAATCATGTTCGATCCTGCCAAAAAACTATCGTGTGCAAACTTAATCCAAAATTGATAGTAAAAATTTAAGGCATCCGTGGCCGGATTCGGAATGGTTGCTTGCAAATAAGTACAGATTTCCGATAGCTGTTGAATCGGCGATTTAATAATGGCGCCAATGGTTTCATCCGTTGCATTACTATCATCTAAGTCATAGAAATGCTGACTTTCGAGTAGTTTTCTTACTGTTGGTGCGATTTCATAATTGTTGTCATAAAGAAATTGCGCCAAAGGAATAATGATGTCCGTTTCCACTTCGGTTGTGATGGTTCCTTTTACAAAATAAATGTAGAGTTTTCGGCAAATATTTTTGGCTGTCGCCATTTGATTGAAAACCATTTCTACAAAATCGTTTAATTCGATGTCCATTGTTGTAGCATCGGTAGCTGGATTGATGGTAGTATTATTGAAGGCGCTACTAAATACTTTTGGACTCAAATGATGTTGTGAAAACAGATTGTATCCTTTAGGAATTCCCGTAACCGGATCGATTACCGTTCGGTCATTTTTACGTTTAAAACCTGTTAGAACTCTTGCTGCTTGCACAATGTCAGACTCGGTATAATGGGTGTAATTCCCAGCTGCAATTTGTGGCCCTTTGCCAATGGTGAAAAGCTCAAAAAATTCTCGGGCATAATTTTCATTGGGCGAATTTTTATTGTTGGCGGTGTTGTTGAGATAGTTCAGCATCGAATTGTCGACGGTTACTTTCTTAGCCAACGTTTTATAATTTCCAAGTGCATAAATTAGCAGCAAACGAATGTGATCATAAAACTCAGTTGAGGTTCCAGCGCCATTCGATTTTTCAACGGTAAAACGAGTGGAAAGAAAATGCGATAATTTGAATTTTAATGTTGGTGTCTGAATCGCATTATACCACCACCAACCTGCGACAATAGATGCTTTTCTTGCTTGGCCGTTGAAACTACTTGGCAGTGCCGTTGAGGCTGTCCAAAATCCATCCGGAGAAGCTATTGGCAAAGGATCATAAGGAAGTGGAATTGGCAAAGGGCTGTCTTGCAACAACAAATCTAGCGCTTGTGCTGGTGTCAATGTTGCGAATTGATTCACTAAAGTTTTAGAATAAACAAAAGTAGACCGCTTTAATAAATGCTTAGCAAACCCGATTCCAAGCGGATTGGTGTTGGGATTCAATGATGCCATAGTTTATTTTTTCATTTTAGATTGTAATGGGGCAATAAGGTTTAAGTAGGGTGTTAAAAAAAACTAAAATAATTATTTTAATTGAAATTCAACAACTTACAAAGTTAAATCTGTGTTGTGGATTCGATTTGAAGTTTGAAATGGTACCGTTTTTAAGATTTGATTTTTTTCAAAACTGCCTTCGCAGCCGCTTTATATCCAGCCGATTGCGAAAGGTAATTTTTATCGATAGTGTTACGCAGTTCTTCTTTAATCCAATCAGATTTTTGCGCATAATGGCAAAGTGTGTACATCGCGTAAGCTTTTGGAGCCACTTTTGCATCGCCACTGAGCCAATCGAGACAGGTTTCAATCAGTTTCTCTTTTTGGAGTTCCGTCAGTGAAACGGCTTTTGATGTGCTCAGAAAATACGAAACGCGCGACATCCCTCGAATCGATGATTCGTGTTTATATTTGTCGATTACGTTGCAAATTTTGTCTAGGAACGGAATCAGTATTTCGGTGTTGTGTTCGGCGAGCATTTCGGTAATCCAAACGGCTTTGTATTGGTTTTTGTTGGCGAGGTCGGTTCCTAAAGCGATCAACTCAGGTATTAAATTGCGATTTTTTAAGACATGATCGCGAATGCCATTACGGCAATCGGTACTGGCATTGCTGATGGCGATACGATTGTAAAAAAGTGGATCCATTTTGTAAATGTATCAAATTTGCAAAAAAGTCAAAATGCGTAGGGGTTAATCCTTTAAGAGTTCTTATTTTTGTGGCTTATTTAAAATCGATACGATGATACAACTCCACGATAAACAATTCGTTCCATTTATTTCAGCCGAAGAAATTGAATTTGCGATCGCCGGCATGGCAAAACAAATGGATGATGATTTTTTTGATGATGTTCCTGTCTTTATCGGTGTGCTCAACGGCGCATTTATGGTGATGGCGGATCTGATGAAACATTACCGCGGCATGTGCGAAGTAAGTTTCGTAAAGATGACTTCTTATGAAGGTACAAAATCAACGAATGAAGTCAAAGAACTGATCGGTCTCAACCAAGATCTCGAAGGTAAAACGGTTGTAGTAGTAGAAGATATCGTCGATACAGGCAACACGATCGAAACCTTAAAAGCGATTTTCAAAGAGAAAAAAGTCAAGCATTTCAAAATCGCAACCTTATTCTTAAAACCTGACGCTTACAAAAAAGACATCAAACTCGACTATGTAGGCATCCGAATTCCGGACAAATTTATCGTCGGGTATGGTTTGGATTACGATGGGCACGGCAGAAATTTAAAAGATATTTACCAATTAGCGGAGTAATTACCAACCTCTGTTTGCTAATGCTTGAGTCAAAATTTATAAGTCAAAATTCAAAATATTTGTAATGATCAACATCGTTCTTTTCGGAAAACCAGGTGCTGGAAAAGGCACACAGGCTGAATTTTTAAAAGAGAAATACAATCTAACCCATTTATCAACGGGGGATATTTTCCGATACAACATCAAAAATGAAACGCCGTTAGGCATGCTCGCCAAAACCTACATGGATAAAGGCGATTTAGTTCCAGACGAAGTTACGATACAAATGCTGCAGAGTGAAGTCGACAAAAATCCACAATCGAGTGGGTTTCTTTTCGACGGTTTCCCAAGAACCATAGCGCAAGCCGAAGCACTTGATGCGTTTCTGGAGTCGAAAAACCAAAGCGTCACAGCGACCATTGCACTCGAAGCCAACGACGAGATTCTCGTACAACGCCTTTTAGAACGCGGGAAAACATCAGGAAGACCGGATGATCAAGACGAGGAAAAAATCAGAAACCGTTATGTGGAGTACAACCAAAAAACGGCGCCACTGATGCATTATTACGACGCGCAGGGCAAATTCCACGCGGTCGATGGCATCGGTTCCATAGCAGAAATCACACAGCGTTTGAGTGCTGTTATTAATAATTTATAGGAGCTGATCCGGCTATACGTTCTTATCTTTGCCGCCGAACCCCGGCGCCAAAGGATAACCACTGCCATCCGGGCTAGTCACGTTAAACGGAACACCCGAATAACCAAATTAACAAATAACCACGCGAGGCGCAGCCGAATTGTATGGAGCGCAGCGGAATAAAATCCACATTTTGGAAATACTCATCATCCTTTTACTAATCCTGCTCAACGGCGTTTTCTCGATGTCAGAAATCGCATTGATTTCCGCGCGCAAAAGCCGTTTGGAAACTGCCGCCAAAAAAGGACAGCACAATGCCAAAGCCGCCTTAGATCTGCTCAACGAACCCAACAAATTACTGTCGACCGTGCAAATCGGAATCACGCTGATCAGCATTTTGACCGGTATTTATTCAGGCGATAAGATCACGACCAACGTGCAGGTTTTCATCGAAAGTTTTGAGATCTTAAAACCCTATGCGCATTCGATCGCAGTTGGAATCGTCGTGGTCATATTGACTTTTTTCTCATTGGTTTTGGGGGAATTATTGCCCAAGCGAATCGGTCTTAATTATCCCGAAGCGATTGCAAAATCAGTTGCGATCCCAATGCGTATCGCCTCACAGGTAACGGCACCTTTCATCTGGTTGCTGACCATATCAACGGACGGTTTGCTGAATCTGTTTAATATCAAACCAACGGCAGACGGGAAAGTAACCGAAGACGAAATCAAGGCCATCATTAAAGAAGGCACCGAAGTCGGTGAAGTGCAGGAAATCGAACAAGATATTGTGGAGCGTGTGTTTCATATTGGCGATCGGAAAGTCAATTCGCTGATGACACACCGAAGTTCCGTCGTCTATCTTTCGCTTGACGACACGGTCGAACAACTCAAAGAAAAAGTAATCGAGGAACTCCATTCGGTTTATCCGGTGTGCGGCGAAAATCTTGATGAAGTTATTGGCGTCGTCTTGCTTAAAGATTTATTTGTAGGCTTTGAAACCGGCAAATTCGATTTGCGCAAAATCACCAAAGAACCGGTTTATCTGATCGAACAGACTTCAGCATACAAAGCACTCGAAAACTTCAAAAAATCGAAAGTGCATTATGCTTTTGTGATGGATGAGTTTGGGGTTTTTCAAGGCATTATTACTTTAAACGATATACTCGAGGCCTTGGTCGGCGATGCGTCGGATTTTGATGATGATGAATACCGATTAATCGCAAACGAGGATAATACTTTTACTGTCGACGGGCAATATTCGTTGCATGATTTTCTGACTTATTTCGATCTTGATGAATTCACGAGCGATTATGAAGTCACGACGGTCAGCGGATTTGTCATCACCGAATTGGGTAATATTCCTAAGACTGGTGAAAAACTAATCTGGCAAAAATTTGAACTCGAAGTCATCAAAATGGACGGCGTGAAGATTGAAAAAATAGGGATGAAGGCGATTAAGGACAAATAGTTGTTCGGTATCAGTTGCCGGTTGTTCATTAATAAGACAACCGACAACCAACAACCAGCAACCAACAACAAAAAAAAATGACAGAGGGTAATTTTGTAGACTACGTAAAAATATATGTTTCTTCCGGAAAAGGCGGGAAAGGATCCACGCATTTGCACCGCGAGAAATTCATTGAGAAAGGCGGTCCAGATGGTGGCGATGGCGGTCGTGGCGGACACGTTTATCTCGTCGGCAACAAAGGATTGTGGACTTTATTTCACTTGAAATTTGCGCGTCACATCAAAGCCGGATTTGGTGGCGACGGTGGTAGCGATCGAAGTACAGGAGCCGATGGTGATGATAAATTCATCGAAGTGCCGCTCGGAACCGTTGTCCGCGATAAGGAAACCAATGAGATATTATTTGAGATTACCGAAGATGGTGAAAAACGCATCCTCGCCCAAGGTGGAAAAGGCGGGTTGGGCAACTGGCATTTCAAAAGCTCGACGAACCAGACGCCAAGATACGCGCAACCGGGTTTGCCTGGTTTGGAGATGGATGTCGTGTTGGAACTCAAAGTTTTAGCCGACGTAGGTTTGGTAGGGTTTCCGAATGCTGGAAAATCGACGTTGCTGTCGGTATTGACTTCTGCGAAACCAAAAATTGCCGATTACCCGTTTACGACTTTGAAACCCAATTTGGGAATTGTCGCCTACCGCGATTACCAATCGTTTGTGATTGCCGATATTCCCGGAATTATTGAAGGTGCGGCGGAAGGCAAAGGATTGGGTCATTATTTTTTAAGACATATCGAACGCAATTCTACCTTACTGTTTTTGGTTCCTGTGGATACGCCGGACATTAAAGCAGAGTATGATATTTTGGTGAATGAACTCACGAAATACAATCCCGAAATGCTCGATAAGGAACGCATGCTCGTGATTTCGAAATGCGATATGCTGGATGATGAACTCAAAGCGGAACTCAAGAAACAGCTTGACAAAGAATTCAAGAACATTCCTTATATGTTTATTTCTTCTGTCGCCCAGCAAGGTTTGACAGAGTTGAAAGACAAACTGTGGAAAATGTTGAATGATTAATTGATAATTCATATTGACGATAAGCATCTCGAATTGGGGTGCTTTTTTATTTCCAAAACTTCCTATTTGTGGGATGTGCGATAGGGAAAGCAACGATATCTTTTTGTGCCGGTGTTCGGCGCAAAAAATTTAGTGGATAGCCCGGCCATTCGCCCAAGATAATAATCAATGCTAAAAAAAACCAATTTTTACGAGGCTCTAAGATCGCGCGATGAGCCATGAATACTGTTGTAGTAAGCCCCTATTAGCTAAACTTGCTTTCCTGAAAACGTGTACCAAAATTTTAAATTAAAAAAAATGATACAAATCTGTGGCAAATTTTCAATTTAAATAAAATTGCCACAAAAGTTGTAGCAAAATTATCTGAGTTGAAAAAATTGCTACAAAAACTGTAGCAAAATTCTTCTGCTGTAAAAATTGCTACAAATATTTTGCAATTTAATTATCAAATTTGTTGTGATTATTTCTTTAGTCATTACGATGTAAAACAGTTGTTTTTTCACTATCGGCGAGTTCTTGGGGTTTCCAACAAGATCTTGATTTGGACAAACGGCTATGAATTAGAATTTGAATGGTTTAATATGGAATTCACGAAAACCAATCGCGAACAGTTAAACTATATCGATGTAGTTTTGATAAACTTACACGGCACTTTTCAAGAAAATCCTTATATTCGCACGCACAATTTGAGATTGTTGTGTATAGGTTGTAACAGATACAAGAATACGCAGACTACTAGCTCACTTTATTAACTAATTCAATTTATTACCAATGAAAAAAATGATTTTATCGCTGATCGTCGGGATTATGCTTATGCCGATGAGTGTAAAGGCAGACGAGGGCATGTGGTTTTTGATGTTCATCGAACGTTTGAACCACCGCGACATGCAGAAAATGGGCTTGCAATTGACGGCTCAAGAGATTTACAGCATCAACAACCACAGTTTGAAAGATGCGATCGTACAATTCAATGGCGGTTGCACAGCCGAATTGATCTCGAAAGACGGTTTGGTTTTAACCAATCACCACTGTGGCTATGATGCGATTGCAGAATTGTCTTCTGCCGAGAAAAACTATTTGAAAGACGGTTATTGGGCGCCAAATAGAAAAGCGGAAATGAAGCCATCGAGTTTATACGTTCGTTTCTTCGTGCGCATGGATGATGTTTCGAAACGCATTCTATCAAAGCTAAATGATAAGATGACCGAAGCGGAAAGAGAAAAAGCCGTGAATCAGGAAATTGCTGCAATTGAAAAAGAGAATAACGAAGGTGGAAAATATACGGTTTCTGTGCGTTCGTTTTTTCAAGGAAATGAATACTACTATTTCGTTTACCAAGATTATAAAGATGTTCGTTTGGTCGGTACACCGCCTGAAAGTTTAGGAAAATTCGGTGGCGATACTGACAACTGGGAATGGCCGCGTCACACAGCAGATTTTTCTATGTTTAGAGTCTATGCAGACAAAAACGGAAATCCTGCGGACTATTCAGAAAACAATGTGCCACTGGCTCCAAAACATTATTTGCCTGTGAATTTAGGCGGCGTAAAAGAAAATGATTTTGCGATGATCTTAGGTTATCCGGGACGAACCAACCGTTGGATGCCAGCGAGCGGTATTGAGCAAAACGTGAAGTTTTCCTATCCTGCTTGGGTGGAAGGTGCCAAAACAGGAATGGACAATATGAAGAAATACATGGATCAAAGCGCTGACCTGCGTTTGAAATATGCTTCTAAATACGCGTCAACTGCGAACTATTGGAAAAACCGTCAAGGTATGATCGATGCGTTGACCAAGTTTGGCACTGCAAAATCGAAAGCGGTACAAGAGGCTAAATTCGACAAATGGGCGAATAAGCCTGAGAACAAAGCGAAATATGGTGCTGCGGTGACAAACATTAATAAGTTTTACAGCTTGACCAATGAAAAAGCGCGTCACGACAACTATTTGCAACAATTATTTAGAACAACAGCTTTTGGTACGATTGGAAGAACGATCGGGAAGCAATTGGATACTTACGCCAAAGCGGATGCAGCAAAGCGTAAGGAATTGGCGCCGGGAATCATAGAAGGAGCAGAGGAAATGTTCAAAGAATTGTACATCCCAGCTGAGAAAGATTTGTTGGCGGCACAATTGAAGTTGTATGCGACGAAAGCTACCGGTTATGCGATTGCGCCAATGGTTGAAAAAATCGGAAAAGAAAACAACAACGATTTTACAAAATATGCCAGTGCGGCGATCGATATGAGTATCCTTACATCGGTTGAAAAAATCAAAGCGTTTTTAGATTACCCGATGCAGTCGGTTTTAGACAATGATCCAATCTATACTTTGTCGAATGATATGGTTACGCATGTGAATTCGAAATCGGATGCGATTGCTAAAGCGCAGAATGATTACGGTGCGGCTTTCCGTGCGATGGTTCAAGGATTGCGTGAGTCTAAAATTGCGACGATTCAATATCCTGATGCGAACTCTACGTTGCGATTGACTTACGGGAAAGTGCGTTCGTTGCCAGCGGACAAACGCAATGATGCTAAAGTCAACAACTATACGACGATGAACGGTATGGTTAAAAAATACAAAAAAGGAGATGAAGAATTCGATATGCCGACTAAGGTGATCGACATGAACAAGAAAAAAGATTACGGTAGATTCGCTGACAAAGACGGCTCGATGCATGTGAATTTCCTAACGGATAATGACATTACCGGTGGAAACTCAGGTTCTCCGGTTCTAAACGGGAAAGGCGAGTTGATCGGTTTGGCTTTCGATGGTAATATTGAAGCGATGGCGGGCGATGTGATCTTCGACAAGAACTTGCAAAGAACCATCAATGTGGATATTCGTTATGTGTTATGGGTCATTGAAAATTATTCAGGCGCCAAACATATCGTTGATGAAATGACTTTGGTAAAGTAGTTCCGTAGCCTTTTAAAAACAAAAAACCGTCTCGTGATTCATGAGACGGTTTTTTTATGGATTGAATTAATAACGAATTGCTTTTAAATAGAACAACTGCAGCATTCCTTATTTTGTAACGATCACAGACTTCAACCATTGGCGATCTGCTATTATTTTGGTGATGCTGTTTTCTAATGAATGATTTTCTTAGTGACTTCGCTGCCGTTGTCTAATTTAATTTTTGCGAGATAAACGCCATTTGCGAAATTGAATTTGATTTTAAATTCAACGCTGTTGTTATCATAACTTTGAATCAATTTTCCTGAAATATCATACAACGTAATGCTGGTCATGTTTTTAGAACTCTTGATGTTCAATTCATGATTCGCAATGAAAGCGACTACATTGGCATTGGCATTAAAAGTTTCTGTGCTTAATGCGCTGTCGGTGTAACGAAGTACAAATCGCTCATTAAATGTTCCTGCTGGCGATGTAAAGGTATACGGACTCAATTTCAAATTGTGAATGACATTCAAGTCGCGATCTTCTAGGTAAATGTTTTGATTGTCGAACAAACCGTCGACTGCGTCTAGTCCAAAACTATAGCTATCTTGCACCATCGATTTAAATCCTAAAGCCACTTGGTCTGATGCATCAAAGGGTAAAGGTCTGCCTTGAATGACAAGTTTGCGATCCGGAATTATCGAATACAACGACATACCCGATTCATCTATAGGAACGCCATCAAAATGGCTGTCCCAACCCAGCGTAGCTTCACTGATGTAACCTACAAGAATCTGACTGAAACTACCGCTATTGTTGATCAAATCCAACCAAATACGATTTTTGTTTGTAATTGTATTTTCGGGTAAAGCACGCTCGGAAGCTGCATTCGTATGTCTGAAAAATACATTGTTGCTTCCTGCAACACGCATGCTGTTTTTGAAAGTTACCGGTGCGCCACTCGCTGCTGTACCTTTGCTTTTCGTGAAAAACCCTTGGCCGGACGCAATAAATCCACTTGGGATCAAACCGCCCGTTCCTGCTTGAATGCCTCTGAATCCAACGGCGCCAAGACTATTCCAAGCTGCATAATCATTGTTGTTGTAATTTAAAGCGAAAGTGCCATAAAATGGACTTGGAGCTCCAAGAAGTATTGGCGAATTATGCGTCCAAAAATAGATGGTGCCATCGATAATCGGCGTATTGGCAGGATCCGTTAGAAATGCCTGAGCATCGAGTGCAGAAGGGTAAGGATTGCCTAAGAGGTTGTATTTATCTTCGTTTAAAGCAAGCGCTAGTGTGCCATGATAAATGGGTGCTGAAATGATTCCGTTATTTGGCGTTCCAATGAAATTTGCGGTATACGGCGCTGTTGTTCCTGCAATTGGCGAAAAAGTTTGTGGTGCTCTAACGCAATAACCTTTAAGTGGATCCATAACAGTGGCAGCTGTTTCGTAGGTCCAATTTCCTCCAGCGTTACTGACGGTTGGAATCCAACTGAAATACTTATCCGACAGCGTAAGTGGCGACAAGCTATTGACACCAGTTCCCAAGGTGAAGTTTGAAGCCAATGTGACCGGAGAACCCCAATAAGTGAAGTCGTAACGATACATCGGCTGGGTAATTCTTTCGACTGTGATTATTCCGGAATTGGTTGCTCCATCATTGGTTTGAATCAAACTAGCGTTGTTGTTGAATTTTATGGTTCCGGGCGCTGTAACAGACAAACCATTGGTGAGTATTAAAGCGTCTGGGCCATTAAATACGACATTGCCTCCGGTTACAGAACAGCTGCAGCCTGATAAATTTCCTGATGAGGAATAACTGCCGGTAAAACTCAAACTCGTATTTCCCGATGGGATTCCCGGTGGTGTCCAAGTGGCGCCGTCCCACACTGATGCAGACATGGTGATGGTTCCGGTGCTGGTTCTTGTACAACCGGTTCCAACTGTCGTTAGCGTAGCAGTGTATACCCTTGGTACTGTTGGTTTGGTATAGATTGTAGGTTGGTTTAGATGAATTCCCGGATTGTAGGCTGTAGTTGCCGTGGCATCGATATACAACTCGGTTGTTGGCGACCAAGTGATTGGGTTTTCAAAAGTGAGCGTCATTATCGGTCTAATCGTATTTGTGCCCAGTATTGAAGCAGCTGCACTACATGCTGACATTCCTGATCTTGAATTACTCATCGCGACGGGAACATTTCCTACAGAAACCGCACTAAGAGTTCCAGAGTTACTGCTAGAGTCATGACATATGTTTACTACGATATTTGATACTCCGTCCCACACAAAAGGGGTTGTGGATCCGAAGGTATGGGTATTTAAGCCAACAACCGGTGTAATTAGGGTTCCAGTAAAAACAGTTGTCAATCCGGTGCTAATAAATGTGTTGGTCAAAGCAGTATCTGTTGTATTAGCCATACTGATTGTATAATTTGGGATGCTTGGATTACCAGCACTCGTTACATTAAATGCGAGAGAAGTAATATTGCCACCGGCCATACCTGCGGCATTTAATTCCGCTCTGGTGATTAAATATTGAACTCTATTTTGGCTTGTGCTTAATATCGTTTGTCGATATGGCGTCGTTGCAGCTAAGGATGTTCCTGATGGAGTTCCTACTGTTACAGTTCCCGTGTAAGGTGACGCTGTAAACATTTGTATCGTATTAGCACAAATATTGACACTCGCTGGTGCCACTGCTATAGCCGCCGGAAGCGGATTTACGGCGATAGTGACATCCTTATTTTTTACGCAGGCAGCGGGCGAAGTTGCGGTAACCGTATACGTGGTAGTCACAATTGGACTTGCAGTCACTGAGGCACCTGTCGTAGCGCTCAATCCTGTACCCGGACTCCAAGTATATACATAGGTCAAATCAGTACTTGTTACCGTTAAAGCAGTACTACTTCCGTTACAAAGCGGCGTATTTGGCGTCAGTACGATATCGGCAGGTTTCGTACCCGTATACTCATCCGCTCCAATATCAGGTGTCGTTGCATTGCGCACTGCGGCATCATAATCATCCGTTATCGAAAGTGGCGTTCCGCCTGATTCGATATCGGAACATCCCGCAGTAATATGCAAATCTGCTGTAGCGGTATTAGTAAAGGCCACCGGGACCGCAGAGAAGCTGTTTGCATCACCACCAGACGCTGTTTTCCATGCTGCGAAAGTTCTATCAGTACCATTGGTGAGTCCAACCGTAGAAGCTACGGAGCAATTCAAAACATTGTAGTTGGATGTGAAATTTGTAAATGTTGCACCAGCATTAGCGATCGCGTAATTTTTACCCCCACTAACTCTTGCCATTACAAAGAGATTATTTTTGATGTCGGCAGTTCCCGTTGCCGAGTTGAATTGAAAAGCACGGGAAACCTGTGTACCTGCATGTGTTCCACCAATGAAAATGCTATTGTAATAATAATTTCTGACACCGGAAGCTCCTGCGTCAAAAACGCCAACAGCTTGAACAGTATTGTTATTCGTGATCGAAATCATGTTGTTGGCAAAAGTCCAGTTACCACCTGTAGGGCAGAAACCAACAGTAGCGCTAAGGGTTCCTGCTGAGGTTGAGGTATTGGTCAATCCGTAAATTCTATTTTTAGAAATTGTTCCTCCGCCTGAAGTACTAGAAGTAGCAATGGCAAGGACACTTACATTCGTACCTGCTGTAGTGGCATTGATGTCTGAGATAGTATTGTTACTTATTGTGGAACCTGCTACAGATGATCCGCAATTAATTCCAATAATGGCACATGAAGCTCCAGTAACAATATTTGTTGTTGGTGAAGTAAGATTGGAAATCGTATTCGAACTTATCGTAGCACTGTTGGCTCCAAATGTTTCCATGGCTCTTATAATAGCAGATGTTCCAGTACTGTTACTGGTCATACCATTGATGGTGTTGCCGGTAATGTTTGAGGTAGTGGCCAGTTGCGCATACATACCATAAAAAACTCCGTCATTAGCAGAGGATAAAGCAGAAATAGTATTGTTGGTAATGC
Organism: Flavobacterium sp.; assembly: GCA_031425295.1. Taxonomy (GTDB): domain Bacteria; phylum Bacteroidota; class Bacteroidia; order Flavobacteriales; family Flavobacteriaceae; genus Flavobacterium. The sequence continues at coordinate 39,470 of JANPJB010000012.1, read as the reverse complement.
CTATTGTTGTTGTCACAGTACTAACATATAAACCCGCTACAAACGCACCAGCAGCAACAGAGGTGCTGGAGATTCCAGATATAACATTACCACTTATCGTAGCGGACGTTCCCAAAAAAACATAAATTCCCATAGCAGAAGAACTACCGGTATTTGTGGATGCGCTAATCGTATTATTAGAAATAGTTCTAGTGGGAGAGGAAGACAAAGAACTAATCCCGGCAAGGGAAAAAGCAGAAGATAAGCCTGTAATTGTATTAGAGTTTGTATTATTGGTTAAGGTTGTTGCAGGTTGCGCATTGCTGATTCCAGTAACGGCACCACTGGCGCCAGAAGAAATTAAAGTACTAATGTTGTTGGTGTTAACATTCAATACGGTAGCGCTTCCATTACCATTAATGTTTAATCCTGTGATACTTCCAGTGGTTGTAATGTTAGAAATGGTGTTGCTGGAAACGGATGAGGTTGCTCCAAAATAACCAATATTCATGACCGTTACAGCACTACTGCCTAGTGACCAATTGCTAAAGGTATTTCCGGTAATCGTTTTGGTAGGTGTTCCACCATCGCTATTGACCCAACCAAAAATGGTCGTGGTACCGGATACCGTTATATTGGAAAAATTATTGTTTTGATTGTTAACAATCGAACCAGCAACAGAGGTTGAATTATCAGATAAAATAAAAACGTTTCCAGACGCTCCGGTTCGGGTATATCCTGTTACGATGCTGTTATTATTTATGTTTTTAGTATTCCCCAATGTCATACTGGCAATACTTGTTATGAATGTAACTGTTCCAGTTGTGCTTACATTGAGATTCGTAAAAGTATTATTATTAATATTCAAGCCAGAACTTCCACCATTATCATAGAGATATGAATGTGAAGAAGTAGTGGCTCCGGTATGAGAAATACCTTGTATGTCATTATTGGTTATCGCAACGACTGCGGTTCCGGAAGTGTTTGTAATTCCAGTTAAGGCGGCTGTACAAGTTGCAGAGTAGGTTACTAGATTGGTGCCTAAAACACCCAAGTTATTATTCGTTATATTGACGGAGGTTGTTACTGACCCCGTATTTGAAATGCCTATAAATGTAGATCCGTTCGTGCCAACTGCCGCAAAACGAATTCCTTTAATCACATTGAAGTTCATATTGGTATTGGCATTGCCACCAGTATTGTTTATGCCAGTAAAATTATTTGCTGCTGCTGCATTGAGCGTAATATTCTGGATTGTATTTCCGGTGCCAATGGTATTGCCTATGGTTAAATTTGCACCGGCACCCGAAACTGCAGAAGTAATTCCTTTAAATGTACTAAACCCGGTTGATGTTCCTAAAACCCCCAAATTGATGCTGCTGGCTGGTAGTATATGTCCAATCGTGTTGTTAGTCACTAAAAAAGAACCCCCTCCTGCCAAATTAATGCCATTTAAATCAAAAGCTGCAGAGGCAACTCCCGTACTGCTTATTGACTGGATAGTATTATTTTGAATATTGACTGTTCCATTGCTTGTGGTATTGATTCCATTTATTGTACCTCCGCTGAAGGCAACGGCACAACTAAAGGTAATAGGCGCGGCAGGGAGCCCAATGGTGTTTCCTCCGGTGGCGGTGCCAATATTTGCCGAACCCGTTGTTACATTAATTCCATTGAATAAGGTAAGAAAGCTGGCCGATGAAACAGTAAATGCGATACTCGCTATAGTATTGTTTTGAACGTTGGTCACTGATGTAACGCCAAGCGTAAGCTGGATTGGATTAAAAACCGCATTATTGACAGTACTTGTAAAACTATAAGTTCCTGTTCCCGCAGCCGTAGCATAACCGATAGTGTTTCCAGTTATAGTAAATGATGTAGCGGGTGCATTGTAGGTTACTCGGATTCCAGAATGTACCACTGCGGCGTTTAGTGATCTTGCAGCAGTCTGATAAAACTTATTATTTGTAATACTAATAATAGTTGAAAAATTTACGATATCAATCCCAGAAGAGGTTGCTGTTGCGCTAAATACATCATAGATATTGTTGTTGGTAATGGTAATATTGTCGTTGTCCTTTCCTCCGGTGCCGTTTGCATAAATTCCTCTTGAAGGTAAATTGGTTCCAGCTGCAGTGATATCACAATTTGAAATTGTAATGTTGTCATTTCCGGTCGTACTTGAGCCTAATGCTGATACCCCTATTACAATGTTTCCGCCAACTAGTGCACCTCCCGCAGCCATTGTTGATGAGCCTTTGACCGTGCAAGTCCTAATCGCATTGTTGGTAGCATCTTCCTGAAAACGGATTGTACAAGTATTACTCGTTGCCGAAATGGTAGTATTTGTAAATGTCAGACTATTTAAATTGGGATTCGGTGGATTCGTCGGGTTCAATCCATCAACAGTTACGTAGTCTGCGCCATTAAAATCAACTAACGGACTTCCCGCAGCAGGACTTCCAGATATTGTTCGTGGCCCGCAGCCTGCCGGTTGTATTGACACAGAAGTTACACCAGTAACCTGATTGAGCATGGCTGTAGTATTTTCGTTAAGAATGTCATTCAATACTGAAATTGCAATAGCCCCTGTATGCGTACCAGTAATATTGATAGCATCGAAAGCGGCTTTGAGTGTAGTGTAATTTGCTGTTAATAAACTTCCGGTAGTTGCTGTTAAAATGATATTACCCGGAATCAATTCCCCAACCGGGCTAATACTTGCTCCAGGTGAATACCCTTGAAATGTGATTTGGAGCAACTGTGTTGGCGTAAGTCCGGTATTGTTGTTTCCGACGAAAATTTTCGCTCCAGTGCAACTATTTGTCCATCCGGTAATCGTGAGGGTTCTGGCTGCTGTCCAAGCAACGCCGTTACTTGCTGCAAAAGTCAAGGTATGACTGCCGGTTCCCAACTGAATGGTAGAATTGTCGGTCAAAGCTAAAGTTCCCACGGTGTCGCTGAATCCTACCGCACCGGTACTTAATACTCCACCATTCAGAATAACATTACTTGTATTGGCTATTGCATTGGCAATTCCGTATTGTAGTGTTCCTTGATTAATAATAGTATTTCCTGTGTAGGTATTTGATGCCGAAAGACGCACCAAACCAGGATTTATCTTTCTAAGACCACCAGTTCCTGAAATTACATTCGTAAAATCGACACTACCACCAGCGCTGACCACATCAAAATTGACCGCATTGTTATTTAAGTTGATGGTCCCGGAATAGGTGTGCGTATTCGAAGTATTCAATGACCCGATTGTGGCATTGGTAGAATTACTGGGAACGGTTATCGCATTGGCAACCGTGGTCGGAATGGATGCATTGCTTATGTAGAGTTTGTTCACTGCTGCAGTTGCATTTCCAACTTGAATGCCGCCTTGAATCACACCGCCCGAATTTACCCAAAGTTCACCCTCTTCTACAAAATAGCCTCCGGCTAAGGATGCAGGGTTGGAATAGTTGACTTCTACAATCGAGGCTTGCTTAATATAAAACCCAACGGTATTGTTGCCTTCGGGATAACTATTTAGAGTTACTTTTCTGAAGTTTGGACCATAAACCTCGAAGCGTCTATTGCCGGAGTTATAAATCGGACGATTAAAAGTCAACCCACCATCAATGGGATTCAGTTCAATGACAGTAGCGTTTCTACCATGAAATGGAAGGTTGAAAACTTGTGTTAAATTAGGAGCATAATTTTCAATTTTACCGTAAAAGTTGAGTCCATTTTCATTGCCAATGGGTCCGTCTGCATCAAATTGGGTAACCGAAGAAGTATAAGTTGTAGCGTAAGTAAGATTGTTAATGTCGATCCAAGTACCGTAATCTAGATACATCGTGGTTTGGAGTCCATTAATTTTGAATTGAATATTCAAGTTAGTCGCAGAATTCCACGTAACCGGACAGACATTTGTAAACCAATTATCACAAAAAGTAAATCTTCCGATTGCATTATCGCCATCCCAATTGTTTTGAGCCTGCGCATTTTGCAAGCTTAATAGAAAAACAACGAGCACAATTAATTTACAGTATATATATTTTTTCATAACACGATTCATTAGTATTTGGCAATTTTAAACGATATTTTAAGGCCAGTCAAACTTGTCAAAATTACAAATTTAATTTCTTAAATTTTCGACGGTTTGCCTTATTTTACAACAAACACCGTATTATTATATTATTCTAATAAACAATAGTTTATACTAAAAAAAACCTCTTAAAAGAAAGAGGTTTTTTGAAATTATTGAGAAAAATTTAACGTTTATTATCGGATCATTTTATGGATTTAACTTATGAATTAATTTTTTGGTCACCATCTCATCATTTTCGAGTTTTATTTTTACCAAATAAACGCCTTCCGCATAAATGAAATTTTCACTAATTTTCATCGTCCTATTTTGCGAAATATAACGGTTGATCAATTTGCCGGAGATATCATACACAAAAACTTCTTTAATAGGTTGAGCCGCTTCGATGATTAATTGCTTCTGATAAATCAATGCGATTACATTTTGATTGGTTTCAAATTGGCTGGTACTTAAAGTAGTATTTGTGTAGCGAAGTACCAAACGATTATTGAAAGTGCCAATTTCAGAAGTAAAAATATATGGGCTTTGTTTTAAATCATGGATGGTGTTTAGGAATGTATCTTCAACATAGATGTTTTGATTTTCAAACAAACCATCAAAGTGGTCCAAACGCAATGAGAAAGCTTCCTGCGTCGTGGCTTTAAAACCTAACGGAACCCGATCTTCATCTGAAAACGGAGCCGGTCTTCCCTGAATCACCAATTCTCTATCGGGGATGACAGAATAAAAAGTGGTGCCGCTGCCGTCGGAAAGCCGCACGCCATCATAGTTTCTGTCCCAGCCTTCAGTCGCATCGTCGACATAACCCACGAGAATTTGGTTGAATGATCCGCTATGGCTCAAAAGATTCAGCCAAAGGCGTTGTTTTTCTGCTGCATTATTACTAGGTCTAAAGAATTGGGTATTGTTTCCAACACGCATCGAATTCTTGAAAGTAACAGGATCGCCGCTAGCTGCTGTTCCGGTACTTTTCGTGAAAAACCCTTGCCCGGTTCCGATAAATCCATTCGGTGTCACGCCTCCTGAAAGTGCTGCAGAACCACGCGAGCCCACCGGGCCTAAACTATTCCAAGAAGCGTAGTCGCTGTCGGTATAATTGATTACGAAATCTCCGTAAAATGGGTCAACATAGGTGGTGCTAGGCGCAGATTTATGTGTCCAGAAATAAATAGTTCCGTCAATAACCGATGTGTTGGCAGGATCCGTTAAAAATGCCTGAGCGTCAACAGCCGAAGGATAAGGATTTCCTAATAAATTATATTTATCGTTGTTGGTCGTTGGTCCTAGGGTTCCATGATAAATTGGACATAAAATATCGCCATTATTGGGTGTTCCGATAAAATGCGCGATGTAAGGAACAAAAACGGTAGGCGTAAATGAGAAAGTTTGCGGTGCTCTGGTGATGTAACCTTTTATAGGATTCATAATAGTCGCAGCAGTTTCATTCTGCCAAGTACCAAAACCATTCGATACCGTTGGAATCCAACTGAAATATTTATCAGCCAAAGTATCAGGAGACAAACCTCCAACGCCGCCCAAAGCAAAGTTCGATGCAAAAGTGACCGGAGAACCCCAGTACGTGTAATCAAAACGATACATCGGTGTTGTGATGCGTTCTATGTCAATGCTACCAGTGTTCACCACATTGTTTGTCTGAATTAAGCTCGCGGCGTTACTAATGTTGCATTGTCCGCCTATTGCTACATTGACGACATCAGTAACATTGATAATATTAGTGGAGTTGACTTGTAAAACACCGCCATTCAAAACGCTCAAACTAAAAGCATAAGCGTTGAATCCTGTTCCTGAAATTATAGGATCTACAGCAGTGTTTGGAATCACAACACAATCGGCTGAAGTCGGAACACCGGCCGGATTCCAGTTGCCAGGTGTATTCCAATCGGATGTCGATCCGTTCCAGACTTTTGAACCCGTTACGGTTCCGGCGCCAGTCATGCTAGCGGCTGTAGCGGTACAAGTTGCATCGCTTAATGCCGTAAGCGTGTAGGTTGTAGGAACCGCAGGTGAAACGGAAAACAAGTACGGATTAGTAGTGTTTCCTGTTACGGTCACAGGTGTTGTTCCATCGGTGTAAGTGAAATTCCACGGTGATGTTCCTGTCAATGTGATACTCATAGGAATGCTGCCGCTACAGGTTGATCCCGTGCCTGAAATTACAGAAGTTGGTCCGTTAATTACGAAATTGGCAACAGATCTTACGTTAGGATTATTAGGGCAGGCGGCGTAAAATGGATACGTTCCCGGTGTATTCGAATTGGTCAGCCCGGATCCTGAAACCCCGACAGGATTAAACGGTGTTCCGGTACCAATTGGCAAGCCACCACTCGCAGCCGTATACCATTCGACAGTACCGCCAACTACCCCGGAAATGGTGCCAGGACCTGTAACATTCCATTGAAAAGTATTGGTGAGTGTAATGCTCGAACCTGCATACAAAGTCGAAATTAAGGTATAAGTAACCCCAGCATTCAATGTCGTGCTCATCATCGGTTCGTACGTCGTTGGTCCGCTATCGTCATCACCGACGATCCATGTTCCGCTGCCGCAAACACCAGGATTGAAAGGATTGATTACAATATATCCCATACCGTCATAAGCCGTAGTTGGTGCCATAGTGAAAGTATAAAAACCAGTTGCGCTAACCTGAAAGTCCAACGAGGTATAGTTGGATGTAAGACCCGCACCATCAAATTGGCAAATAGGAGAATTTGCAATAAAAATAACCGGACGAATCGCTCTTGGGTCTCCGCCCGCATCCCAGGCGCCATTGATAGTAGTTCCTAAGTTGGTCAAATTGGTACACGAGCCTGTAGCGGTTAGTGTTGCAGTACCGCCGGCACAAGTAGATCCGTTAGTCGTAGTTGGCGGAGCGGCATTGGTGATGAATGAAATTGGTCCTGCCCATACACCTTTATTAACGCCACAGTTCGAACGCACCCATACGTAATACATGGTTCCTGAAGTAAGTCCGGATAGGTTAACCGTAGTTATTCCTGCACCCGTGCTTCCTGTCGGAGCCGTTGCCGGTATTGGGTTGGTGGCTGAAGTGGAATAGATATATTCATAACCGCTGGTTGGAGTTGGAGTTGCTGGGGTCCAATTTAGGGCTGCCGTTGTAAACCCGATTCCGGTTGCCGGCTGATTGGTCGGATTTCCGGCACAGGCTAATGCCACAACTGTAAACGTATAATCTTCTGTTTCGCCATTAGTAATAGAGTTGCAGGCTTGTGGATTCGTGTCATTGAAATTGGCGCGAATTCTCATGCGGTGATTACCGACAGCAGCACTCGCTGGTACAGTAAAACTTCCGGTATTGGTGGAGAAATAACCACCCGAGCCATACACTTTTTCACCGGTATCATTAAAATCCAAATCATCATTCCAATCGACCCAAATATTGAATCCGAACGTTCCTCCTGTATAAGCGGATGAAAAATTAACGGTGCCATAGGGCTGTTGGCTAACTGCCTGCGCCACAAAATTACCATAGCCGCTGGCGGAGAAACCTGATCCATTATTGGTAATATTAGCAATGCCGCTTGTCGTAGAAAAATTATTGATGTAATAGGTTGAAGATACTGAAGTCGATACACAATAACCCGTGTAAAAGCTCCCGGCTACTGTCCACGTACTAAAACTGCCGCCACAATCACTTCTTACGAAAACATAATAGGTCGTATTGGTTGTTAATCCTGTGAGATTTGCAGAAAGTCCTGCTACTGCAGTTCCTGCTCCGGTTGGAGTCAGATTACTCGTTGACACAACGTACTGATATCCATTGCTTGGGACAACAATCGGGGCTGTCCAGTTTATGGTGGCTGTGCTCGAAGTGATATTGGTAGTATCTGATATGGTGGGATTCAAACAAGATGGGCTTAAAGTTACGCTGACATCATCTACAAACAAATACCAAGTATTGGCTGGGGAAATTGCGTGGAAACCAATATAATATACCCCAGTTGATACTGGCACAAAATCGATAGTTTTTATAGCATATGGGGTATTTCCCACGACGGTAAACGAAGAAATTAAGGCTGTTGTCATGGAGGAAGAAGATGGCGATGTTCCGTATTTTACCTCCAGCTGTTCATCGGTTCCAGTAAAATTATAAGCTCTCGTATAAAATGTTAATCGATAGGCCGTTCCTGCGGTTAAGTTTAATCCGCGCAAGTAGAACCAATCGTTCATCATATTGGTCGAGTCGTATTGTATTCCCATCTGATTTACTCCCGATACGGGGGCAATAGCAGTAGCATTTCCTAAAGAAGTGCTCGTACATGTTTTCCAAAAACGCGTATCGGCATTTGTGTTTTCGACGGACAAACAAGCCGGAAGTGCCGGTTGTGTTACACTGTCGAAATTTTGGGTATAAGGTATGCTGCCTGCTGTACAGGTTGTGGATACATTGCCCGTTACGTAACTGCTACTGCATCCGTTAGAAGCAAGTATTCTGTAGTAATAGGTTGTAGCGGTAGTAAGTCCTGTAATGTTTAAGAATACAGTAGGGTTGGCAACCGAAAAAGGGGAGCCCGCAATATTAGCGCTGTATCCTGCATCGGTTGTGACTTGAATTGTATAATTGATTGCTGCTGCTGCACCACCAGTAGGGGTAACCCAATTCAGGGTAAATGAATTCGCAGTCAGGTTACTCGTGCTAACTGCATTAGGCACAGCAACACAATTTAATCCATTTCCTGTCAATGCACCTGAAGTATTATAAACCGGACCGCCTGAGCAAGGGGCGTTATTATAGGCATAGACGAAATAATAATATCTTGTATTCCCATTAAGTCCCGAATCAGGAATACTTGTAGATGCTGTGTTTTGTACAAAGGTTAGTCCGCTTCCTAAAGTAGCAATATTTCCGGCATTGTATATTGTACCGTTGGCAGGTTGTGTTGGCGGGGTATTGCTCAGAGAACGGACAACTAAAAATTGATCAGCGACTCCGGTGTAAGTAAATGCCAAAGAAGTTGCCGTCGTTGTTCCTAAAACAAAACTTGAGGCTTGAGAGGTAGGAGCAACGCAAGGTGCCACCGTCGAAGCGCATATGCCAAAAGTTCCGTTGTTATCATTGCTAAATTCCCAAACCCTGATATAGATAGTAGTACCGGGCGTAAGTCCGGTTCTATAAATGTAGGACATCGTGCCATTTGTACTATCGTCATCATCACATTCAATCAATGTCAACGCACCGCAAGTACCTGAATAAAGTGCTATTCCAGAATCTAACATTGTTCCTGTTTGCGTATCAATAATCAATATCCCATTAGCCGGGACAACCGCTTTAAACCACACATCATTTCCTAAATAACTTGCACAGACAGGTGCTGGTGTTCCCGTAGTTGAACTTGTCGTTGCCGAAGCATTGGAATAGGTGGCGAAAGTACAACTCGTATTAACAGTTAGAGAGATTGCGGTACTGCATTCATCATTAAATGTAGGTATTGTAGTCCCGTTACCGGTTAATGGGCCTAGAGTGTTATAAATTGGTCCACCTGAACAAGAAGTATTATTGAAAGCATAAATAAAATAATAATATTGTGTGCCAGATGCTAATCCTGTTCCTGCAATTGTAGGGGTTGCAGCACTTTGAACAAAAGTAAAGGCAGCTCCTAATGTAGCAATATTACCAGCGTTATAGATTGTTCCGTTTGAAGGCTGAAGTGGTGGTGTACTCGTTAATGAGCGAATGACTAAATAACCATTTGCAGTTCCTGAAAACGAAGCAGGAAGCGATGTTGTAGTGATCGTACCAAGAACAAATGCTGTAGCTTGAGCAGGAGCAACACAAGGGGAAAGCAATGTAGTTACATTACTTGAAACGTATGCACTACTGCAACCGTTATCAGCTAAAATCCTATAATAATATAATGTACCAGCACTTAGTCCGTTAATATTCAATGTGGTGGTTGGAGCACTAACTGTAAACGGAGAGCCTGCAATTGGTGCTGTAAATCCGGCATCTGTAGTGACTTGCACCGTGTAAGTAATTGCAGCAGCTGAGCCGCCGGTTGGTGCAGCCCAATTGATATTGAATCCGTTAGCAGTTACACCTGAAGTTCCAAGCATGTTGGGAATACCTGGGCATGTTACTCCCGATCCTATCAATGGTCCGGAAGTATTGTAAACAGGATTAACAATACAAGTAGTGTCATTATATGGAAAAATAAAATAATAATAAGATGTATTGCTAACTAATCCCGTTCCCGCAACATCGGTAGTAGGACTACTTTGGATAAAAGTAATCCCAGCGCCTAGAGTATTAATGTTAGTTGCATTGTAAGTTGTACCATCTACAGGCTGCGTTGGCGGTGTGCTATTGGTAGATTGTAGTACCAGATAGCCATTTGCGCTTCCGGAGAAAGACGATGGTAAACTACTAGTAGTTTTGGTTCCAAGTGTAAAAGCAGAAGCAACATTTGGCGCTAAACAACCGGACGGGGCATACGACATTAAAGATATATCATCAATTGCTGCAGGAGGTTGTGCGCCTGATAATGCATCATTTCTCCATTCAAAAACCAATCGGAAAGAGGTGCCTGCAAAACTTGAGGGTATTGTAACTTGTGAAGCTGTACCCCATGCTGCCTGAACAGAATAATTCGCTAGACCTACATTTACAGCAGTAGGAACAACAACAGTAGTTAGTTGGGTATTGTATACCGGTGTGTAGGTTGTAGGAACCAACCAAATCCTCATTCTGTCAGCAGCGGCCTGTCCGACGCCAATCCATTTGAAGTTTAAAAAAATATTCGATTCTCCAGCAGGAACAGTTATGTCCCGATACATATGAGAAACTCCGGCCGATGAAGTTAGTGTGTAGGCGTGAGGTGGTATAACGGGTGTTCCGTCAGTATCGTTGGAAATATAAGCACAGTTTAAACCGCTAAATCCTATATTTGCGCCCATATCACAAACCCATTGATTATTAGACGTTCCCGGTGCGGTATCTGTAAACCAATTGTTTGCGGCAAAAGTATTTCCTGTTTCAAAACCACCATCACCCATGGGCGAAATCAGCGTAGTTTGCGCTCCTATTTTTCCAAAAAATAATAAAAAAAATAGGGAAAAAACACATAGGTTTTTTTGTAATGGTAATTGGGTTTTGTATTCAAAACAACTCCTTGCAAATAATAAAATATTTATAAAATAATTTTTAGTCATGACATTATTGTAACAAAATAAGGGATGTAAAAATAACACAAATTTTAGATAAATTGACAGTTTACTTCCTAAAAGTATGAACAATATTCAATAAAAATCTACTTTGTATTAAAACTATAAAAATATATTCTAACCAACAAGATGCGAAATCTTTAGGCTAGGTAAGGGCAATATTGGAAATGCAATGTAATTGTTAATGGGCATATATTGGAACGATTGTATCCAATGAAAATAATTTTAGTGTAGTAATAATCCTAATTTCATACAACGCAACTAAAAAAAAACCTCTAAACCAAAAATTATTCGATTTAGAGGTTTCTTATTGTAAATAATTTATTTTTTTTGAATCAATTTTCGAGAAACAACAACACCATTTTGTAATTTGATTTTTACAATGTATACACCTTCTGCTCCATAAAAAGAAGTCGCGAAATCCTTATTCTGAATGTCGAGGGTTTCAGTCGTGATCAATTTTCCTAAAATATCATAAAGTGTGACTTGGCTTATTGCTTCGACCGAATGAATCTGGAGTTTTCCCTGATGTAACGCTGCAACCAAACCACTTGCAACATTTGCAGTAGTTGTTCCGAGCATATTGTCGGTGTAGCGCAATACGAAGCGATCGTCAAAAGTACCAATGCCCGAAGTAAATGAATAAGGGCTTAGCTTCAAGTTATGAATGATATTCAGCAAGCGATCTTCTAAATAAATATTCTGGCTTTCAAATAATCCATCAAAATGATCAATCCGAATTGAAAAGCTGTCATTTGAAGTCGATTTATAACCTAATGCAATCTGATCTGTATTACTAAATGGCAGCGCTTTGCCTTGAATCACCAAATGTTTATCCGGAATCACGGAATATAGCGTTGTACTGTTGTTGTCGGTAAAACGAACGCCGTCATAATCACGCTCATATCCGTTGGTAGCACCTGCTGCATAACCTACAAGTATTTGATTGAATGACCCGCCGCTGTTCACTAAATTCAGCCAAAGACGGTGTTTTTCAGTTGCAGTTGCTTCCGAACGATTCGTATCAGCAGTCACGATCGAATTTCTAAAAAACTGATTATTGTTGAAATTTACACGCATCGCATTTTTGAAAACCACAGGATTGCCACTGGTTGCCGTCCCCGTACTTTTAGCAAAGAAACCTTGACCTGAAGCGATAAAACCATTAGGCACTGTGCCACCTGATCCCGCCGCCGATGTAGTCCCGGTGCCGCCCAAACGATTCCATGATGCATAGTCATTAGCCGCATAGTTGATGATGAAATCACCGTAAAAAGGATCGACATTCGAAGTGCTTGGCTGGGAATTGTGTGTCCAGAAATATATGGTTCCATCGATGATAGGTACATTCGCCGGATCACTTAGGAATAATTCCGCATCGACTGCAGAAGCATACGGATTGCCTAACAAATTGTATTTGTCATTGTTGTTGCTCAATGGAAGTCCACCGAAATAAATCGGACAATAAATATCTCCATTGTTTGGTGTGCCAATGAAGTTCGCTGTGTAAGGAACTTTTACATCAGGCGTAAAAGAAAAAGTCTGTGGCGCTCTGGCTATATATCCTTTTATAGGATCCATAATGGTAGCCGCTGATTCATAAAACCAATTTCCAAAACTATTGCTGACGGTCGGAATCCAACTGAAGAATTTATCGGAAAGCGTATCAGGCGATAACATGCCTAAAGTAAAGTTAGACGCCGCAGTTACTGGGCTTCCCCAATAAGTGAAATCAAAACGATACATGGGCTGCGTAATTCTTTCAATAGTGACTTTACCAATATTAACAGCATTGCTGATTTGCACGAGGCTAGCGTTGTTGCGAACTGTAAAGCTAGCTGTTGTATGTACGTTTAAGCCATCGTTTATGGTAATCGCATTTGTCGGACTCACTTCAAGCGATGCATTTACCAATAATACCAATGATTTTGCGAGTGCATTATAATTAGTACCCATTACAATCGGATCGTTCGTAGCATTAGGAATCACAACACAGTCCATTACAGTTGGAACTCCTATCGGTGACCAGTTATTGTCGTCGCTCCAATCGGTACTGGCCAAACCTGTCCATGTTTTGTTAAAACTTGTAATTGTAAGGCAATTGCTCACGTCGCTGCACAGTACACTGTTCAATGTAGAAGTTACGACCACATGATAATAAGTAGTCTGCAATACATTGGGTGCATCATACGCGGCCGATGTTGCTCCGGCAATATTCGTCCATGGTCCGCTGCAGCCGGTAGTACTGCTTTGCCATTGATAGGTAAGCGTTCCGTTTGCTGAGGCAGGTGTGACAATCGTGAAAGCCGTCGGATCGTCGGTGATGCCGCAGGTGTTTTGGTTGCCATCAATTACCGATGCAGTAGCACCATTTACAAATACAGTTACAAAATTTGAAGTCGCAGAACAACTGCTGCTGTTTACCGTAGCAGTTGCGATTCGTCTGAAATAACTCGTCTGCGTTATCGGTCCGGGTGCATCATAGTCAGGGTTGGTTGCAGATACAATATCGGTCCAGGGTCCAGCGCTGCTTGTCGTACTAATTTGCCATTGATAGCTTAGCGCAGTTCCTGTTGCAGCTAATGTTACTGTAAATGGGGCAGGATCGCCACCATTGCAAACCGTTCTGTTTCCGTTGATGGTTCCCGGTGTAATTGCGTTCGCAAATACTGTGATGCAGTTGCTGGGTGCGCTGCAAACGATACCGTTTAATGTTGAATAAGTGATTCTTTGATAATAAGTAGTAACCAACAAACCAGCAGGCGCATCATAAGTAGCTGAAGTTGCTCCGGTGATAGTCGCCCAAATGCCACCACAACCCGTAGTGTTACTTTGCCATTGGTACGAAATCGTTCCGGCTGCCGTAGCGGCTGTTATTTCTGTAAACGCGGCAGGATTGTTACCACACAATGTCTGGTCGCTACCAACTGTTCCGCCTGTTACTGTATTGACAGACACCGCAATACAATTGCTGTAATCAGAGCAAGCCACACTGTTCAACGTTGAGATCGCAATTCTTCTATAATAAGTCGTGACCGCTAATCCCGCAGGAGCGTCGTACGTTGCATTGGTTTCTCCGGGAATTGTTGCCCAGATTCCGCCACAACCTGTCGTATTACTTTGCCACTGGTATGAGATCACTCCGGCTCCGGTTCCCGCCACACTCGCAAAGGCAGTTGGGTTTCCTCCGGCGCAAATGGTTTGAACAGCGGAAATTGATCCCGGGTTTATCGTATTGATACTGACCAAAACCGAAGCGCTTGTTGCCGTACAAACCGATGTGTTAACTGTAGCAGTAACGACTCTTCTAAACCAAGTATTTTGAGTCAATACACCTGAATCATAAGCGGTTCCAGTAGCCAACGGAATATTAGTAATGACACTTGCAAAGTTATCGGTGCTGCTTTGCCACTGATAGGTTAGGTTCAAACCGGTTGCAGCCGTTACTTGTGTAAACGCTGCGGGATCTCCGCCGGAACAAATTGTCTGGTTGGCCGCAATCACACCTGCCGTAACGGTAGGTGCTACTGTAATTGAAATGATAATAGCCGCTCCGCTGCAACCATTCGAATACGGTGTAATCGTAAATTGTACGATCTGGCTCGAAGGGGTGATGTTGTTTAAAGTTGGATTAATAGCATAAGAATTACCAAAGGCGATATTTCCTGAAGTACCGCTGCTGGTTCCTGTCACATTTCCAATGTTATTTCTTGTCCAATTAAAAGTCATATTGGCATCTGTAATATTCCCACTCACCGAAATTCCAGCTCCTGTCTGGTTACAAGTAGTGCTATTGCTTACTGTAGCCGTTGCAACAGGAATCGGGCGTATCGTTACAGTAAAAATTTGTGGCGAAGTACTGCAAATAAAAGATCCGCTCGGTGGTCCGGGATAATTGTATACATTTGGTACAATCGTCACCGAAGTCACTACCGTGGCATTCGTGTTATTGACGGCGGTTAAAGGACCGATATTGGCACTCGAAGTTCTGAATCCAAAGAATGAACCACCGGTCGTGCCAACAGGACCGCCAGTTCCTGGCGTGATGTAGGTTGGATCAGCAGTCCAATTAAAACGAACTGCCGATGTAGAGAAGTGAACCGAATTAATATCCGGAGTAAAGCTACTTCCGGAACAAATTGGACCAGAAATACCGTCATTAAAACCAAATGAAAATCCGATGCTACTCACGACTTCGACAAATACGAAATTACTTGTAACGTTGCCGCAAACATTGCTGACAATCAGTCGATAATAAGTATTGTCCGTTCCCCCGTTTACAAAAGGAGGTTGGTAAGAATTGCTTGTTGCCCCTCCGATATTATTATACGTAACATTATCATCACTGCTTTGCCATTGGTATGTATACACGCCGGAACCGCCAGTTGGAGGCGCTGTGATGGTTAAAAGTGACGGGTTAGAAAACACACAGACAGTCTGAGGTGCATTAATAGTTGGAGGTGCCAGGGTCGCATATACGGTCACCGATGCGGTTGTTGTTGAACTGCAACCATTGGGTGCCGACGCGGTAATTGTAAAAACGCTGGTTTGTGTTGAGCTCGTATTATTTGTAAGTGCACCGGTAATAGTTGCTCCCGTGCCTGATGCAGCAATTCCTGTGAGGTTGGTTGCGTTACTGCGTGTCCAACTATAGGTCGTACCAGCAACAGCGTTTGAATTTCCAAAATTTAGTGCTGTGATGTTCTGAAGACTACAACGCGTTTGATTGGTTGGTGCAACCGTCACCAAGGGCGTTGGTAGTACGATAACATCCACAGTTGTTGGAACGGATGGGCAACTTCCCGAAAGTGCGGTAATCGTAAAGGTTACTGTTTGATTACTATTGGTGCTGTTTACTAATGTTCCTGCAATCGAAGCACCGGTTCCAGAAGTGGGCAAAGCTGTAACATTCACTACGTTATTTCTTGTCCACGAGAACGTCGTCCCCGCAACATTATTAGGATTTGTAATCATGATCGATGAAAAAGGAGAACTTCCGCATAGCGTTTGTGTCAATGGCAATGCCAAAACTCCCGGTTGTGGATTCACCGTTATCGTAATCGTGCTTATCGTAGTGCTGCATCCATTGGCATTCGCTGTGATTGTGAAAGTCGTAGTCTGTGGAATATTAGTCGTGTTTGTTAAACTTCCCGTAATTGGAGTTGCTGTTCCTAAAGCTGCAATACCGATCAGATTCACTGTATTGTCTCTTGACCAGCTGAATGTGGTACCCGCGACCGCATTCGGATTGCTCAAAACAATTGGTGTGATTGTAGTTCCTGAACAAATCGTCTGGCTAGAAGGCAATGCTGCCACTGTAGGGTTTGGATTAACAGTAACGCTTACGGTCACAGGATTAGATACACAACTTTCATCTGAAGTCGCTGATAATGTAAATACAGTGGTTTGTGGGAAATTAGTCGTATTGCTCAAGCTTCCCGATATGGTGTTGGTATTACCAGCTGCAGCCATTCCGGTCGTATCGGTCGTATTGTCTCGTGTCCAACTATAATCGATGGTGCCGGAAATTCCATTCGTATTGCTGATCAAGATGGGAGCAATCGCGCTTCCGGTACATATTGATTGCGATAGCATGCTTCCCGCAACAGTAGGCTTTGGATGGATCGTAAGAATTACCGAAAAAGTGTTCGCTGCACAACTGCCGGAAGTAGCTGTGACGGTATAAGATGCCGTTTGATCCGCATTGGTCGGATTATTCAATGTCTGATTAATCGAATTTTGATTAACTCCTGCTATTCCTCCGGTGATACCGCCCGTTACTATAGGGATTCCCCAAGAATAGGTCGTACCAGTAGGGATTAAGTTTCCGCCACCGTCCACCGGACTAAAAGAAAAGTTCTGATCACTGCAAAAAGAGGTGGTGATGTTATTCACGTAAGGCTTCGGATTAACAGTGACCACTAATGTAAATGGCGATCCTATACAAAAACCTGTTGTTCCCGACGTAGGCGTGATGTAATAAGTAGCAGTTTGTGGCGCACTAATGGGATTGAATAAAGTTTGGTTGATAGCAGGGAGATTACTTCCTGCAGTTCCGCCGGTCATTCCTCCGGTAACTACTGGTGCTGACCAGGTATACGTTGTATTGGCTGGAACAACAGTAGCTACTGTCGGAATCCCGTCTGAGATCGTATAATTGAAAGTATCTTCACTACAAACAGCTAAAGTCTGATTGGGTATGAAAGGCGTTTCATTGATTAGCAATGCCGCATTATTTGAAGACAATGCCACAGTACAATTATTACTTACAACACAGTGATAATCGTTTCCAGCATCAGAAAAAACTATCGGATTGATTGTAAGGGAATTGGTTGTAGCGCCACTAATGATACCACTGTCCGTCAGCAGTGTTGCTCCTTTATACCATTGATATGTCAATCCACCGCCAGTGGCTGTAATCAAAAAGTTGGCAAAAGAACCCGCACAAATGGTTTGTGTTGGCGTTGGCTGGATGGTAATTGCTGCAGCTTGATTCACAATTAAAATAGCACTATCAGTTGTTAAAGACGCACACGGATTCGCTCCGCTGATGACACAATGGTAATCGTTAGAAGCGTCAACCAATGATAATGATCCAATGGTAAGATTGGGTGATGTAACCCCCGAAATCGTTCCGCCATCGGCCAACGCCGTAACACCGTTATACCATTGGTATGTCAAACCACTGCCAGTTGCTGTTACTGAAAAAGTGGCTGCTGTACCGGTACAAAATGTTTGTGTCGGTTGTGGTTGGCTAATGATCGATATTTTTTCATTCACAATTAATTCTGCCGCATTTGAAGTCACAGGGGAAGCACAATTGCCGCTGACAACGCAATGATAGTCGGAAGAGGCATCAACTACTCCCACGGGGTTTAGTGTCAGTGTCGCCGTATCAGCACCAGATATGTTTCCTCCATTTAATAATGGCGTAGTAGCATTATACCATTGATAAGCCGTCACCGCACCCGAGGTGCTTACAGAAAAACTTACTGATGATTCGGAGCATACGGTTTGAGATACTAATGGTTGAAGTGTAATGGAATGAGATGAATTTACATTGACAGTAACAGACGTGCAAGCCGTTGTGTTGCATGTGCCGGAATATCGTACATAATAAGTGGTGGTAATTGCGGGAGAAACTGAAATACTGTTTCCAACACCGGTTGAAGTTCCGCCACATGAACCTGTAAACCATTGCGCGATGGCGCCAGTTCCCGCTGTTCCACCTGCTAATGTCAATGTTGTTGCGCTCCCTTCGCAAATCGTCGTTGTGCCCGTGATACTCATTGGCGCAATGGACGGTGTATTAACAGTAACCAAAGTAGAGGCACATGTCGTCGTATTGCAGGCTCCATTATATCTCACATAATAAGTAGTGTTTGATGAAGGTGAAACGGTAATACTATTTCCAGTTCCAATAAGAGTACCGCCACACGATCCAGAAAACCATTGTGCTGTTGCACCTGTTCCTGCCGTTCCGCCCGAAAGCGTTAAAGTTGTCGAACTCCCATTGCAAATCGTAGTTGTTCCTGTAATACTAGTTGGCGCAACAGATAAAGAATTTACTGTGACCACCGTTGAAGCGCATGTAGTAGTGTTACATGTTCCACTATATCGAACAAAATATGTAGTATTAGTGGTAGGCGATACCGTAATACTATTCCCAGTACCAACACTGGTTCCGCCACAAGATCCTGAAAACCATTGCGCGGTGGCACCTGTTCCCGCTGATCCGCCACTTATTGTTAAAGTTGTTGAACTGCCATTGCAAATCGTTGTGGTACCGGTGATATTTGTCGGCGCAACAGAATTTATACAGCTAGGTCTCAGAGCAATCAAAATACCACCATTTCGCTCGGCCAAAGAGAGTGTCGCAGTACCATTTCCTGTAGCTCCAATAGTTGGTTTTATCGTCCAAGCAGCGCCAGCACTAGATTCATCGTTGTTTCCTTGTCCTATATCAAATAACTCAGTTAATGCACCCGGTGAAGTAGTATTCCAGTTTCCGTTATTCCATGTCGGGTTATTACCTGCAGCCTGACCGAACATAATTATGGCAGCATTTGCTGTAACGGTGGTGATGCTTGTAGCAACTACACCCGTTTGGCTCGGCTGCACCAATATTGCTGCTGGTGTAACATCAAACGGTACTGTGGCGTCAACACCTGAAAATGCAACAATACCACCGGAAGCACTATTAGTTCCGCCTCCTAAGGTAAAAGTATAATTAGCTGGTTCTGCTGCGCCCGCTCTTTTATACAAGACAGCGCCGTATCGGTTGGTTGTCCCTCCTAAATTTAGCCCACTGATCAAAGTCCAACCGGCACAAGCTGGCGCAGCAGTATCGTTTCCTGCTTTTCCTATGTTTACTAGCATAAAATCTCCCGTAACCACTCCAGCAGGTTTGTTAATCGTCAGGTTGGTATTGGTAGAAGTACTCGTAGTAGCCCCTCCTCTCAAAGCTACCTGAGCATGCATCGGATTAAAAACTAAAAAAAAGATGATCATTAAAATCAAACATTTTAGATTCTTTGCGATGCTAATATGGTCCAAAAAACAAAACTTAGAATTTAAATAATTCTTTTTCATTTGGTTTAAGATAAATGGATTTGGCGTTGTAAAGATATTTTTACTTGGAATGTTAGAATAATTATTAGGGTAACTAACCTTGAAAATCGATGAACTGCCATTTATCGGATTTTTTGCAAGAAATTCTTGCAACGCACTGTTAAATAAGAATTTACAATAATTTAACACTTCGCCTTTCATCGATTATTTCTGTATTTTACGGATTAATTTTTAAAATGCATTTCCTATTTTTTGTTTTCAATTCAATCTAATTTCACTACTTTTGAAACTCAATCCACAACAATGAAGTTTTTCTGTCAATTGCTGCTTTTTATCCCGATTACTATGCTCGCTCAAACTAGTTTTGAAAAGGGGGAAAGTTTTTTTAGTTCCGGAAAGTACAGCCAAGCTAAACTTGAGTTTGAAAAGACCCTAAGCCATAATCCGAATGATCTAAAAACATTGGAGTATTTGGGTGATATTCAATGTCACATCAAAAAGTGGGATAGCGCCATTCCTTATTATCAAAAACTCACAGCACTAAAACCTAAACAAGCAGAATACTTTTACAAGTATGGTGGCGCTTTGGGGATGGAAGCCAAAGAATCAAACAAATTCAAAGCGTTGTCCATGATTGGCGACGTGAAAGCTGCTTTTGAAAAAGCGATAATCCTGAATGCAAATCATGTTGGCGCACGTTGGGCACTTATAGAAATTTACATACAATTGCCTGCTATAGTCGGCGGAAGTGAAAAAAAAGCTGTTCAGTATGCTAATGAATTATTGAAGATTTCTCCCGTAGACGGTCATTTGGGAAAAGGTCATATTGAAGAATATTTCCACCGTTACACAAAAGCGGAAAAACACTACAAGAAAGCTATTGAAACGGGAAATTCGCCCGCCACTTATCAAAAACTGGCCAATCTGTACAAGAACAAAATGAATCAACCAGAGAAAGCGAAGCAGTTATTAGCGGCCTACAACTAAAAAAATAAATCATAAATGCGTACACATTTTATTGCAATTGGCGGCAGTGCCATGCACAATCTTGCTTTAGCGCTACACCAAAAAGGATATCAAGTTACCGGAAGCGATGATGCGATTTTTGAACCCTCGAGAACCCGATTGGAAGACAGGGGATTATTGCCGGCTACAATGGGTTGGTTCCCAGAGAAAATCACTGTCGATATTGAGGCGGTTATTCTCGGTATGCACGCCAAAGCCGATAACCCGGAATTGCTTAAAGCACAGGAATTGGGACTCAAAATCTATTCTTATCCGGAATTTCTGTACGAACAATCCAAAAATAAAACCCGCGTCGTTATTGGCGGTTCTCACGGAAAAACAACGATCACTTCGATGATTCTGCATGTGATGCATTTTCATAGTATCGAAGTTGATTATATGGTAGGAGCACAACTCGAAGGTTTCGACACCATGGTACACCTTACAGAAGAAAATGATTTTATTGTGCTGGAAGGCGATGAATATTTGTCGTCACCGATGGATCGACGTCCTAAATTCCACTTATACCATCCGAATATTGCGCTCATTTCAGGCATTGCGTGGGATCACATCAATGTCTTTCCGACTTATGAAAACTACGTTGCGCAATTCGAAATGTTCATCAAGCTGATTACCAATGGGGGCATTTTAGTATACAATGAAGATGATGCTGAAGTAAAACGCATCGCCGAAGCTGCAACAAATCCGATTCGGAAACTGGCTTATGCTACACCAAAATACAAAGTGGATAACGGTACCACCTTACTCGAAACGCCCGAAGGCGATATGCCGATTGAAGTTTTCGGTGCCCACAATCTAAACAATCTTGCCGGTGCGAAATGGATCTGTCAGAATATGGGTGTTGATGAAGCCGATTTCTACGAAGCCATCGCATCATTCAAAGGCGCATCGAAACGTCTGGAAAAAATTGCAGAGCATAACACGACAGTCGCCTATAAAGATTTCGCACATTCACCGAGCAAAGTTTCTGCAACTACAAAAGCGGTTAAAGAACAATATCCCAACCGAAAGCTCGTGGCGTGTTTGGAGTTGCACACGTATAGCAGTTTAAATGCTGAATTTCTAAAAGAGTATGAAGGTGCATTAGCCGCAGCGGATGTTGCCGTCGTCTTCTATTCGCCTGATGCGGTTAAAATCAAGCAGCTTGATGCCGTTTCTTACGATCAGATCGCAGTTGCCTTCAACCGAAAAGATCTTGTCATTTATACAAATCCGAAAGATTTCAAGGATTATTTGTTTGGTCTGAATCTCGAAAATTCGGCGCTTTTGTTAATGAGTTCGGGGAATTATGGCGGACTCAACTTCGATGAAGTCAAAGCGTTGATTCAATAGTCCATTTGCGGATTTTGTTATTGCTTCGCCAGTTCGCTGATGCTCGGTCGGTTGTTTGGATTGTAATCACTGAATAACCAATACACCGATTAACTTTTTTTGTTACATTAGTACTTAAATATAAACGCCATACAAACATGTCTGAAAACACTTTTTTCCCAATTCGCAGTTGGTCGGAAGATGACAAACCCCGCGAAAAACTATTACTCAAAGGCAAAACTGCCCTCAGCGATGCCGAACTCATAGCAATCCTTATCGGTTCTGGAAGTCGAAACGAATCCGCGGTCAGTCTGAGCCAACGCATCCTCGCAAGCGTTGATCATAATTTGAATGCGCTCGGAAAACTCACCGTTGCGCAACTCAACAATTTCAAAGGTATCGGCGATGCTAAAGCTATAGCCATTCAAGCTGCGATGGAATTGGGCAGGCGCCGTCGGATCGAAGAAGCGGTTGCACTTCAAAAAATCACTTCGAGTACAACGATTTTCGACCTCATGCAGCCCATTATCGGGGAATTACCGTATGAAGAATTTTGGATTATTTATCTCAATAATGCGAACAAAATCATTTCCAAATCGCAACTCAGTAAAGGCGGCATTACAGGAACAGTGGTGGATGTGCGACTGGTTTTCAAAACCGCTTTAGCATTGGGTGCTGTGGCAATCATTCTTACGCACAATCATCCGTCCGGAACTTTGACGCCGAGCGAATCGGATAAGCAAATAACTCGAAAGCTCAAAACAGGCGGCGAACAGCTTGATATCAAAATTTTAGATCATATCATCATTACAGAAACCCAATATTTCAGTTTTTCGGATGCAGGAATTCTGTAGTTACGTATACAATAAATGCGAAAACTTTCCGACTTTTGCTTTTTAAAATTTTAACTTTGAAAAACGACATTACGCATATCTTCTTTGACCTTGATCATACACTTTGGGATTTCGATACGAATTCGGCTTTGGCTTTCGACGAAATTTTCAAAAAAGATTATCCGGCAATTGTGACGACAGCGTTTTTGGAAAAATACATTCCAATCAATCAGGCATGCTGGTCATTGTTTCAAGTTGATAAAATCACGCATGAAGAATTGCGCTACCAAAGGTTAAAACAATCTTTCGATGCCATTCAATTCCATGTTTCCGACTCTCAGATTGATCAAATTGCAGAGCAATACATTCAATTGCTGCCGGAATTCAACCATCTTTTTGACGATGCACTCGAAACCTTATCGTATTTAAAAGAGCGTTACGAATTGCACATCATTACCAATGGTTTCGCAGCAGTGCAGTTCAGAAAAATGTCGAGTTCAAACCTATCGCAGTATTTCAAAACCGTTACGAATTCAGAAATGGCGGGCGCTAAAAAACCGAATCCGATTATTTTTCAGCATGCACTGCAGTTGGCGAATGCTTCTAAGAAGAACAGCATCATGATCGGTGATTCAATGGAAGCAGATGTTATTGGCGCGTTGGATTTTGGAATGGAAGCCATTTTTTTCAATCCAAATCAAATTGAAGTAGCCGAGAATATCATTCAAATCAATACTTTAGTGCAACTCAAAACCATTTTTTAAAATGAAAAAATATATAGTCATTGTCTTTTTACTCGCTGGTCAATTTTTATCCGCACAAAATGAGGTAAACCAATATCAATATGTGATTGTGCCTTCTAAATTTAGCTTCACAAAGGAAAAAGACCAATACCGTCTGAACACGCTAACCAAGCTGTTATTGGAAAAATACAAATTCAAAGTTTATTTGGAAACTGATCGACTTCCAGCAGAAATCGGCGACTCAAATTGTAGCATGCTGTATGCAGATGTCTTAAACTCCGGAAATTTTATGGTTACCAAAATGCAAGTTATTCTCAAGGATTGCCATGGCAAAATTTTATACGAATCAGGCATTGGAAGCAGTAAAGAAAAGGAATTCAAAGCGTCTTATAATTTGGCATTGCGACAAGCATTCCAATCTTTTGAAGCATTACACTATCAATATGTGCCGGCATTAGCAGATCAAAAATCAGCACCGTCAAACAACCAAACTGTAGTAAGCGAATCGTATGAAAACAATGCAGATTTGCTTTCGGTTCAGCCGATTCTAAATGGCTATCAATTGGTAGATAAAACTCCGAAAATCGTTATGAAGCTTTTCAAAACATCAACCCCGACTACATTTTTAGCGATCAAAGGATTAATTCACGGTGCACTGATTTCTAAAGGCAACCAATGGTTTTTTGAATATTATCAGGATGATCAACTAATTTCTGAACAGGTCAATGTGAAGATTACTGACTAATAACCATATTGATCCTTCCAGCGATTTTTTAAGAATTCTCGCGTACCATTTTCCCGGCTGTTATTGCCTGGTTCATAAAAAGCGGTTCCCGAAATGGCATCAGGCAAAAATTCCTGTTCAGCGAAATTGTTCGCATAACCGTGTGAATATTTGTAGTCGTCGCCATACCCCAATTCCTTCATCAATTTGGTCGGTGCATTGCGCAACGGAATCGGCACTGGCAAGTCGCCCGTTTCTTTCACCTTTTGCAGTGCTTGATTAATCGCCATATACGAAGCATTGCTTTTTGGAGAAGTCGCAAGATAAATCGCGCATTGACTCAAGATAATTCTGCTTTCAGGATAGCCAATTGTTGCCACCGCTTGAAACGTATTGTTTGCCATGATAAAAGCGGTCGGATTGGCATTGCCGATATCTTCGCTTGCCAGAATAAGCATCCGACGCGCGATAAATTTCACATCTTCGCCACCTTCAACCATTCTTGCTAGCCAATAAACCGCCGCATTCGGGTCGCTGCCACGAATCGATTTGATGAAAGCCGAAACAATATCATAATGCTGTTCCCCAGTCTTGTCATACAACACCGTGTTTTGCTGCACGATTTGCAAAACGCGCTCGTTGTTAATCAAAATTTCGTCTTCATTAGACGCGTTTACGACAAGTTCAAAAATATTCAATAGTTTGCGCCCATCGCCACCTGAAAGTCGCAACAGCGCTTCGGTTTCACGCAATTCGATTTTTTTCTGCTGCAGCATCACATCTTTCGTCATCGCACGTTCGAGCAATGCTTCGAGATCGGATTTGGTGAATGGGTTCAGTACATACACCTGACAACGCGACAGTAAAGCCGGAATAACCTCAAAACTCGGGTTTTCCGTAGTGGCGCCAATGAGTGTAATCCAACCTTTTTCAACAGCTGCAAGCAACGAATCCTGCTGCGATTTGCTGAAACGGTGAATCTCATCGATAAACAAAATTGGGTTTTTGGAAGTAAACAAACCGCCGCTTTGTTTGGCTTTTTCAATGACGTCACGAATGTCTTTAACACCCGAATTGATGGCGCTCAACACGTAAAATGGCCGCTTCGAATCTTGGGCAATAATTTGCGCCAAAGTAGTTTTGCCCGTACCCGGTGAGCCCCAAAAAATCAATGAAGGAATGATGCCTTTTTCAATCTGTAAAGTCAACGAGCCGTTAGGGCCGACCAAGTGGGACTGGCTGATGTAATCTTCGAGATGTTGTGGGCGAATGCGTTCGGCGAGCGGTGCTTCCATGGTCGTATTTCAAGGCCGTAAATTTAAAGATTATTCCCCAAGCGTTCCGTTAAAATTTGAAGTATTTTGAGGAGCTGATCCAGCTGTACACTTTTATCTTTTGCGCCGAACGCCGGCACAAAAGGATAGCCGTTTCCATCCGGGCTAGGGCCATCGTGCTGCATTCAAAACTGACAAAATAGCACGCGTTTTCTTTTGGTTGCATTTTTGACAATCGGTTGTGCAACTACAAGCCACTTACATGGAAGATCATTATTTTAAATTCTCGCCTTCGGTCATACTGATTCCTTTTTTATCTGTGTTGACCTTATGGATTGCCTTTTGGCTCGGCGTGCGTTTCCATCTCGACCTTGAAAACTACGGTATTTATCCACGTTCGTTCGAGGGTTTACGCGGGATTATTTTCAGCCCGTTCATTCATGGCAACATCGAGCATCTCTACAACAATTCGATTCCATTATTGGTTTTAATTGCGGCACTGCGGTTTTTTTATCGCGAACAAACATTCTCGGTTTTGGGATACGGACTGCTATTAACCGGCGCCATCACCTGGATTATTGGCAGGGAATCGTTTCATATTGGTGCAAGCGGCTTGGTTTATTTGCTGGTCAGCTTTATATTTTTTAAAGGCGTGCGGACGAAATATTACCGACTCGTCGCTTTGTCATTGATGATTGTGATCGTCTATGGCGGTTTGGTTTGGTATATTTTTCCCAATGTTAAAGAAGGCATTTCGTGGGAAGGCCATCTCGCCGGATTGATCGTAGGGTTTGGATTTGCGGTAACGCTTAAAACACCTGAATACAAAAGAATGATTCGATATGATTGGGAACGCGAGGATTACGATCCGCGTGAAGATAAATTTATGCAACGTTTCGACGAACACGGAAACTTTGTGAATTTGCCGCCGCCGGAAGTGTTACCTGAATTTCCCGATACAATTCATACAACAACTTCAGAGTATGATGTGGTTTATGATGATGTCGAAAACAAATACATTATAAAACGAAAGGAGCATCTTTAACTTCTTTGTCGCAACGCTTCGTATAGAAAGGCACCGCAAGCTACGGAAACATTTAAGGATCCGATGGTTCCAAACATTGGGAGTTTTGCTTTTTCATCTACGATTTTGAGTACAGATGGATTGATCCCGCGGTCTTCGCTGCCCATGATTATAGCGACTGATTCATTTAAAGTGATGTCGTAGATATTGTGTTCTGTTTTTTCTGTTGCGGCGACAGTTTTAACGCCAGAACCCTGAAGATAAAATATAGCGTCTTTGATGTGTTCCACTTTACAAATCGGCACATTGAAAACCGCGCCGGCAGAAGTTTTCACGGTATCACCATTGACAGGAGCCGAACCTGCTTTTTGAACAATAATACCATCCACACCAGTACATTCGGCAGTTCTGATGATCGCACCAAAATTACGAGCATCCGAAATTTGATCGAGAATAAGAAACAAGGCTGGTTTGCCTGTTGCCATTGCTGTTTCCACCAATTGCTCCAAATCCATGAAGCCGATGGGCGATATGCTCGCGACTGCACCTTGGTGATTGTTGGGCGTAAGTCGATTTAGTTTTTCAACAGGAACGTACGAAAAATTGATATTGCCGCGCTTCATGACTTTCATTAGATCTTTCATCAGTTCGCCTGAAATCTCCTTTTGTATGAAGACTTTATCGACTTCTTTCCCCGATTGAATTGCTTCTATGATGGCACGTATACCGAATATCAAATGTTCTTTTTCCATGGCGCAAAGATATAAAAAAACCATCCCGAATGTGAGATGGTTTTGATATTGTTATGTTGTGATTTAGAAAATATCCCAGAACAGTTTGGTTTCAACGAGATCTCCTCCGATGGCGGCACTTGCTGCTTGATAACTGTTGCCGTTAAGGGTTTGCTCGATGATTGGATACGTGAGTCGTAACGGCACATCAGATACGGCATCCGGTGGTGCAACAAGCACTGGGAAATCTAATCTTCTCCACATTGTCCAACCTTCAAATCCGTTGTTGTATAGTGATATCCAACTTTGGTTTCCAATTTTTTCTCTCCAACCTCCAGTTGCGGTCGTATAATTTACATCTGGCTGCGCGAGATAAGTTAGTGCATCGGTTGTTGTTCCGCCCCAAAACAATATCGATGCGGTAATTGCATTGTTATAATGCAGTTCTGCATCCGCAGGCGTACCGACGAAAGATCTTTCAGCGGCTTCTGCAAGAAGAAATTCTATTTCAGAATAATCTAAAATGGTTCCAGGATAGTTTGGAATTTGAATGGCTTGGGTAATGTGTGTAAACTGGCTGTAAGTGTTCGCATCACCATAAATTCCACCGTCGTATATGACTTCCTGCGTAACGGGATCAGTGAGATTATCATCAAAATACAATGCACGTCTTGGGTCATTTAGCGAATTCATATAATTCACTAACGTATTGGCCGCAACAAAGTCGGAACGTCCGCTGGCTACCAAATCGATATAAAGCGGGTTGGTATTCGGCGATGCGGTCAAATAAGTCATCGATGCATTATCAGCATTTGAAGTAAAAACAAATGGCGCTGCTGATGCAACAGTTGATTGCGCTAAAGCAACTTCTGAAGGAATGTCAGACAAAACCAATCCCATTTTAAGTTTTAAAGAATTCGCAAATTTTTGCCATTTCGCTACATCACCAAAATATATTCTGTCATTATCACCGAAACTGGAACCTGCAGGATCCAATTGGTTGATAGCGCTGTCTAGGCGAACCAATAAGTCTTTGTAGATCGTCAGTCCATCATCATAAATTGGCGTTCTATAAGCTAAATCCAACGCTTCAGTGTACGGAATATCACCAAAAGTTTCAACTAATACGGAGTAGGTGTAGACATTCAATATTTCGATAATCGCCAATTTATTAGGTTTGGCCAATTGATCGTCGGTAGCGGAAACAGGAGCTGCGGTGATATTAATCGTACTTTGTTTTAGATCTTTCAAAACATCTTTATACAAATATTCCCAGTGTTGCTCAGGAATGGTACGAGTCACCAAGTCATAATTGGTTTCGTCAGGGTAAGTAGTCTCGGCCCAGTGCTGGTTGATAAGCCTAAAAATGTTCTCATTCACATTGGTGCTTTGCATTTGGTCGACAAGGCTTTTTTGGGCACTTGTAAAGAGTGCTTCGCCAGGAACATTTGCTGGGTCAACCACATTTTCATTGTATTTTTCTATGTCCTTCGAACATGAGATCAATGAAGTTATAATTAATATATAAATTAATCTTTTCATAATTATTTTTTTAGAATTGGAGTTTAACATTAAAACTGATATCTCTAGTTGACGGCAAAGAACCGGTTGAATAACCTTGCAAGTTACCAGCTCCAAGACCTGATTCAGGATCCGCATCTGGTAGGTTTTTGTGAATAATCCAAAGGTTTGTACCAATGACACTTAACGTAACGCCAGTCATGAATGTATGTTTAAGCAGATTGTCGGAGAATGAGTACGATAAGGATGCCTGTCTTAATTTTACATAACTTGCATCATACACGAAAGCCTTGTCCGGTAAACCTCTAGCATATCCGAAGGCGCCGTAACGGTCAGCACGAATACGTGTTGTATTAGCAGTTCCATCAGGATTTACACCTGAATTGATAAATCCACCGCCATCAGCAATGCTATTTCGTACTGGATTTCCTAAATCATTGATGAAGGCAGTATCGTCATAAAGACCGGTAGCCAAACCGTAGTAGCGGTCTAAAGAGAAAATATCGCCACCTTTTTGGATATCGATTAAGAAATCAAAAGACAAGTTTTTATAGCTCAATCTGTTGTTGATACCCCCGATCCAATCCGGATTTGAATCTCCGATAACATTATCTGAGGTGTCAGTTTTTACGTATTGGCCATTGGCTGGATTTACGATGCGTTCGCCGTTGAGATAAGTATAGTCTGTTCCGTAAATAACGCCGTATGGTTGACCTACGACCGCATTTATTGTTACACCACCTTGAAATGAACCGAGTTGCAGTGTTGTGATACCTTCAGGAAGTGATAGCACTTCGTTGGTGTTTTTAGACCAGTTAACATTAACATCCCAAGAAAAATTTTCCAATTTTACCGGAGTAGCATTTAATGATAATTCAACACCTTTATTTTCAATTTCCCCTGCATTGACCAATTCGAACAAATATCCTGTCGATGAAGTAACGCGTAACGGTACGATTTGGTTCAATGAATTTGATTGGTATAAAGAAAGGTCAAAGCCTAAACGTTTTTTAAGAAATGACATTTCGAGACCTGCCTCATAACTTTTCGTGGTTTCGGCTTTTAGGTTGGGATTATTTTTGGTGTTTTTTACCGAAGCGGAACCGGCTCCAAATGCCGTATTTACATTATAGGTATCATTTATCCTATCGAAATCAGTTCCAAGGCCAACTTCCGCATAATTTAAACGGAGCTTACCAAATGACAGCCAATCCTGCTTGATTAATTCTGAAAACACCAAACTTGTTGAAATGGAAGGGTAATAATATACGTTATTGGCAGCGGGTAGCGTGGAAGATTGATCTCTTCTATAACTACCTTCTAAATATAAAAAGTTATCATAACCTAGTGAAGCATTTGCATAGATACCGTCTGTAGCGATTACCTCATTTCTTTCAATAGGTGCCAGCATCGGATTGACGCTATTTTGAAGGGAATATAATTTAGGTATGCTCAAGCCCCCGTTTGTTGCTGCCCAAATAGAATTCAGATAGCGTCGGTTTATATTGATCCCGACCACACCTCGTAGATTTAACTTAGCCGTTAAGTCGGTGTTATAATTGAGCATCAAATCATAATTATACTCGCCATAGCCTATGTTTTTTCTTGAGTAACCCGAGCCTGCCGGATTTCTGCCCGTACTACCGTCTCCACCTATTCCGAGGCCGAAATTACCGGGTACGCTTCCTATAGCTCTTCTTTCTTCCTGCAGATCGTCATATCGGTCTACTGCCATGCGGCCAAAAATGTTGAGCCATTTGTTAACTTTATAATCTAATGAAACATTTCCGATAATTCTGTTTCTTTCATCCGTTTGAAAATTTTCGTAACGTTGGAAATAAGGATTATCCCAAAAAATTGGGGTAGGATTGGAGATGGAATTCGGGTTCCAAGTTACATTTCTGCCGGTAGAGAAATAAGCATCTTTTAGTTTGCTGATGTCGACGTTGGTTTGCCACCACTGTCTGAAGTTACCCGCGATATTGTCATTATACCCGGTGTTGTTTCTTCCCACTGTGTTGGTTTTAATGAAAGTTGCAGAACCCGCAGCCGTAAGTCTTTCATTGAGCAAAATGGAGGAGCCCAACGTGAAAGTATTTCTCTTTAGCGTACTGTTTGGCAGTAGCCCAGTTTGGTTTAAATTGGTAGCGCCAATCCTGATGTAACCGTTTTCGAGGCTCTTGTCTATAGAAACGGAGTTCGTATAAGTTTGAGGTTTTTCGAAAAATGTGATTGGTCCGTTTTTAGCATTGACCCAAGGTGTTGCTTTTAGGTAGTTTGGCGATTCAGGATAAAACGCATCCCATTGATACACCAATAAATTAGGGTCAAAAGCTTGTCCATAAGAGGCATCCTCTGTTAAAGGCGTCACAGCGTCGAGATTTCCATCACCGTCAATATCAATATAGTCGAGATAAGTACCGTCTGGTCCGTAGTAAGGGCCGTACCCGCCGCCATACTGATCTTGATATTTTACGAATGTACTCTCATCCACAAATCCAGTAGTTATACCGGAATTGACAGTTACAGCGTAATTGCTTTTATTTTTTTTGTTGCCTTTTTTGGTCGTAATAATCACAACGCCATTTCCAGCTCTTGATCCGTACAGTGCACTTGCAGCCGCACCTTTTAAAACATTGACAGATTCGATGTCTTCGGGATTGATATCCGTTGCTGCGTTACCATAATCGTATCCTGATCCGGTTTGTGATTGATCGCGCGTATTGAAATTGTTGTTCGAAATCGGCACACCGTCAATTACAAATAATGCTTGGTTAGATCCTTGCAAGGATTTATTTCCTCGGATTACAACGTTAGTGGATCCGCCAAAGTTCGTTGTTCTTTTTATTTGAACTCCCGAGACTTTCCCGGATAAGGCATTAATAAAATTGTCGCTTTTTACGGCGGCAATGCTTTCTCCCTTAACTTCTTGGGTAGCATAACCGAGCGATTTTTTTTCACGACTTATTCCCAGAGCCGTAACCACCACACCTTCAAGCTGAACAGAATCATCTGTCATCTTGACGGTCATTCTTGAAGCAGCGGCGAGTTCTACTGTTTTCATTCCGAGAAATGAGAATGTTAACGTTTCGCCTTGCTTGGCAGCAATTTTAAAATTCCCGTCGAAGTCGGTTTGTGTTCCGACAGTGGTTCCTTTAACAAGAACGTTGACACCAGGAACCGGTAAACCCGCCGGATCGGTGACGGTACCAGTTGCAGTAATGTCCTGCGCATAGGTTAGTTGCGCTATTAACACCATCATAAGTGCTAATATTCCCTGAAGCTTTAGTTTCATTTTTTACAATTTTGAATTAGGTTCATAAATTTCGTAATAAAAAAAACATAATTGTTATATAACTGCAATTATTATTTACAGAATTTTAAGAATTTATTAATGTTTTCTTAACATTTGCTTAAGGCATCAGAAAGAAGTTTTGAAACTGACGTGTACGATGGAGTTCGAACCCTTGATTTCCTGCTCTTTAGTACTACCATTAGCATATACTATATTGAACAGTCCGTTCTTTGTATACAGCCCAAAACCAATACCCAACCCAATCAAGTTGCCACTATTATTTGTAGTCTTATCCTGATAATATCCGTAGTCGATGATGGAATGTACATAAAGATTAGGGGCAATAATATAGCGGTATTCAGTAAGCAGTGAAGAAAAAAGATTAGCCTGAAGGCTATTCTCATTAAAACCGCGGATCGAGTTGATACCGCCAAATCGATACAATTCGTTGACGATATAGACATCGCTGTTTAGAAAATAGTTCTGGCTTTTGATAATAATGTTGTTTTTGTTGTTCAGAAAAAAAGTGTGTTTTAAATTCAAGTTAAAGAAGAGCTGGTCGTTTGTCATAAATTTTGATTTTCTTGAACCGATACCAACTTTAAAATCAATTTTCGTTTTTTCTGGAAATAAGAATTCTTCCGCTTTGAAATCAACAAACTCAAATTGGGTGGTCACAAACGAATTTTCGTAATCGCTGATGCTTGTTGTATTT
Organism: Flavobacterium sp.; assembly: GCA_031425295.1. Lineage (GTDB taxonomy): Bacteria > Bacteroidota > Bacteroidia > Flavobacteriales > Flavobacteriaceae > Flavobacterium. The sequence continues at coordinate 6,427 of JANPJB010000012.1, read as the reverse complement.
TGATTTTGAATATCACTTGATTCTGCCGATTGGTAACCCAGATAAAGACGGGTATTGTAATTGAAGAAGTATCCTAAATCTAAAGCGGTCTGCGTATTCTGAAAAGTGCTGTCCTGTTTGAAGATGTTGAGCTGTGCTTTGAGGCCGAACGCACTCTTTAAAATGTAAGGCAATTCGATCTTTGCGTTAAAAGTTTTCTGGTCATTACCGTCGCTTTTCCAATATAAGGAAAATGTTTCCCCGGTATTTGCAAGATTGTTTAATGTAAGATCGAGATATCCATTGACGCTAACTTTTCTTGTTTCTTCATCATTAGAGAACCCGATGAAACCATCGAAGTTGTTCGATTTCACTTTTTCTAAATACACATACACTTTAGTCGAATCTGAAGTGAACAAGATTTCGGGATATTTAATTTGTTTGACAAACCGGAATTTCTCAATATCAGAATAGACGTTCTTCAGATTATCCTGATTGAACAGCTTCTTTTTATAAATCCGCTTGAGGTTGTGTTTGTGGCTTTCAGGAAACTTCTGATAACCATTGATGACGATATCATCAAGACGTCGGATTTTTTCAGTCTGCGCAAAAAGTTCTGCGGTCAAATTTCGTCCGCTTTTTCGGATATTGATCAACCGAAGTTTTGACAAGGCAAACCCTTTTTTCTCTAATCTTGTCAAAGTACGTTTGATAAAGGGTGCTACTTCTTGGTACGGAAGTTCTAGCGTATCTTTTTTTGAATCGAATAAATCCAAAGTTCTTAAAGGAGAATCACTCCTTATATATACATGTATGTGGTCAACTCTTTTTCCAAGATCGAATTGGTATAGGAATGTGGAGTCGTTTATCTTTCTGCTGCTCTCAATTTGGGATTCGATATAGCCGAATTGGTTAAGTTTTTCGGCAAACGATTGTGTTTCTTCAAGCACCGATTTAGCGTCGACATGTGTTTGGTTATAGCCGATAGAGTCGATGCTTTTCTGCTCATAGTTTGATTGACTCGTTATCTTCAGATACTGTTTCTGCGCAGAACAATGCCATCCTAGAAAGATCAATATGAAGAGTAGGGGTTTCAATTTCAAACTTTATTTTGATAAAAGTAATGCAAAAAACAGCATTTTACTATAAAAAATAAATTGTTCGGGAATTGGTTCAGAATTAGATCTCGAAACGAATTTATTTTAAAGCTTAAAATCAATTTACGGTTATTCTTTATTGCATTAAAACACAAATAATTACTTCGCGAAAAAATTAATGGGTTATGATTTGTTTCATTAAAAAATATTACTACATTTGCAACCCCGTAAAAAGCGGGAAATTTAATATATAAGTAATTTTTAGTATTAATTATGCCAACAATTCAACAATTAGTAAGAACTGGAAGAACTCAGATAACTAAGAAGAGTAAATCGGTAGCTTTAGATTCTTGTCCTCAAAGAAGAGGTGTTTGTACGCGTGTTTACACTACAACTCCAAAAAAACCAAACTCCGCAATGCGTAAAGTAGCGCGTGTACGTTTGACTAACGGAAATGAAGTAAACGCCTACATCCCAGGTGAAGGACACAATCTACAAGAGCACTCGATAGTATTAGTTAGGGGTGGAAGGGTAAAAGATTTGCCAGGAGTTAGATACCACATTGTGCGTGGTGCGCTTGATACATCAGGTGTAGCAGGAAGAACACAAAGAAGATCTAAGTACGGTGCGAAACGCCCAAAAGAAGCAAAAAAGTAATTTAACTTTTAAGAAAAAGACATGAGAAAAAGAGCGGCCAAAAAAAGACCCCTTTTGCCAGATCCGAGGTTTAACGACCAGCTGGTAACGCGTTTTGTGAACAACTTAATGTGGGACGGAAAAAAATCAACGGCTTTTAAAGTTTTTTATGACGCGATTGATATCGTAGAATCTAAAAAACAAGATGCTGAAAAATCGTCATTAGAAATTTGGAAAGATGCCTTGACAAACGTTATGCCTCACGTAGAAGTACGTAGCCGTAGAGTTGGTGGCGCTACATTCCAAATACCAATGCAAATCAGACCAGATAGAAAAATTTCTATGGCAATGAAATGGTTAATCCTTTACGCCAGAAGAAGAAACGAGAAATCTATGGCTCAAAAGTTAGCTTCTGAAGTTTTAGCTGCTGCTAAAGAAGAAGGTGCTGCTGTTAAAAAGAGAATGGATACGCACAAAATGGCTGAAGCAAATAAAGCATTCTCTCACTTTAGATTTTAATCATAAGAAATGGCTAGAGAACTTAAATACACAAGAAACATAGGAATTGCTGCTCACATTGATGCTGGTAAAACAACAACAACAGAGCGTATTCTTTTTTATACAGGAAAATCACACAAAATTGGTGAGGTGCACGATGGTGCTGCAACCATGGACTGGATGGCACAAGAGCAAGAAAGAGGTATTACCATTACTTCGGCAGCTACTACTTGTGAATGGAATTTCCCAACGACTCAAGGTAAAATTTTACCTGAAACATTGCCTTACCACTTTAATATTATTGACACACCGGGACACGTTGACTTTACTGTAGAGGTAAATCGTTCATTGCGTGTACTTGATGGATTGGTTTTCTTATTTTCTGCTGTTGATGGTGTTGAGCCACAATCAGAAACCAACTGGAGACTTGCCGATCAGTACCGTGTGCCACGTATCGGTTTTGTTAATAAAATGGACAGACAAGGTTCTAACTTCTTGATGGTTTGTCAACAAGTAAGAGACATGCTAAAATCCAATGCGGTTGCAATCACTTTGCCAATAGGTGAGGAAAATGATTTCAAAGGTGTTGTAGATTTGGTAAGAAACCAAGCTATTGTTTGGGATGAAGAAGGTATGGGTGCCACTTACGAGATTGTGCCTATTCCTGAAGACATGCTTGCAGAAGTAAAAGAATACAGATCGATTCTTATTGAAGCAGTTGCTGATTATGATGAGAATTTGCTTGAAAAATTCATGGAAGATGAAAACTCTATTACAGAGGAAGAAATCAACATCGCTTTAAGAGCAGCTGTTATGGACATGGCTATCATACCAATGATTGCTGGTTCTTCTTTCAAAAACAAAGGCGTTCAATTCATGTTGGATGCAGTTTGTAAATACTTGCCTTCTCCAATGGATAAGGAAGGTATCGAAGGAATTCATCCTGATGATGCTGATTTATTAGAAGAAGACCAAACTAAAATTTTGCGTAAGCCAGATGTTAAAGAGCCGTTCGCTGCTTTAGCGTTTAAGATTGCTACTGACCCATTCGTAGGTCGCTTGGCTTTCTTCCGTGCTTATTCTGGACGTTTAGATGCTGGTTCTTACGTATTAAATACGCGTTCTGGAAACAAAGAAAGAATTTCGCGTATCTACCAAATGCACGCAAACAAACAGAACCCAATCGATTACATCGAAGCTGGTGATATTGGAGCAGCAGTTGGATTTAAAGATATCAAAACTGGAGATACATTGTGTGATGAAAAACACCCAATCATTCTTGAGTCGATGAAATTCCCTGCACCAGTAATCGGTATCGCTATTGAGCCTAAAACTAAAGCTGACGTTGACAAGATGGGTATGGCTTTGGCGAAATTGGCTGAAGAGGATCCTACGTTTACCGTGCGTACAGACGAAGCTTCAGGTCAGACGATTATTTCGGGTATGGGTGAGCTTCACTTAGATATCTTGGTAGATCGTATGAAACGTGAATTCAAAGTGGAAGTAAACCAAGGTGAACCTCAAGTTGAATATAAAGAAGCGTTCACTAAAAAAGCACAGCACAGAGAAACCTATAAGAAACAATCAGGTGGTCGTGGTAAATTCGGTGATATCGTATTTGTCCTTGAACCGGCTGATGAAGTTGACGGTAAAGTGCCTGTAGGATTGCAATTTGTAAACGCAGTAAAAGGTGGTAACGTTCCTAAAGAATATATTCCATCTGTTGAGAAAGGTTTCCGTGAGGCTATGAAAACTGGTCCTTTAGCAGGATACCAAGTGGATAGTTTGAAAGTAACTTTATTGGATGGATCTTTCCACCCTGTCGATTCTGATGCATTATCATTTGAATTAGCGGCAAGAATGGGTTATAGAGAAGTAGCGAAAGCTGCCGGTGCTATCATCCTTGAGCCAATCATGAAAATGGAAGTAATCACACCGGAAGAAAACATGGGCGATATCGTTGGTGATATCAACCGTCGTAGAGGCCAGGTGAATGATATGGGTGACAGAGCCGGTGCGAAAACCATTAAAGCAGATGTGCCATTGTCAGAGATGTTTGGATATGTAACAACGTTGAGAACGTTGTCTTCTGGTAGAGCAACCTCTACAATGGAGTTTTCACACTACGCTGAAACGCCTGCTAACATTTCAGAAGCAGTAATCAAAAAAGCAAAAGGAACCGCTTAATCTTAAGAAAATGAGTCAAAAAATCAGAATAAAATTGAAATCTTACGATCATATGTTGGTAGACAAGTCTGCTGAGAAAATCGTAAAAACAGTAAAAAGTACTGGTGCTGTGGTGACTGGACCTATTCCATTGCCGACACACAAAAAACTTTTCACCGTATTGCGTTCTCCACACGTCAACAAAAAAGCGAGAGAACAATTTGAAGTAATGTCATACAAGCGATTGATCGACATTTATTCTTCTTCTTCTAAAACCATCGACGCGCTAATGAAATTAGAGTTGCCAAGTGGTGTTGAAGTTGAGATCAAAGTATAATTAAAGTCTAAGATTTTGGTGTAAAGTATCGGGATTTTCTTTCCGATACTTTATGCTTATGTCTAAGAGCAAACAAAAAGAATTTTTTTAATAATCAATAATTAATAATTATGTCTGGGTTAATTGGTAGAAAGATCGGCATGACCAGCATTTTCGATGAGAACGGGAAGAATATTCCTTGTACGGTAATCGAAGCTGGACCATGCGTTGTTACCCAAGTCAGAACCAAAGAGGTCGACGGGTATGAAGCGTTGCAACTTGGTTTCGATGACAAAAACGAGAAACATTCCACGCAAGCGGCCGTAGGTCACTTCAAAAAAGCAGGAACTGTAGCTAAGAAAAAAGTCGTTGAATTCCAGTTTGACAATGAGTACAAATTAGGTGAAGTATTAACAGTAGATGTTTTTGCTGAAGGCGAATTTGTAGATGTGCAAGGTGTATCAAAAGGAAAAGGTTTCCAAGGTGTTGTTAAGCGTCACGGTTTTGGTGGTGTCGGACAAGCAACCCACGGACAACACAACCGTTTGAGAGCGCCAGGTTCTGTAGGAGCTTCATCTTATCCATCACGTGTATTCAAAGGAATGCGTATGGCTGGAAGAATGGGTGGAGATAATGTGAAAGTACAAAATCTAAGAGTTTTAAAAGTAGTGGCTGACAAGAACCTGCTGGTGATCAAAGGATGTATTCCTGGTTGTAAAAACTCTTACGTAATCATTCAGAAATAATGGAAGTAAAAGTTTTAGATAAAACCGGAAAAGATACTGGCAGAAAAGTACAACTTTCTGATGCAGTATATGCAATAGAGCCAAATAATCATGCGGTATACCTTGACGTTAAACAATATTTAGCGAACCAAAGACAAGGAACTCACAAAGCCAAAGAAAGAGCTGAAGTAGTAGGAAGTACCCGTAAGATCAAAAAACAAAAAGGAACTGGAACTGCCCGTGCGGGTAGCAAAAAGAGTCCACTGTTTAAAGGTGGAGGTACCGTTTTTGGACCGCGTCCAAGAAGTTATTCATTCAAATTGAATAAAAGCTTGAAACGTTTGGCAAGAAAATCTGCGTTCTCAATCAAGGCAAAAGAATCAAGTATTGTGGTATTGGAAGATTTCGATTTCGAAACGCCAAACACCAAAAATTTCATTACTGTTTTGAAAGCTTTAGGGTTAGAGAATAAAAAATCTTTATTCGTGTTGGGTGATTCAAATAAAAATGTATATTTGTCCTCACGCAATTTAAAGGCCTCTAGCGTTGTAAGTAACTTAGAATTAAGCACTTACGCCATTTTAAATGCGAATAATCTAGTTCTTCTAGAGAGCTCTTTAGAAGGAATTGAAGAAAATTTAAGTAAATAATAGGATATGAGTATCATAATTAAACCTATAGTAACTGAAAAAGTAACCAAACAAAGTGAGGTTTTGAATCAGTTCGGTTTCGTGGTTGACAGAAAAGCAAACAAAGTGCAAATTAAGAAAGCTGTAGAGGCTGCTTACGGCGTTACTATTGTTAGCGTGAACACCATGAACGTTAGACCGGATCGTTCTACAAAATACACTAAAAGTGGACTAATCAGCGGAAAGACTAACGCTTACAAAAAAGCGATTGTTCAAGTACAAGAAGGAGAAACAATAGATTTTTACAATAATATTTAACAAGAAGGCAGCATTATGTCAGTTAGAAAATTAAAACCTATTACCCCGGGCCAGCGATTTAGA
>JANPJB010000011.1:0-12967 GCA_031425295.1 Flavobacterium sp. | reverse complement strand
ACTGCATCAGCATTAGCATTAGGAATGAAGTGATGTATTAAACGATTAATTTTGCTACTATGAAGAAAAAAGACATCAAGATTTTATTGGTCGATGACGAACAAGATATCCTAGAAATTGTAGGTTACAATCTCGCTCAGGAAGGTTATCAAATTGTTACGGCATCGAATGGTAAGGAAGCAATAGTGAAAGCTAAAAAAGAATTACCGCATCTGATTATTATGGATGTCATGATGCCTGAAATGGACGGCATGGAAGCTTGTGAGAATATCCGCAGAATTCCAGAACTGAGTCAAGTGATCATTACTTTCTTAACGGCTAGAAACGAAGATTATTCTCAAGTGGCAGGTTTTGATGCTGGTGCTGACGATTATATTACTAAACCAATCAAACCGAAACTGCTCGTGAGTAAAGTTAAAGCGTTATTAAGGCGATTGAAAGAAGATGAAGCCAAAGGTTCAGAGACTTTAAACGTCGGCGACATCGAAATCAACCGCGAAGAATACAAGATTATCAAAGACAGTCGCGAAATCATTTTGCCTAGAAAAGAATTTGAACTGTTTTATTTGTTGGCGTCAAAACCTGGAAAAGTATTCAAAAGAGAAGAGATTCTCGACAAGGTTTGGGGCAATGAAGTCATTGTCGGAGGCAGAACCATTGATGTTCACATTCGCAAACTGCGAGAGAAAATAGGCGACGATTTCTTCAAAACCATCAAAGGCGTAGGTTATAAATTTGAAGTCTAACGAAGCATCAAAGTTCTATATTTACAATATCTTTGTGTTTTGTCTCAGGTATTTTGTAGCAAATCGTTATGGCCGCTAATTTTAAAAAAACATACACTTTTGCCGGGCTTTCTTCGCTCTACATCACTTTTTTTTCTACAGGTGTAGTTGCTTTCCTTACGTACTATTTTTTTGAATTCTCCTTTTTATTTTGTGGTTATTTTGCGATCACGATCGCCTTATTTTCTTTCTTCGTGCTGCAGTACCGCGTTGAGCATTTTATTTACCGTAGGGTAAAAAAAATCTACGATGATGTTTCGCTGCTAGAGTCCTCGACATTTAGAAGTCAGCCGATTACGACCGATATGGCTACGCTAACCCGCGAAGTCAAGAAGTTCGCCACCGATAAAAAACTCGAAATCGAAATGCTGAAGGTGCGCGAAGAATACCGCCGGGAATTTATTGGCAATGTGTCACATGAACTTAAAACACCATTATTTACCGTACAAGGCTATCTTTCTACACTGCTTGACGGCGCGATGAATGATAAGAGTATTCGAAAAAAATACCTGCAACGTGCCGAGAAAGGTGTCGAGCGATTGATTTACATCGTGCAAGATTTAGACATGATTTCCAAACTTGAAATGGGTGATTTGAATCTCGAAATGCATTCTTTTGACGTCGTCAAACTTGTGCAGAACGTGTTCGATCTTCTCGAAATGGAAGCTTCGAAAAAAGACATATTGCTGCTCTTTGACATGCAATACAACAAACCCATCGTTGTAACTGCTGATAGCGAAAAAATCGAACAGGTGCTGATTAATCTTGTGATGAATTCCATCAAATACGGAAAAGAAAAAGGTTCGACCGAAGTCAGTATTGAAAACCTTACGGAGAAAAAAGTCATTGTCCGCGTTAAAGATGATGGTGAAGGCATTGAAAAGCATCACATTTCAAGACTATTCGAACGTTTCTTCCGTGTTGACAAGAGTGGCGCCCGAAGTGAAGGAGGCTCAGGTTTAGGATTGTCGATCGTCAAGCATATTATCGAAGCGCACGATGAAAAAATTTATGTCGAAAGTGAATTCGGCAAAGGATCAGAATTCTCCTTTACGCTCGAAAAGACAAAATAAGTTCTTCCAATGAATCGACTCATTTTTTAAAGTAGCAATTTTATACAGATCGGTTTCCAGTAACTTATCAAACGAAAAATCTTCTTGTTTGCAATAGGGAAACAGTCCGTTTTTCTTCAATCTTTTGGCTAAATACTCTTGTTCGTATTGCCCCGGCGTTGGAATGAAAAACGCTTTTTTATTCAATTTGGCCAAATCCATAATTGTCGTGTAGCCCGAGCGGCACAGTACCATTTTACTTTCGTTGAACGCTTGTTCGATTTGATCGCGTGTCATGAAATTGTAGAAAGTCACATTTTCAATCTGGATTTTCGATTGTTGTAATGCCATTTTTCCGCAGATGAAAATAACGTTGCCCTGATATTCGTCGATGGTGTCGCGTAATCGGAGTTCTAAAATACTGCGTTGCGGCTCTGGACCAGAAAGAAGCACCATTAAGTCGTATTGCATCGGTGCCGCTTTTTTTTCCAATCGACTCAGTGGCCCGATATATTTAATGTGGTCGAGCGGTTTTTTTAAATGGCCCAATTTTCCGGTTAGGTTCGGATCGTCTTCGTAATCAGGAACCCAGCATTCATCAAATTTCTTAATGATGTGTTGGTGCAATTTACTCGAAATCCAAGTCGTGTTTCCGGTTAAGACATTGAGCTGGTGCGTGACGAAAACACTATATACCTTTTTGCTAAAAACGCCCAATCGATTGTCGGAAATAATGCCGCAGAGATTGTATTCTTTAACCCAGCGCTTTACGGTTTTTTTCTCTTCCAAAATGGCTTCCATCATCGTGGGCATGTTCTTGAGCATTTTCCATTTGAAGTCGGCACCGTCTTTCGCATATTCGATTTCATACGAAGGCAATTCGAGCGATTGCAAATGCGGGAATTCCTTCCGAAGAATCGCCAAAGCATCACCATCAGAGGCGAGAATGGGCGTGAAGCCATTTTCTTCTAAAGCATTGATAATTGGAATGCAGCGCGTCGCATGGCCTAAACCCCAATTCAGCGGCGCAACTAATATATTTTTTTCCATGGGAATTTATCGCGGTTTCAAGCCTCAAATGTGCTGCGAAAATAAAAACATTTCCGGTCTTGTATATTTCCTTAATTTTGCCAAAACATTAAATAACATCGTGGGAAGTAAAAATAAGTTAAAAAGATTTAAAGAAAACGAAACGTTTGAAAACGTTTTTCAACCAACGCGCGAAGAGGTCGTATCGGGAGATTTTCCGCTTAAAGGCAAGTGGAATAGCGATTTTTTCAAAAACGAAAACCCACTGATATTGGAATTGGGTTGTGGCAAGGGCGAATACTCCGTTGGGTTGGCGCAGCAATATCCGCATAAGAATTTTATCGGGATTGACATCAAAGGTGCGCGTTTCTGGCGTGGCGCTAAGACTGCTGTTGAAGATGGTCTGCACAATGTTGCTTTCATCCGCACGCAAATTGAACTCATAGATTATCTTTTTGCGGAACAGGAAGTCGATGAAATTTGGATTACTTTTCCCGACCCGCAAATCAAATACAAACGGACCAAACACCGCATGACCAACACCGAATTTTTGAAGTTGTATAAGAAAATCCTCAAAAAAGACGGCGTGGTCAACCTGAAAACCGACAGCGAATTTATGCACGGCTATACGTTGGGATTGTTGCACGGTGAAGGTCACGAAGTGTTATACGCGAATCACAATGTCTACAAAAACGAAGGCAGCCCAGCGGAAGTAACAGCCATTCAAACGTTCTATGAAAAACAATATTTGGAAATCAACAAAGCAATTACGTATATTCGTTTTAAAATCAAATAGATGGCAGTTGTCGTACCTTTTTTCTTGGGTTTTTGTATCGCTTTTCTTGCGGTTATCCTTCCGGGATTAATCAATATGACGGCAGCAAAAATTAGTTTGGAAGAAGGAAAGACGCAAGCGATGAGTTTTACGATTGGTGCTTCAGTTGTGGTTTTTTTTCAGACTTATGTGGCGGTACTTTTCGCGCGATTTATCAGCATACATACAGAAATCATTGCAATGTTGCAGGAAATCGGTATCGTCATTTTTACCGGATTGAGTATCTACTTTTTTTGGATTGCCAAAAAACCCAAATCACCAAAAAGCAAAATTAAGATCAAAGGCAAGTCGAATCGTTTTTTCTTCGGCATCTTAATGTCGACAATCAATTTTCTGCCGATTCCATTCTACGTTTTTGCCAGCATGAGCATTGCCAGTTCAGGTTACTTTCATTTCGAGCGCTTTGAAATTCTGAATTTCGTTCTCGGCGTCGTTCTCGGTTCGTTCAGCGTCTTCTACATTTACATTGTGTCATTCAAATCGATTGAAAACAAAACCAAATTCCTGATGGCCAACATCAATAGAATCATTGGTAGTGTGACGTTAAGCATGGCGCTCTTCACCTTATTCAAACTGATTTACCACTAATCATGGAAGCCAATTTTTTCGAACGCGTCTATGGCGTCGCCAAACAAATCCCTTATGGTAAAGTCACTTCATACGGCGCGATTGCAAAAGCACTCGGCACGGGCAGATCAGCGCGCATGGTCGGTTGGGCGATGAATGCTTCCCACAATATGGAAGATGTTCCCGCGCATCGCGTTGTCAACCGCAAAGGATTACTCACCGGAAAGCACCATTTTGAGGGTACGAATCTGATGCAGCAATTGCTCGAAAGCGAAGGAATTGAAGTAGTCGACAACCAAATTGTAGATTTCGAAAAACACTTTTGGCAACCGGAAGTCAATGTGTAGTTGCTGGACAAATCGATAACATTATGCGAAAAATGCTTTCCGCATACATAAAGATTAACCTTCAAGTTAAACAATATTAGCATCGAGATTTTCAATTCATTAACCGCTGTTTCTATAAAATTCCTATTATCTTTACAATCTAAAATCAGTTTAAATAAACATAGTATAAACTGCAACGATTTGTTCCAATGAAATTAGACAGAAAAGAAATTCTTAAAGCGCTCGAAACCATTACCATTGCAGGCGAAGGAAAAAATATGGTCGAAAGCGGCGCCGTGGTCAACGTGCTCACATTCGGTGACGAAGCGGTAGTCGAATTGGTCCTGCACACGCCAGCCATGCACATCAAAAAACGCGCGGAAGACGACATCAGAAAAACAATACACGATTTGGTTTCGCCAGACGCTAAAGTCAAAGTCAATATCAAAGTTGAGACGCCCGAGAAAAACGAAATCAAAGGAAAATCGATTCCCGGAATCAAAAACATCATTGCCGTAGCTTCTGGAAAAGGCGGCGTAGGAAAATCAACAGTCACGGCAAATTTAGCCGTAACCTTGGCCAAAATGGGATTCGCAGTTGGCGTTCTTGATGCCGATATCTACGGACCATCGATGCCAATCATGTTCGATGTCGAATCGGAGAAACCGATTTCAGTCGAAGTCGACGGTCGTTCCAAAATGAAACCCATCGAAAGCTATGAAGTCAAAATCCTGTCGATCGGATTCTTCACCGCACCAAGTCAAGCCGTTATCTGGCGTGGACCCATGGCTTCGAAAGCCTTAAACCAAATGATATTCGATGCCGATTGGGGCGAACTCGATTTCATGCTAATCGATTTGCCACCAGGAACAGGCGACATCCACCTGTCAATCATGCAATCGCTGCCGATCACCGGAGCCGTAGTCGTCAGCACACCGCAAGCCGTGGCATTAGCCGATGCCAAAAAAGGCGTGTCGATGTTTTTATCTGAAAGCATCAATGTTCCTGTATTGGGCATTATCGAAAACATGGCGTATTTCACGCCCGAAGAATTACCTGAAAACAAATATTACATTTTTGGTAATGGTGGTGCACGCAACCTCGCAGAAGATCTACAGGTGCCGTTCTTAGGAGAAATACCGATCGTGCAAAGCATTCGTGAGGCTGGTGATTTCGGCCGACCAGCCGCAATGCAGACCGCTTCAGCAATCGAAAAAGTATTTGAAGAAGTCACCAGAAACATTGTGCAGGAAGTGGTCAGTAGAAATCAAAATTTACCGCCAACAGAAGCCGTCAAGATTACAACGATGGCAGGCTGCTCTGCAGTGAAAAAATAAAATAATTTGAAAATTTGAAGCCAACACAACGATCTTCAAATTCTCAAATTTCCAAATAAAACAATTATGACGACAGAAGAATTAACGATCAATGTAGAGAAAGCCCTCGAAGAAATTCGCCCTTTTCTGAATTCCGACGGCGGCGACATCAAACTGATCTCCATCGCAGAAGACAAACACGTCACGGTGCGTCTCGAAGGCGCCTGCACGAGCTGCAGCGTAAGCCACATGACTTTGAAAGCCGGTGTTGAAACCACAATCAAGAAGTTTGCGCCCCAAATCGAGACCGTAGTCAATATTGCTTAATTAGTATGGGCGTGACCGCAAGGGTCGGGCTTTGCGATACAATCTTTTGCACCGAACCCCGGCACAAAAGGATTTCCACTGCAATCCCTCACGCAACCTTTCGTCCTGATTTTGCGACCTTAGTGCCTCAGAACCTCAGAATCTAGAAAAAGAATGATCAAAACAGATATCCTCATCATAGGCGCGGGTCCAACCGGACTTTTCGCAGTTTTCGAAGCCGGGCTTTTAAAGCTTAAATGCCACATCATCGATGCACTGCCACAAATCGGCGGGCAGCTTTCTGAACTGTATCCTAAAAAACCCATTTTCGACATTCCGGGATTTCCCGAAGTATTGGCAGGCGATCTTGTAGATAACCTGATGGAACAGATCAAACAGTTTCAACCCGGATTTACATTAGGCGAACGCGCCGAAACAATTCAAACATTGGAAGACGGAACGTTTATCGTTACCACCGATAAAGGCACGAAACACCACGCCAATTCAATTGCGATTGCTGGTGGACTCGGTAGTTTCGAACCCCGAAAACCACTAATTGAAGACATCGAGTTTTACGAAAACAAAGGCGTCAAGTACTTCATCAAAAACCCGGAGAAATTCCGCGATAAAAGGGTGGTGATCTCAGGCGGCGGCGATTCGGCTTTAGACTGGAGCATCTTCCTTTCGAATGTCGCTTCGGAAGTTACATTGGTGCATCGCAGAAACGAATTCCGTGGTGCATTAGATTCCGTAGAAAAAGTACAGGAACTTAAAAACCAAGGAAAGATAAGACTGATCACACCAGCGGAAGTGGTCGGACTCAACGGCGCGGAACATCTCGAATCTGTCGACTTGGATGATGGCCAAGGCGGACACCAAAAAATCGAAACCGATTATTTTATTCCACTTTTCGGGCTTACACCTAAATTAGGACCGATCGCAAATTGGGGTTTAGAGATTGAAAAAAACGCGATAAAAGTCAATAACGCACTCGATTACCAAACGAACATTCCCGGCATATACGCCATTGGTGATGTCAACACTTATCCCGGAAAGCTTAAATTGATTCTCTGCGGTTTCCATGAGGCAACCCTAATGTGCCAAAGCGTCTACCAAAGAATGAATCCCGGGAAAAAATATGTGATGAAATACACGACCGTTTCAGGCGTCGATGGTTTCGACGGCACGCGAAAAGAAGCGGAGAAAGCGGTGGTGAAATCGATTGACTAAAAATTACGAATGCCCCTAGCCCCGATAGCAGTGGAAATCCTTTTGTGACGGCTTTCGGCATAAAAGATTGCAACGTAGAGCGGGATTAGCTTCTAAAAAATAAAAAATGGACGTTACCATAAAAATCACCGACCGAGCAGGCGTAACACACGAATTAGCAGCCCCTACCGACATGAACATGAATCTCATGGAACTCATCCGTGCGTATGAACTCGCGCCTGAAGGAACCATAGGAATTTGCGGCGGCATGGCGATGTGCGCTTCTTGTCAGTGTTATGTTCTGAATGATATTGCACTGCCTGAAAAAGGAGAAGATGAAGAAGCGATGTTGTCGGAAGCTTTTTATGTGAAGCCGAACAGCAGGTTGGGTTGTCAGATTCAGATAACGGAAAATCTAGAAGGGCTCGCAGTAGCTTTGGCTCCGGAATCATAAAAAAAAGAAATGCTCACTTTTGAGTTCTTAATTCTGGATCGCAATATCGGCTTTAGGCAAAATTCGCTCCACAAACTGCGCATACGCTAATTCAGAAGGATGCAAACCATCAGAAGCTACTAGTGCCGGATTGCTTAAACCCTGTCGGGTAATATCGGTAATATACACAAACTCAATTTGATTTTGACTGCAATAGACTTGAGCAAAAGTATTATACTGGCTAATTTCGTTTGATATGTTTCCAGCGCCATTTCCGAAAGGTGTGAAGGCATAATCAGGAATCGAAACCACGAGCACATTCGTTTTATCACCTTTGGCTAGCATAATGGCCTTATTGACCAACGCAGGAAATTCTTGTTCGTAGAGCGAAAACGGCTTTCTTTGGTATTGGTTGTTCACACCGATTAATAAGGTAACGAGATCGAAATTCGTAGCAGGATTGACGAGATTAATTTCGGAAATTAAGTTTGTCGTCGTCCAACCTGTTCTTGCAATCACCTGCAATAAAAACGGATTGGTTGGATATAAAGTTTCTAAGCGGGCTTTCAACTGCTCGGGAAATCTACAAGTGGTGCATACGCTTTGTCCAATCGTATAACTGTCGCCCAAAGCCAAATAATTGAATTGCTTATCGTCCGATGGCGTGTTCTGATACGGTGCAGTTTGCTCGATACTGCAGCTGCAAAACAAGACACTCAAATTTAATAAAAACAAAATTTTCAACTGCCATTTCATACTTTATTACTTTTACTTGGAGCTACGTTGATTCAGCCTGAAAGGTTTTATGCCATCGCGACGTTCGCAGTAATTTTCTGTTCAATCGCATCCCAAAGACCAATGCGTTTTTCTAAAGCCTGTATTGAGGTTTCTGATACTTCTTGCCACTTCATCGCATCGTCTCCACAAAGATCGGCAATCATTTGCATCGCCATTGGTCCGTGTTCGTCGGCGTCTAGTTCGATATGGCGTTCGAAGTAATAAATCAATTCACGCAAATCGGCTTCAGGGAAGTTGTGCTCAAAATTTCTTAGAATCTCTGTAAACATGGCTGGAATTAAATCTTCTCTTCCAAAAGTAAAAGCGGCCGCAATTTTATGTGATTTTCCTTCTTCAATAGTTCTGAAAGTAAAATCTAGGAATGCTTTTATGTTCGGATGCAAATTGCTTTTCGCGATCGCAACAAATATATTCTGAAGGGAAAATACACTTTCAATAAACGATTCGATATCGACAGTTTTAGCACCGCAAGCCCGCATCGCATGGAGATACATTTCGAAATGACTTTGGCGTTTTCCGTCTAAAGTTAAATCAGACTCTTCTGCTACAACTATTTCATTAATCAAATACCGAATTTCTGAATTTGGTGTAGCAAACCAAGGCGTGGTCGTGCAAGTGAGTTTGGATTGTAGTGCTTTCAATAGCGACATAAAATCCCAAACGGCATATACATGACTTTCTAAAAAGCAGTGCAAGTCTTCTAAAGTTTGCACTTTTTCATACAACGGATGTTGCAGTAATTGTTGTTTTTGACGTTGAATACTAGTGTTGACAGTCTCGATGGTCATAGCATGATTTTTTAGTAAAAGTAAAAAAGCCTCTTGTTTCCAAGAAGCTTTTCTATTGAATTTATCAATACTTTAATAGTTGTTGAGTTCTATTTAAATGCCGGAATACCGGTAATATCGGCGCCCGTAATCAACAAGTGAATGTCGTGCGTTCCTTCGTAAGTGATCACAGATTCTAAATTCATACTGTGGCGCATAATTGAGTAATCGCCCGTAATTCCCATACCGCCTAAAATCTGTCGTGCTTCACGTGCGATGTGAATGGCCATGTCAACATTATTTCGTTTCGCCATTGAGATTTGAGCCGTCGTTGCTTTTCCTTCGTTTCTCAAAACGCCTAATCGCCAAGTGAGTAACTGTGCTTTCGTGATTTCAGTAATCATTTCGGCTAATTTTTTCTGTTGCAATTGGAATGAAGCAATCGGTTTATCAAACTGGATTCTTTCTTTCGCATATCGTAAAGCGGTATCGTAGCAATCCATGGCAGCACCGATAGCGCCCCAAGCGATGCCATAACGCGCAGAATCCAAACACTGCATCGGAGCACCCAAACCAGATTTTCCCGGCATCAAATTCTCTTTCGGAACTTTGACGTTATTAAAAACCAATTCACCTGTAGCCGAAGCGCGAAGTGACCATTTGTTATGTGTTTCAGGAGTGGTAAAACCTTCCATACCGCGTTCTACGATAAGTCCGTGTATTCTGCCTTCCTCATTTTTCGCCCAAACCACCGCAATATCTGCAAAAGGTGCGTTTGATATCCACATTTTGGCGCCATTCAATAAGTAGTGGTCGCCCATATCTTTGAAGTTCGTCGTCATGCCGCTTGGATTTGAACCGTGATCAGGCTCTGTCAATCCGAAGCAACCCATGAATTCTCCTGTGGCTAGTTTTGGCAAGTATTTTTTACGTTGTTCTTCGGTTCCAAATTTCCAGATCGGATACATCACCAAAGACGATTGCACGGATGAAGTCGAACGCACACCTGAATCGCCACGCTCAATTTCCTGCATGATCAAACCGTACGAGATTTGGTCTAAACCAGCACCGCCATATTCTTCAGGGATATAAGGTCCGAAACCGCCAATTTCACCCAAACCTTTGATGATTTGTTTCGGAAATTCGGCACGCTGCGCATAGTCTTCAATGATCGGAGAAACTTCGCGTTTCACCCAAGCACGCGCAGAATCACGCACTAATTTATGTTCTTCGGTAAGCAAGTCATCGAGTAAATAATAATCTGGAGCTTGAAATAAATCTGGTCGCATAGTATTGAATTTGGTTTACGAAAACGTTTGCAAATTTAAGGAAACATTTTTGAGAAAAAGGCGAACAATTGTTATTTTTTGTGTGAAAATTAGGAGCCGGGAACCTGCTCTACACTTTATCTTTTGCGCCGAACGCCGGCACAAAAGGATGTTCGTTACGATCAGGGCTAGGGCTACATCTTCAAATAGAAATCTTTAGTCAATTGGATGTAGTCCGAAGTGTAGGCGTGTCGCTCCGTTTCAATCACGAGTTCGTCTGTTCGAACATCGGCAATTCCATTCCTGCTGAAAGCCAATAAACTTCTTTTAATTTCGGTTGTTGGCGTTCCTTTTACCCGCGTGATTTTGACTGGAAATAAGTCCCATTGGTGCGCCAAAGCGATAAACTTTGCTTCCTCTTTGAAAGGAAGGATCACCGCGAAAATTCCGTTTTCCGAAAGCAACAAATCAGCGGCTTCCACCAAATCTTCAAAAGGCATCGCGTCTTGAAATCTTGCCAAATCGCGTTGTTCGTTTTCCGTTTTATAATCTTCGGAATAAAATGGCGGATTTGAAATAATCAGATCGTATTCGTCTTCAGGTTCATCCAAAAATTCATCTAAGCCTGCATGAAAACAAAATAGGCGGTCGCTCCAAGGCGAGTTCTCGAAATTATCAACGGCTTGTTCGTAGGCGTCTTCGTCAATTTCGAGCGCGTCAATTTGTAGTGCCGAAGTTTTTTGTGCCAGCATTAATGCGATGAGTCCGGTTCCGGTTCCGATGTCGAGAATGGCATTGGGATGGCCTTCAATGGGTGCCCAAGCGCCGAGCAATACGCCGTCGGTGCCGACTTTCATCGCGGTTTTGTCTTGGTGGATGGTGAATTGTTTGAACTGGAACATTTTGAATTGATAATTGACAATGGATAATTGATGATTGCATCGCGTATTCGATGGCGTTTTTTGCAATATGAGAAAGTTTGTGAAATTTACACGAATGCCTAGCCCTGATGGTAGCGGCAGCCCGGAACGCAGTGAGGACTATAGCGGACCGCAGGTTCCCGGCTCCTAAGAAATTAAAGATACATTTCAACCAAGCCTTCTGGTAAATCCATGATGACTTTTTTGTTCTCGCGGTCGATTTTGACTAAGAAATGATCGATCATCGGAACCAATATTTCGATTTCGCCGTTGAGCACTTCGAACAAAGGTTGTGCCGTTGAATCATTGACCGCTACGATTTTTCCGAAAACGCCTAAACGTTTGTCTTCAATTTCGAAACCGATGACTTCGTGGAAATAGAATTTGTTGCCTGTGAGTTTGGGCAGCATTTTTAAAGGCAGATACACAGCGCTTCCCAATAATCGGTCGGCTTCTTCTTCGTTGTTGACATCTTCGAAACGGACACGCAGGAAATCATTTTTGTGGATCGAGCTGTTTTCAATAAAAAATGGAACCAGATTGTTGTTGAATTCAACAAACACTGATTCCATATTTTCATATAATTCGGGTTCATCCGTGTCTAAATAGATGAGCACTTCACCCTTGAAGCTAAATTTTTTCGCGACCTTACCCAAATAGAAACAATCTTCTTTACGCATGATCGCTCGTCAATTAAGCGTCTTTCTCTTCGCTTGCTTCTTCAGCAGCCGGAGCTTCTTCGGTAGTTTCTGCAGCAGGAGTTTCTTCTACTTCAGCTACAGCTTCTTCAGCAGCAGGAGCTTCTGGAGTTTCTTCAACTACTTCTTCAGTCGCAACTTCAGCAGCAGGAGCATCAGCTACTACTTCGTCAGCAACTACTTCTTCTGCAGTTTCTTCATTCGCCACTTCTTCAACGGCAGCTTCAGCTTGTGCAGCAACAGCAATACGTTTTTCGTTGGCCACTTTTTCTGCTTTCAAAGCTTTGGCTTTAGCATCAGCTTGCGCTTTTGATAAACCGTCTTTTTTAGCATCTACTTTACCTGCTTTTGATTCTAACCAAGCTACTAATTTAGCGTCTGCTTGCTCTTGCGTCAAAGCACCTTTACGCACACCGCCATCTAAGTGGTGTTTCAATAACGCACCTTTGTAAGAAAGGATTGCTCTTGCCGTATCGGTTGGTTGGGCACCATTGTGCAACCATTGTACTGCGCTATCGAGGTTTAAATCGATCGTTGCAGGATTGGTGTTTGGATTGTAAGTACCGATTTTCTCTAAGTATTTACCGTCTCTTTTTGAGCGAGCATCTGCCGCTACAACCCAGTAAAAAGGTTTCCCTTTTTTACCATGTCTTTGTAA
>JANPJB010000010.1:0-15821 GCA_031425295.1 Flavobacterium sp. | reverse complement strand
CGGATGTTGCCGATGCGCAATTGAAATTCTTGTTCCAGCGACCTGCCTTCATCTTGACGGAAATTGGCTATGTTCTGCAAAGCTTCGGTAATGACTTTCTGGATTTCCGACCAGTCGTTTTCATCGATTTCGTCGCGTTCGGTTTTGAGGGCGTCGGGCATGCGGACCGCCATTTTCATGAGTTCGGTTTCATCGGCATTCGCAATCACATCGCGCATTTGGTTGATGTAAGCCTTCACAATCGGGACATTAATCTTGGTCGAAGTCTGTTCGCCGTTGAGTTCAATATAAATCGAAAAATCAATTTTTCCACGTTCGAGCTGCACGGCAATTTCGTTGCGCAATCCCAATTCTAATTCGCGGTAAACCGACGGCATGCGTACATTGAGATCCAAACCTTTGCTGTTCAAAGATTTGATTTCTACGGTAATTTTCTTAGAAGGCAATTGCAAAGTGGCTTTGCCGAAACCCGTCATCGATTGTATCATATTTTTGTAATAAAGAAGTCAAAGATAATAAATGGTTGTCGGTTAGGAGTTGTTGGTTGCTGGTTTTTTTTGAATCACCAAATAGACACCAACGAATATTAAAATTGCGGCAATAATCTTGACGGCATTGAGTTCGTCTTTCCCCAAACCGATGGCTATGATTGCGGCAAACAGCGGTTGCAGGTAAATAAAAACGGCAACGGTAGTCGGTTTTAATTCGCGCATCGAAAGTAAATTTAACAGATACGTACAGAACGTCGAAAAGAAAATCACGAATCCGATTTTCCAATAAATATCGCTTGGAATTGACTGCCAATCGATTGCCCGAAATTCCGTCCAGCCAAATGGCAAAACCATTAAAAAACCGAAAGTGTAAATCCATTTGACGAAAGTGAACGCATTGTATTTGTCCATCAACTTCTTGACGACAATCAAATAAAACCCATACGAAACCGCATTGATGAAAACGAGCAGATTGCCCAAACCGGCATTCGATGCGCTACCGATTGATTTTCCGAAAAGAATCAAAAATACGGTTCCGACCAAACCGAGTGCGATGCCCAAAACTTTGCGCGTTTGCATTTTCTCTTTAATAATAATTGAAGATAAAATTAGCACGATAATCGGTGTCGTGACCATGATTACGGCTGCTGAAATCGGTGTTGTCAGGCTCAATCCTTTGAAGAAAGTCAACATGTTAATGGCTACTCCAAACAAAGCGGCAGCGATGATTCGTGGGAAATCGTTTAGTGCTATTTTTTCTTTCGGACCGACAAAAGCAATCGCCCAAAACAACAGCACAGCGCCGCCAACGCGCAACAATATAAATCCGAAAGGCTTGACGAATTCAGGCATCACGTCTTTTGCAATCGTGAACGTCAAACCATAAATGACGGAAACCAAAGTGGCTGCAATCAACGCCAAATTCCGTTTCGACATCAACTTAAAGCTTGGATGACTTCAGCAATCACTTTCTGATTGTTGCCGATGTAAATCTTGCCATCGATAATGAAAACCGGACGGCTTAAAAACGTATAATGTTCTAAAATGTAGTTGCGGTAATCGGTTTCTGTTAATGCTTTGTTTTTAAGATCAAGCGATTTATACAACTGTGCTTTTCTGCTGAACAACGCTTGGTAACTGCCCGCAAGCGCATGCATTGCTTCGAGTTCCGCGGCGGTAATCGGATTTTGCTTGATGTCGTGAAACACTAAAGAATCGTTTTTCGGAAGCGACTTGATGATCTTCCTGCACGTATCGCAAGACGCGAGATAATAGATGACATTCATAAAAATCTTTTTGCAAAGAAAATCCATTTGATACTGAAAATTTCTATTTTTAGTAAAAAATTTAACGATGCAAAGAGTTTTCGAGATCACACGCACGAGCAGAAAAATATTGACAGGCTTGCTCGACAATCACACGCTCGAGCAGCTCAATACAGTTCCGTCGCCATTCAACAACAACCTTATTTGGAACATCGGACACATCGTTGTCGTGCAGCAGATGCTGGTCTACAATTTGTCAGGTTTGCCGATGATGGTTTCGGACGAAATGGTCAACGCTTACAAGCGCGGCAGCAAACCGGAGCGCGATGTCACGCAGCAAGAAGTAGACGAAATCAGAGCGCTGCTGACCAAAACAATAGACCAAACAGAACAGGATTTTACGGCGAACATTTTCAAAAACTACAAAGAGTTTACGACGATGACGGGCTTCAACCTTAAAACTGCTGAGGAAGCAATGGCGTTCAATTACTATCATGAAGCGGTGCATACGGGCGTGATGATGAGCATTCGAAAATTGGTTTAGATTTTTAGGAGCTGTTTCCCGCTATCCGTTGCAAGTCCTCGCTGCGCTGCAGGCTTTCCACTGCTATCGGGGCTAGAACTTTTTAGAAATGTTTGATGTTTCATTTTCAAATCAAAAGCTAAATATACCTGAAGCCCACCAGAAAACCGAATGTCCACTGGACATTCTCCACTTTATATCAAATTCTTAATCTCACCCGAGGCATAGCCGAACTGAGCGTAGCTAAATTATCGGGGCTATTTAGCAAATCTTTGTGACCTGGAACTTTCGTGACAAAAAGCAAACTTCTTATCTTTGGCAAAAATAAAAATGAAAAGCCTGCCAAGGCATTCCTTCTGATACATAAAACAATATTAAAAACACAGATGAAATTCAATACCAAAACCATCCACGGTGGCCAACACCACGACCCAAGTACAGGAGCAGTAATGCCACCGGTATATCAGACGTCCACTTTTGTACAAACGAGCCCCGGACAACCGATCAATCCCGATTACGAATACAGCCGTGCGGCAAATCCGACGAGAACCGCTTTAGAACAAGCCTTAGCGAGTATCGAAAATGGAACGCGAGGTTTGGCTTTTTCATCGGGTTTGGCGGCGACCGATTGTTTGCTACGTTCATTCAAAGCTGGTGACGAAGTCATTGCAATGGATGATTTGTACGGCGGAACGTACAGAATGTTTACTCGAATATATAAGGATTCTGGTATCAAATTTCATTTCGTCGATATGAATGATCGTGCGAAATTCCAATCGCTGATTAATGAAAACACCAAATTGGTTTGGGTTGAAACACCGACCAATCCATTAATGAAATTGGCAGACATTGCCGAAATCGCTAAAATCACAAAAGCTAAAAATATTCTTTTCGCAGTAGATAACACTTTTGCGACACCATATCTTCAAAGACCTTTAGATTTAGGAGCAGATATCGTGATGCATTCGGCAACGAAATACCTTGGCGGACATTCTGACGTCATTGCCGGAGCATTAATCGTAAAAGATGAAGCACTTGGTGAACAACTGCATTTCCAACAATTCGCAACAGGAGCAACCCTAGGCCCGATGGACAGTTTCTTAGTACTTAGAGGGATTAAAACTTTGCATTTAAGAGTGCAAAGGCATTGTGAAAACGGCGAGAAAATCGTAGCATTTTTAAACACGCATCCAAAAATAAAAACCGTTTATTATCCAGGTTTGCCAAGTCATCCGTATCATGAAATTGCGAAAAAACAAATGAGCGGTTTTGGTGGTATGGTGTCATTCACTTTTAAGTCGGGCGCGAAACAAGATGCGATTTCATTTTTAGAAAAACTCAAAGTGTTTACGTTAGCAGAATCTTTAGGCGGTGTTGAATCACTTGCGAACCATCCCGCACTGATGACTCATGCATCGATTCCTGAAGACAAACGAAAAGAAATTGGCATTACCGATGACTTGGTTCGATTGAGTGTTGGGATTGAGGACAGCGAAGACTTAATTGAAGATTTAAAGCAAGCATTACAATAAACCATAAATAAAAAAACCAGTACAAACAAAGTACTGGTTTTTTTTTATAAATTTTATTTTCAGTTATTGAATATAATAAATGTATCCGACATTAAACCAAACCAACCAATCATTGGCTTTGTTCTCAGGATAAAGATCCGGATTTGGATTCAATCCGTCAACCCAGTTCGAGAAAAAGTATTGCATTCTGAAATCTGCCATCAAATCGGAAGAAGGTGCTAATTTATAACGTGTCCCAACACTCGCTACAATAGACCAGACCGTGCCGCTTCCGTTTTGGGTCGCATTGTAATATTTTACCGGAGTAGTTGCTGGCGTGTTTAATTTACCTAATGTCGAATAAGCGCTAGGGTCATAAAAACTGAATTGACCACCAAGACTCACAAAAGGAGCCAACGCACCAACCGTTGAGGTAAAATCACGAATGCTTAAAGGGAAATATTCCAATTGCATACCGATGTTGGTTACGGCTGTGCTACCTCGCATCGCTCTTAATTGGCGGTTGAATAGTTTTTTTCTGTCGCCATCTACATATTCTCCGAAATGTCTAAGCTCCGTTTTATTATACGATAACTCACTTCTAAGTTTAAAGTGGTCATTGAAATAAGTCTCAGGAGCGTAACAATTACAGTCTGCTTTGTATGCAAAATTCAAGTAATGTATCAACCCAATCCCAAATCCGGTATTCCCAGCATTGGTATTGTAATCATGTCTTTCGCCATAATCTGATTGAAATGCAACGGGCCCGACAATTACTCCTACCTCGTGAGAAAAGCCAAACTGGGCAATTGTCTTAGTGGAGTAACCAAATAAAAACAAGAAGATTAGGATAAAATACTTGGGCATTTGCATATAGGATTAAATCAATTCTCGACAAATATATAAAAACATCATTCACTTCTAAAATAAAATAAAAAAAATACCTTTCATAAGAACGTTAAATCTCATGTATTGTTGTAGGACGCAATCTTTCAATACTTTTAATAGCGATTCGAAGTAAGTTAAATTTATTATTCCATAAACTAAAAAAAAGTTACATAGGTTTTTATAAAAATGTATATTTGCCGACAATTAACGAAAACGTTTTCTTAAACGCTAATAATCTATTAATCATGTCACAAAGCATCAACAATTTTATTGACGCAGTTTCAAAAAGAAACCCCAACGAGCCAGAATTCATGCAGGCTGTAAAGGAAGTTGCAGAAACGGTAATTCCTTTTATCGAACAAAATAAAAAATACCAAAACAAAATGCTGCTCGAAAGAATGGTAGAAGCAGAACGTGTCATCATGTTCCGCGTAGTTTGGATCGATGACGCAGGTACTACACAAGTCAATAGAGGTTACAGAATCCAGATGAATTCAGCAATCGGACCTTATAAAGGCGGAATTCGTTTCCATCCATCAGTGAATCTTAGCATTTTAAAATTCTTAGCCTTCGAACAAACTTTTAAAAACAGCTTGACTACATTGCCAATGGGCGGTGGAAAAGGGGGTGCTGACTTCGACCCGAAAGGAAAATCGGATATCGAAATCATGCGTTTTTGCCAGGCTTTCATGACCGAATTATCGAAACATATTGGTGCTGATACCGACGTTCCTGCAGGCGATATTGGAGTAGGCGGACGTGAAGTGGGTTATATGTTCGGACAATATAAAAGACTTAGAAACGAATTCACCGGCGTTTTAACTGGAAAAGGAATTTCTTTCGGCGGTTCATTAATCCGTCCGGAAGCGACAGGTTATGGCGATGTATATTTTGCACAAGCGATGCTCGAAACCAAAGGCGACAGTTTCAAAGGCAAAACCGTAGTGGTTTCAGGTTCAGGAAACGTTGCACAATATGCTGCCGAAAAAGCAACCCAATTGGGCGGAAAAGTAGTAACACTTTCTGATTCTGCAGGCTATATTTACGATGCGGATGGAATTGATGCTGAGAAATTGGCGCACATCATGCAGATCAAAAACGTTGATTATGCCCGTATTTCTGAATACACAAAAAAATATCCTAACGCGAAATACGTCGCAGGAAAACGCCCTTGGGAAGTAAAATGTGATGTCGCTTTGCCATGCGCTACGCAAAACGAACTCAACGAAGACGAAGCCAAAACGCTGATTGCGACCGGTTGTATCTGTGTAGCGGAAGGCGCGAATATGCCTTCAACACCGGAAGCAGTTGAAGCATTCACAAAAGCAAAAATCTTATTTGCACCAGGAAAAGCTTCTAATGCCGGAGGTGTTGCCACTTCTGGATTAGAAATGTCACAGAACTCATTGCGTTTGAGCTGGACATCAGCTGAAGTAGACCAAAGATTGCATACGATCATGCTTGATATTCATGCAGCTTGCGTAAAATACGGCGCAGATGCAAATGGTCACGTAGATTACGTAAAAGGCGCCAACATCGCCGGATTCGTAAAAGTCGCTGATGCGATGTTAGGACAAGGTGTTGTTTAATACACGATTCAAATAATTTTAAAAGCCTTTCATCCATCAAAATGAAAGGCTTTTTTTGTATCAAATATTAAAACTTAATTTTTTTCGTTTTACACTATATTTGTGTTTCATTCTAGCCATATTTTAATGAAAGTATTTTTCCTTACCGTATTTTCAACATTCGCAATCCTTTGCTGCCAGTCTCAAAACAATAAGTCGTGGAAAGGTTATTTCTCGTACAATCAAATTACCGATCTCTCCCAAAACGCCACCCAGATTTTTGCAGCTACCGATAACGCCATCTTTGCAGAAAACGTTTTCAACGGGACGACTAAAATAATCAACACCATCGACGGATTGTCGGGTTTGACAATTACTGCCGTGTATCACAGCCCGACACTAAGAAAAACGATCGTCGGTTATGAAAATGGGTTAATGATCGTGTATAATGAAGTCGATGGCTCAATCCTCAATGTGGTCGACATCATCAACAAATCGATTCCGCAAAACGTAAAAAAGGTCAACCACTTCATGGACTATAACGGAGTGATCTTTGTTTCCTGCGATTTCGGAATTGTGCAATACAATTTAAACACGCTGCAATTCGGCGATACTTATTTTATCGGTCCAAACGGAACCCAAATCAACATCGAGCAAACCGCAATTTTCAATGGAAGAATTTGTGCCGCTTCAAAAACCAATGGTATTTTATTTGCCGATCTTACAAACCCCAATCTAAACGATTACAACCAATGGACTACTGTAGCGAATTTTGGTTGGTCTGGAATAGAAAAATCAGGCAACGATTTGACCGCTATTACTACATCGGGCAGTTTGCAAAAATGGAATGGAACTGCTTTTACGCCAATTGCGCAACTTCCGCAACCCGCAAATGATATCAGAGCCAGTGGAAGTTATCTGTTGGTTGCCACAAAAAACCATGTGTATATTTACAATGCGGCTTTGAGTCAGATAGCCGATATCAACAGCAATCAGATCCCCGATGTAATGGTCGAGTTTACGTGCGCAACGATCATCGATACCAAAGTGTTCTTCGGAACCAGAGAACACGGACTCTTCACCAAAGGGCTCAATGATGCGGTTATTGAAAACAAAACACCGGCAGGTCCGCTCAGAAACAACGTGTTTTCAATCGACGCCACCTCTTCTAATCTTTGGGCTGTTTTTGGTGGATATGACCTTGACTACAATCCATATGCATTTACATCGAACGGCATTGCACAATACGGAATTAGCCGATACAATAAAACGGGTTGGCTCAACATTCCTTATGAATCATTGCTTGGTGCTAAAGCATTATCTAGAATCACCGTAAATCCCAACAATGAAAAGCAGGTCTATTTCAGTTCTTATTACTCCGGTTTGTTAAAACTCGAGAACGAGGAGCCTACAATTTTATACAACACTTCGAATACGGGCAACGACGGATTACAAACTATTCCAGGGCAAGTTCCGGATGATATTAGGGTCAACGGAGCCGCATTCGATAGAGCGGGAAATCTATGGGTAACCAATGTTGTCAGAAAAGGATTGAAATTATTAAAGGCCGACGGACAATGGCAATCGTATGATATGCAAAATGTGGCAGCCGCAATCAATAAACTCAAATTCGGGCGAATGGTCATTGATAAAAATGGCACCAAATGGATGGCAACTTGGCGCGACGGCGTTATCGGTTTTAATGAAAATTACAACAACCGCTTTAAAATCATCAGCGACAAACCCGATGGTGGCAATCTTCCATCGTTTGATGCCAGAGCAATAGCTGTTGATAATAGAAACCAGCTTTGGATCGGTACCTTAGCCGGTCTCAGAGTACTTCCAAGTGTGGATAGTTTTTTATCCGATGAAACCTTGAAAACGAATGCCATCATTATCATTGAGGATAATCTGGCGCAGGAATTACTTTACGAACAGTCGATCCGTGATATATATGTAGACGGCGCCAACAACAAATGGATCGGAACCGTTGATGCCGGTGTCTTCTATGTTTCTTCAGACGGACAGCAAACCATTTATCATTTTACGACAGACAATTCGCCATTGCCAAGCAACACAGTCAACGACATTGATATCAATGGCAGTACCGGAGAGGTTTTCTTTGCGACCGACAAAGGACTGGTGTCGTTTAAAGGAACATCAACCACCGCTAATGGCAACCTCAATAACGTCTACGTTTATCCGAATCCCGTGCGCCCGGAATTTGCAGGAACCGTAAAAGTCAGCGGTTTGATGGATAAAGTGCATGTAAAAATTGCCGATATTGAAGGAAATCTCGTTTACGAAGCGATATCAGAAGGCGGAACGATCGAGTGGGATACCACAGCATTTGGCAAGTATAAAGTGGCTTCTGGAGTGTATATGATTTTTATCTCCTCGGAAGACGGCGCAGAAACGAAGGTTAAGAAAGTGATGATTGTCAGATAAATAAAAATCCCAATGATAAAATTCCAAATTCCAAAACGCACCAATAAATATTGGAATTTGGAATTTTTCCATTGGAATTTCCTTTAAAAATATGCTCGTCAAAACCAAAGCCATCGTCATTTCATCGTTGAAGTTTCAGGAAAAAAGCCTGATCGTCAAATGTTTTACGCTGTCCGATGGATTAAAATCTTACTTCGTACGAGATGCATTTTCCGGACGTAAGTCGAATCAGAAAATCGCGTATTTCCAGCCTTTGTCGATTCTCGAAATCGAAGCCGTTCATAAAAATAAAGGCACTTTGGAACAACTCAAAGAGATCAAACTCGAGACGCCGTTCCAATCCATTCATTCCGATATTTTTAAAAGCACCATGGTGATGTTTCTGTCGGAAATGCTGCACCATTCGATTCATGAAGAAGAAACGAACGAATCCCTGTTTACGTTTCTCGAAACCGCGTTGCGTTGGCTTGACCATCACGACGACATTGCTAATTTCCATTTAATATTACTGCTCGAGATTACGAAACACCTGGGTTTTTACCCCGATACATCCGATATTGATTTTCCTTTTTTTGATACGAACGAAGGTATTTTCTCACCCATGCATACATTGCACTCGCTGAATGCGCATGAAACCGAACTGTTCAAGAAACTGATTGCATTGAAGTTCGAAAACAACCAGAAAACCTTTCATGTCAGCGAGCGTAAGATTTTACTCGGGATCATCATCGACTACTACAGCGCGCATCTCGACGGCTTCAAAAGACCAAAATCCCTCGAAGTGTTAACAGCAGTTTTTGCATGACTTTGGGGCGTGACCCGAAAAGGGTCGGGCTCTCGCGACTCGCTTTTTTTATCTCCGTTGCACGCCAATAAAAAAGAGCTCAGACAAACGCTCCATCCCTCACGCAGGCCATAAGTAAATGAGACGCTTTTCGTTAAGCACAAAAACTTCCCGCCAACAACCTATAACTCACAACAATTTATTACTTTCGCATCTCGATTTTAGAAAAGGATATTATGAGCACGAAATTTACAGAATACAAAGGACTTGACTTGCCTACGGTTGCCTCAGAAGTTCTTGATTTTTGGAAAAATGAAACCATATTCGAAAAAAGCGTCACGACACGCGAAGGCAATACGCCATTTGTGTTTTTTGAAGGCCCGCCATCCGCGAATGGTTTGCCGGGAATTCACCATGTCATGGCACGTGCGATTAAAGATATTTTTTGCCGATATAAAACCCAAAAAGGGTTTCAAGTTAAACGGAAAGCCGGTTGGGATACGCATGGTTTGCCGGTTGAACTCGGAACCGAGAAAGAATTGGGCATTACCAAAGAAGACATCGGAACCAAAATTTCAATAGAAGAATACAACGAAGCCTGCAAGAAAACCGTCATGCGTTACACCGATGTGTGGAATGACTTAACGGAAAAAATGGGCTACTGGGTCGATATGGAAAACCCATACGTAACCTACAAATCCAAATATATGGAAAGCGTCTGGTGGCTTTTGAAACAAATCTACAACAAGGATTTGATGTACAAAGGCTACACGATCCAGCCGTATTCGCCAAAAGCAGGAACGGGTTTGAGCTCGCACGAAGTGAATCAGCCCGGCAGTTACCGCGATGTAACCGATACGACGGTGGTCGCGCAATTCAAAGCGAAGTCCGAAACACTTCCTGATTTTCTCAAAAGCTTTGGGGAAATCCACATGCTCGCCTGGACGACAACACCTTGGACATTGCCCAGTAACACAGCATTGACTGTCGGGCCTAAAATAGATTACGTAGTTGTTGAAACATTCAACCAATATACTTTTCACCATGCCAAAGTGATTTTGGCTAAAAATTTAGTCGCAAAACAATTCGGAAAACTCTTCTTCGAAAGCCACGACACAGCTGATTTTGAAAATTTTGCAGACGGCGATAAGAAAATTCCATATAGAATTTTGACGGAATGTAAAGGTCAGGATTTAGTCGGAATCCGTTACGAGCAATTGCTGCCATTTGTCTTGCCCTACCAAAATGCCGAAAACGCATTCCGCGTCATTGCAGGTGATTTCGTAACAACAGAA
This sequence comes from Flavobacterium sp., assembly GCA_031425295.1. Taxonomy (GTDB): domain Bacteria; phylum Bacteroidota; class Bacteroidia; order Flavobacteriales; family Flavobacteriaceae; genus Flavobacterium. The sequence goes on along the minus strand of JANPJB010000010.1, from coordinate 5,048 downwards.
GATGGAACTGGAATCGTGCATACCGCGCCGACTTTCGGAGCCGATGATGCTAAAGTGGCGAAAGAAGCCGTTCCTGAAATACCACCAATGTTGGTGTTGGATGAAAACGGAAACCCAGTTCCTTTGGTTGATTTGCAAGGAAAATTCACCTCTCATATGGGCGAATACGCCGGAAAATATGTTAAGAACGAATATTACGATGAAGACAAAGTACCCGAAAAATCCATCGATGTTGAAATCGCAATCCGTTTAAAAGAGGAAAACAAGGCGTTCAAAGTCGAAAAATACGTGCACAGTTATCCGCACAGCTGGAGAACCGACGAGCCGTTATTATATTATCCGTTAGATTCGTGGTTCATCAAAATCACCGACGTCCGCGACCGTATGTTCGATTTGAATGACACCATCAACTGGAAGCCGAAAGCAACCGGTGAAGGCCGTTTCGGCAACTGGCTCAAAAATGCCAACGACTGGAATTTGTCGCGCTCGAGATATTGGGGAATTCCATTACCCATCTGGAGAAGTGACGATCAAAAAGAAGAAATTCTAATTGGTTCCGTCGAGGAATTATACAACGAAATTGAAAAGTCAATTGCGGCTGGTTTCCAAAAAGAGAATCCGTTCCAAGCATTCCAAATCGGTAATATGTCCGAAGCAAATTATGATTTAGTAGATCTTCATAAAAACGTAGTCGATCAAATTACGCTTGTTTCCGCTTCAGGAAAACCAATGAAACGCGAAGCCGATTTGATTGACGTTTGGTTCGATTCAGGCGCAATGCCTTATGCGCAATGGCATTATCCATTTGAAAACCAAGACAAAATTGATGGGAATAAAGATTTTCCTGCCGATTTCATTGCCGAAGGTGTAGACCAAACACGCGGTTGGTTCTATACGTTGCATGCCATTGGAACTTTGGTGTTTGATAAAGTCGCTTACAAAAATGTAGTTTCGAACGGTTTGGTGCTTGACAAAAACGGACAGAAAATGTCAAAACGTTTGGGCAATGCCACCGATCCTTTCAAGACCATTGAAGAATACGGACCGGATGCGACTCGCTGGTATATGATCTCGAATGCGAATCCTTGGGACAATCTCAAATTCGATATCGAAGGCATTGCAGAGGTACGCCGCAAATTCTTTGGGACATTGTATAACACGTATTCGTTTTTTGCGTTGTATGCCAATATCGATAATTTCAAGTATGCAGAAGCCGAAGTGCCTTTGCACGAACGCCCTGAAATCGACCAATGGATTATCTCAGAGCTCAATACATTGATTAAAAATGTAGACAGCTATTACGCCGATTATGAACCTACGAAAGCTGCCCGTGCGATATCTGATTTTGTTCAGGAAAACCTAAGCAACTGGTATGTGCGTTTGTGCCGCCGCCGTTTCTGGAAAGGCGAATACGCACAGGATAAAATTGCCGCATATCAAACTTTATATACTTGTTTGGTAACGATCAGCAAATTGGGTGCGCCGATCGCTCCGTTCTACATGGACAAACTTTACCGGGATTTAACGCAGCACACAAAGTCAGAAAATTTTGACAGCGTACACCTTGCCGAATTCCCCGTCTACGTTGAAAACTTTGTTGATAAATCGCTCGAGAGTAAAATGCAGAAAGCGCAGACGATTTCGTCATTGGTTTTGTCACTCAGAAAGAAAGAGATGATCAAGGTGCGTCAACCGCTGCAAAAGGTAATGATACCGGTACTTGACAAGAATCAGCGTACGGAGATTGAAGCCATTTCAGACCTCATTAAAGCCGAAGTCAATGTCAAAGAAATTCAAATTTTAGATGATGCCTCAGGCATTTTAGTGAAGCAAATCAAGCCGAATTTCAAGACTTTAGGGCCGCGATTTGGTAAGGACATGGGATTGATTTCCAAGCAAATACAGACGTTCACGCCTGAACAGATCAATGAGCTTGATAGCGTCGGTCTGTTGAATATTGTTGTTTCGGGAAATACTATAACTTTATCACAAGCTGACGTAGAGATTTCTTCGCAAGATATTGAAGGTTGGTTGGTTGCGAATGCCAACGGAATCACTGTAGCGCTCGACATCACAATCACTGAAGAATTAAAACAAGAAGGCATGGCCAGGGAATTGGTCAACCGCATCCAAAACATCAGAAAAGATTCCGGTTTTGAAGTGACCGATAAGATTCAAGTGCATTTGCAAAAAAACGACGAACTCGAGAAAGCCGTCAATGCCAATGTAACGTATATCAAATCCGAAACACTAACCGAAACGCTCGTTTTTGAAGAACAAGTAAACAGCGGAATCGACATCGAATTCGACGACATTAAAACAAGAATACTAATTACAAAATAACAAGATTATGGTAGATGAAATTGCAAGATACTCCGACAGCGATTTGGCGGAGTTCAAAGAACTAATACTAAAAAAAATCAACAAAGCGCAAGCCGATCTCGATCTGATCAAGAGCGCTTATATGAATGACCTCAACAACGGAACCGACGATACTTCGCCAACGTTCAAAGCATTCGAGGAAGGCAGCGAAACGATGTCGAAAGAAGCGAACTCACAGCTTGCGATCCGTCAGGAAAAATTCATCCGAGATTTAAAAAATGCACTCTTCCGTGTAGAAAACAAAACGTACGGCGTTTGCAAAGTCACCGGAAAACTGATTAGCAAAGAACGTCTGATGATTGTGCCCCACGCAACGATGAGCATCGAAGCCAAAAACATGCAACGATAAGCATAAAATTACTTTATAATTAACGCTCCAGCAGGGGCGTTTTTTTAGAAATAGTATTATTTTTGGCGCATTAAAAAAATCAAAATGTCATTACGAAACGCTTACTTCCTCATCTTCATCATCTTATTGGTCGATCAGGTGAGTAAAATTTATATTAAAACCAATTTTCAACTCGGCCAAGAAGTCAGCGTCTTTAACTGGTTCAAAATCCTGTTCATCGAAAACGAAGGCATGGCTTGGGGAACCGAAATTCCCGGCGCGTATGGCAAATTGTTTCTTACGCTGTTCCGACTCGTAGCCGTTACTGCAATCGCTTATTGGTTGTGGGATTCGGCACAAAAGCACAGTTCAACCTATTTGATTGTTGCCATTGCGCTGATCTTGGCGGGCGCTTTCGGAAATATTATCGACTCGGTGTTCTACGGGATCATTTTCGATGACAGCCACAACCATTTGGCGACATTGTTTTCAGACAAACCCTACGGGAAAGTATTTCACGGGAAAGTGGTTGATATGCTTTATTTCCCGATCATCAATGGGCAGTGGCCGCAATGGATGCCTATAGTAGGCGGCAACGATTTCAAGTTTTTCAATGCCATTTTCAATATCGCCGACATGGCCATTTCAACAGGCGTCGGAATCTTGATTGTCTTCAATAAAAAAGCATTTCATAAAGATTAATACTTCACGGATTTCCACGGATTTAATCTGTGCAAAATCGCTAGATGATTTTTTAAGGAGCTGTTCCCGCTTTCCGCAGTGCACGGCACTTTGCTGCAATCGGGGCTAGGCATCAGAATTCATAGATCGCTTTCGGTGTAATGCAATAATCCATTTTGATATCGCCATCCCACACATCGGCAATCATATCTTCGGCTTCAAAAAAGGACAGCCCGATTTTAAGTACATTCTGACGGCATTCCATTAAGAATTTATCGTAAAAGCCTTTGCCGTAACCCACGCGGTTTCCAAGTTTGTCAAAAGCCAAAAGTGGTATTAACACAACGTCAATTTTACTAAATGGTACTTCCAGACCATCAACAGGTTCCGAAATGCCGTATTGGTTTTTCTGAAATTTCGTCGAATCAGTCAACAAAAAATGTCGCATGCGCATACTTCCAAAATCACTTTTTGATACGACAATTTCTTTGTCCTTTCCCGCAAGTACATGCAGTATAAATTCGGTATCGACTTCCTTTTTCTCGACAATCGGAAGAAAAGCATGAAAATATTGAAATTCCCAAATCGCCATTTTGACCAATTGGTTCGCAATGCCAAGACTCAGTTCCTCAATGTCGTGTTCGGAAAGTTCATGGCGTAGTTGTTTGTATTTGGTGCGAAGTTCGGATTTAGTCATGCTGTAAAAATAAAAATAAAATCTCGCAAAGCCAAAGCGTCTCAAAGTTTATCCGTATCCTTTTCTTTGCACCTTTTCAAGCAAACGGCAATACGTATTATTAACGATTAATTATTAATTAATGTGCTATTTTTGTACAGCAAACGCAACTACAGAAATGACCAACCCAACCCTTGAGCTTCAAATACAATCGCTTCCTGACAATCCGGGCGTGTATCAGTATTATGATAAAGAAGACAAGATCCTTTATGTCGGCAAAGCCAAAAACCTAAAAAAGAGGGTTTCCTCGTATTTTAACAAAGTGCACGACACTGCCAAAACCAACGTCATGGTTCGGAAAATCGTGACCATTAAACACATTGTGGTTCCTACAGAATCCGATGCGCTACTGCTCGAAAATAATCTGATCAAAAAACTGCAGCCGCGGTATAATGTGCTGTTGCGTGACGATAAAACTTATCCTTGGTTGTGCATCAAAAGAGAACCTTTTCCGCGCGTGTTCTCTACAAGAAGAATGATCAAAGATGGTTCGGAATATTTCGGTCCTTACACGAGTTTTAAGACCGTTTGGACGATTTTAGATTTGATCAAAGAATTATATCCGCTGCGGACTTGCAACTATGATCTGAACGAAAAGAACATCGAAAACCATAAATTCAAAGTTTGTCTGGAGTTTCACATTGGCAATTGCAAAGGACCATGTGAAGGATACGAATCACGAGAAAATTATGAGGCGCAGGTCGATGCGATCCGTCAAATTCTAAAAGGTAATTTTAAAGAAAGCCTTCGTGAATTCAAGAAAAAAATGACCGAATACGCTGGTAGCATGCAGTTCGAAGAGGCACATTTCATCAAGCAAAAAATCGAAGTACTCGAAAACTACCAATCGCGCTCCACGATCATCAATCCGAAAATCACGAATATCGACGTGTTCTCAATTGTTTCCGATGAAGGTGCGGC
>JANPJB010000009.1:0-6302 GCA_031425295.1 Flavobacterium sp. | reverse complement strand
AACAAACTTTTCGTTCGATAATTTGGCTTGCACTGATTTCAAAAATCCTTGCGTGTATTTTAATTCTTCCGTAAGTTTTGCGATTTCCTCATCAACATTGATCGCGCCGGTAATCGGAATGAAATATTCGTTCGATTTCACACGAAAGGATAATGCACCGTTGATTTTCTCCGTCACGTAAGTATGAGTTGAAATGTTACCCAATTTCACAATTACTGCATCGAAAAAAGATGATGCTTTCTCATTATTGATGGCGCTGAGTTCAATTGCGTCTTTAAACGGAATGTTCTTTTCTTTTCGGATGGTTCTAATGCCTGAGATGACTTCAATTGCCATTTCGAAATCTGAAATGATCTTCGCATCGAAAGGTTTTAATATTGGCCATTCAGAAACAATCAAGGCTTCTTCAATACTTCTTTCGGCTAGGATTTGCCAGATTTCCTCGGTTAGAAACGGCATGAAAGGATGCAGCAATTTGAGGTTGCTTTCGAGCATTTCAATCGCTTTATCGAATGTTGCCTTATCGATGGGTTGCTGGTAAGCCGGTTTTATCATCTCTAAAAACCACGAACAGAAGTCATCCCAAACCAGTTTATAGATTGCCATCAAGGCATCTGAAATTCTATACTTTTCGAAATGGTCTTCGATTTCCACCAATGTTTGCTGCAGTTTGGCTTCATACCATTCGATCGCAACCTTTGATGATTCTGGTTGTGGAATACTGTCAGAGACTTCCCAGCCTTTAATGAGTCGAAACGCATTCCATATTTTATTCGAGAACGATTTACCTTGAAGGCATAACTCCTCATCGAACATGATGTCGTTTCCTGCCGAAGCGCTTAGCAGCAGTCCAACACGAACACCATCGGCTCCGAATTTTTCAATCAGTTCTAGCGGATCTGGTGAATTGCCTAATGATTTCGACATTTTACGACGGTGTTTATCCCGCACCAATCCGGTCAGATACACATTCGTGAACGGTTTTTTACCGGTGTATTCATAACCCGCAATGATCATACGCGCGACCCAGAAAAATAATATATCCGGACCGGTCACCAAATCATTCGTAGGATAATAATATTTGAAATCTTCGCTTTCGGGATCCATGATGCCACCGAAAACAGCCATTGGCCAGAGCCATGAGGAGAACCAGGTATCAAGCGCATCGACATCTTGCTTTAAGTTGTCCGTGGTCAGTTGCTGGTTGCCGGTTTTCGCTTTTGCTAAAATGAGGGCTTCTTCGATAGATTCGGCTACAACAAAATCTTCTTTTGCGTCACCATAATAATATGCAGGAATCTGCTGTCCCCACCACAACTGACGCGAAATGTTCCAATCACGGATATTTTCGAGCCAATGACGATACGTATTGTCAAATTTCTTTGGATACAGTTTTATGTCTTCGGTTTCCAATACCGATGTGATGGCTGGCTTTACAAGTTCTTCCATTTTTAGGAACCACTGATCCGACAAACGCGGTTCGATTACAGCTTTGGTTCTTTCCGATGTTCCGACCTTATTAATATGATTTTCTGTCTTTGCCAAAGCACCGATGGTTTCAAGTTCATTTGCAATCGCCTCACGCACTACAAACCGATCCTGACCCTGATAATGCAATCCGAAACTGTTTAAGGTCGCATCTTCGTTGAAAATATCTACGATTTCCAAATTGTGCTTTTCGCCTAGCGTTCGGTCATTCATATCATGCGCCGGCGTTACTTTTAAACAACCTGTACCAAATTCGATGTCGACATACTCGTCTTCAATGATTGGAATGATTCTGCCGCAGATTGGAACGATCGCCTTTCTTCCTTTAAGGTGCGTAAAACGTTCGTCCTTCGGGTTGATGCAAATCGCCGTATCGCCAAAAATAGTTTCCGGACGCGTCGTCGCGATGGTTAGAAAATCTTCACTGCCGTCGATTTTGTATTGTAGGAAATAGAGCTTTCCTTGTTGTTCTTCGTAGATTACCTCCTCATCCGACAAAGTGGTTTTGGCTTCTGGATCCCAGTTGACCATGCGGTAACCGCGGTATATTAGACCTTTGTTGTATAAATCTACGAAAGAGCGAATTACGGAAGCCGACATATCGGGATCCATCGTGAATTTGGTTCGGTTCCAATCGCAGGAGCAGCCCAGTTGTTTGAGTTGTTCGAGGATAACGCCACCGTATTTATCCGTCCAATCCCAAGCGTGTTTTAGGAATTCTTCGCGTGACAAATCGTTTTTATTGATGCCTTCGGCTTTCAGTTTGGCAACGACCTTGGCTTCCGTCGCAATCGATGCGTGGTCGGTTCCCGGTACCCAACAAGCGTTGAAACCTTTGAGCCGCGCCCGACGGATCAGCACATCCTGAATCGTATTGTTGAGCATGTGCCCCATATGCAACACACCGGTCACATTGGGTGGCGGGATTACGATCGTGTATGGCGTTCTTTGGTCGGGTGTCGAATGAAAATAATTGTTTTTCATCCAGTAGTCGTACCATTTTTGTTCTATCGACTTGGCATCAAACTGTGCTGGGATTGTCATATTTGTGGATATGGTTATTTGGTTATTCGTTACGAAAGCGTCCTGACGTTGCTGATGCCCTAGCCCCGATAGTAATGAAAATCCTTTTGTAGCGGTGTTCGCTGCAAAAGATTATAATGGATAGCGGGAAACAGCTCCTAACAAACAGCCAATTGGCAAGCTTATTGGTAACCGTGTAAAAGTAAATAAAAAATTAGGATTTAATTATTTGCACATTAACGAAAACAAAGTATTTTTACTCAACTTAAAAAATTCAATGATGAAAAAATTATTCGTACTGTTAGCATTTGTAGGTTTTGCTTTTTCGGCTGCTGCCCAAGGTGCAAAAATCGAGTTTCTTGCGAAAGACAATACCGTAGATTACGGCACGGTGTATCGGGATAGCGATAATGGACTTCGAACATTTGAATTTAAGAATACAGGCGATGCGCCATTGATCATTAAAGATGTGCAATCGACTTGCGGCTGTACGGTGCCAACCAAACCAACAGAACCCATAATGCCCGGAAAAACCGGAAAAATTGAGGTGAAGTATAACATGAGCCCAGGTCCGATTAGAAAAACCATAACAGTAGAATCGAATGCGGTGAATGTGGAAGGCGGACGTGTCGCCATAAAAATTAAAGGCGAGGTGCTTGTGAAAGAAGCCGTCAATATTTTAGAGAAGAAAAAAGGAATTATATCGAGTGATAATTAAAAATGAAGAGCTTCAAATTGAGGCTCTTTTTTTTTGCTTTCCATTAAGGTAACTAGGGCAAAAGGAATGAAACTGAAGTGAAGGACTTTTTAGGAAATCACTTCACAAAACACTTTTAAGCTGGAATTTAAATAGGAGTACTTTTCCGTCGCGTTCTACTTTAAAAGTAAACCACTTGCCTTCGTCGGATTTCAGCAAATTATTGATCGATTGGAGTGTATAACGGTAAGCCTCCGCACCGTTAATGGTGATGATCACATCGCCAGTTTGTAATCCGCAAGCTTCCGCGGGCGAGTTTTTCCTAACGCTTACAATGGTATAGACCGGTTTTAATGAAAACTTATACTTGAAACTGTTGTCGGTTCTTTCACCGGTATTGTCAAAACTGACTTCATTGCCGACCGTGACCAGTTTCACCGTTTCTTGAACCCATTGCAAACCTTCATTTTGGAGTTCAATACCACTCATATTATACGAAAAAGGATCACTGTAATACCGGCTTTTCTGCAGCAGCATTTGCTCATTCGGATAATCAAAAATGATATTGAACCTTTTCAATACTTCGCCGCCGACTGAACCCAGCCTATCTGGAACCATGCTGACACTTTTGATCGATTCGATATTCGGGAAAGAAACAATCGGCTCGAGAAATTCGAAGGCATTCAATTTGAATTTCGAAATCTTCGATCGGTACCCATTGATATCGCCGCTAAAACCCCTACCCAAATAATCTTCAAAATTTCTTGCAGGAATATGAATGTTTCTGTCGGCGTTTTGGAACAACCAAATGGCGTCGCTATTGCCTAAATCGACCAATAATTTTGCATTGACGTCTTTGTTGTTCAGCGTCACGTCTGCTTGCACGTAAGGTTTGTTTCTTTCGATGCTCAGCGGAAATGCGGTATATTTCTTTTGAATCTTTTTCCTGAGCCTGGCGTTACCCTGATACACAATGACTTTCTTGCTGCTATAATTGATTTCGACCAGATTATTTTTAAAGAAATGATAGCCTATTATGCCATTGACAGGAATGCCGATATGCGAAGAAAAATTAAAATCCTGATCTAATACGATATACACATCGTGATTGCGATCGATCAGCCCGTGAAACGACAAGGTGTTGTTTGATGATTTCAAACCTTCAATCGCTTCGTTATCGCCCAAACCGCGCAGCTTTATTTTTTTGACGTTGTTGAAACGCACTTCGGACTTATCTTCAAGACTCAGTAATATGGTTTCTTCAACGCCGGAATCTAAGAGAAAATTGAGTTCGACACCATTGACTTTAATCGGGATGAAAATCAGGTTATTGATGAGCTGGAATGGAATCGTCACTTTTTCCTTATCGGATTCAAATTGGAATCCCGATTGGCCGAACACGCGCATTTGAAAAACGACCAACAATGAAAAAATAACACAAAATTTCATGAATTTTTTATTTCCATAAAAATAACGAAAAAAAGGTTGCACCGATAGCTAATAATATAAACTAAAACAATTGGCGTACTCTCAAAAAATTCGCAAATTTGCAACACTAAAAAACAACGCATCATGCCAAAAGTATCCAACAAAGGGAAACAAATGCCGGAGTCGCCAATAAGAAAATTGGTTCCTTACGCTGATATTGCTAAGAAAAAAGGCCATAAAGTATACCATCTTAATATTGGTCAGCCCGACATCAAAACGCCTGAAGTCGCGATGAATGCCATCAAAAACGTAGACATTAAAGTTTTAGAATACAGCCATTCCGCAGGTTTCGAAAGCTATAGAACCAAACTGTCACAATACTATAAAAACCATGGTCTTCCGATAGAGGTTGCCGATATCATCATCACAACCGGTGGTTCAGAGGCATTACTTTTCGCAATGGGAAGCACCATGGATCAAGGCGATGAGATCATTATCCCGGAACCTTTCTATGCGAATTACAATGGTTTTTCAACTGCTTCAGGGGTAAAAGTCGTTCCGGTAATTTCTACAATCGATACCGGATTCGCCTTGCCTCCTATTGCCGATTTCGAAAAACTCATCACATCAAAAACCAAAGCCATACTGATCTGCAACCCTGGAAATCCAACCGGATACTTATATTCAAAAGACGAAATGCAGCAATTGGCTGAACTCGTAATAAAACATGATTTGTTCCTAATTGCGGACGAAGTATACCGCGAGTTCACCTATGACGGTGATGTGCACTATTCGGTAATGAACATGCCCGGACTCGAAGAACACGCGATCATGATCGACTCGGTTTCTAAACGTTACAGCATGTGCGGCGCAAGAATCGGCTGCATCGTTTCTAAAAACAAAGAATTGATGGCGACCGCAATGAAGTTCGCCCAAGCGCGTTTGAGTCCACCCACTTTTGCCCAAATCGCTAGTGAAGCTGCGCTTGACACGCCGCAAAGTTATTTCGATGAAGTGATCACGGAATACCGCGAACGACGCGATACGCTGGTAGAAGAACTCCAGAAGATCGAAGGCGTAAAAGTTGCAAAACCCAAAGGCGCTTTTTATTGTATCGCACAGCTTCCGATCGACAATGCCGACAAATTTGCGCAATGGCTTTTGGAATCGTATGATCTGAATAAAGAAACCGTGATGGTGGCTCCGGCTGCAGGATTTTACTCTACGCCCGGCGTCGGACTCAACGAAGTGCGCATCGCTTATGTTTTGAAAAAAGAAGATTTGATCCGTTCGGTGCAAATTCTAAAAGCAGCGCTTGAAGCTTATAATAAAAAGTAATTTTAGGAGCATATTTCCGCTGTCCGCTAAATCTTTTGTGCCCCCGAGCCTTGGCGAACTTACGAAGTAAACCATGGCACAAAAGGATATCGCTGCCAACGGGGCTAGGGCATCAGAAATATAACAACCCCCAATAAAAAAAGCAACTCGAAAAGAGTTGCTTTTTTTATTACTTATAATTTTACGTTTATCGCTTCAAAGAAAAGTGCGACTTGTATTCTTTAGCTTCTCCATTCTCTTTATAGAAAACCCGGAACCAATAATCCGATGAGGGAAGATCTATGCCATTGAGTGTTCCATCCCAACCAATGCCTTGAACCGACTGTTC